>JBBRNQ010000012.1:0-62391 GCA_038230235.1 Actinomycetales bacterium
GACGGTGCTCTAGATGACGACCAGCACCGAAGCCAAGGCTGCGGCAGGGGGCGCCGCGGAGGGCACCACGGCGACTGCCGGCGGCTCCATACCGCCGCCGCGTGAGCCCATCACGCAGCCCCGCCTCGGGCCGCTGGGCTGGGCCCGCTGGGCCTGGCGGCAGCTCACCTCGATGCGCACCGCCCTCTTCCTGCTGCTGCTGCTGTCGGTCGCGGCGGTGCCGGGGTCGATCTTCCCGCAGCGCTCGATCGACTCGGTGCGCGTCACCGACTACCTCGACGCGCACACCACCCTCGGCCCGATCCTCGACCGGCTGAGCGTCTTCGACGTCTACGCCTCCCCGTGGTTCGCCTCGATCTACCTGCTGCTGGTCGTCTCGCTCGTCGGGTGCATCGTGCCCCGGAGCAAGCTGCACTGGCGGGCCATGCGCGCGCAGCCGCCGCGCGCTCCGCGCCGGCTGGACCGGCTGCCCGACCACCTCTCCTTCACCTGTGCCGGCACCCCCGAAGAGGCGCGTGAGGACGCACGGAAGCTGTTGCGGCGCAAGCGCTTCCGCGTCAGCTCGTACGACGGCGAGTCGGTGAGCGCCGAGAGCGGCTACCTGCGCGAGACCGGCAACCTCGTCTTCCACGTCGCCCTGTGCGCCATCATCGTCGGGGTGGCCGCGAGCCATCTCGTCGGGTGGCGGGGTGACGTGATCGTCAGCGAGGGCGAGTCGTTCGGCTCGACCGTGACGTCGTACAACACCCTCAGCCCGGGGCCGCTCACCGACCTCAGCAACCTGCCGCCCTTCACCATCGACCTCACCAAGCTCGACGTGCGCTTCGAGGAGCAGGTCGGCGGCGCGCAGTTCGGCGCGCCGCGCGAGTTCACCGCGCACGTCAAGACGACCGAGCAGCCCGGTCAGACGCCGGTGGTCCAGACGATCAGCCCCAACAACCCCGTCACGCTCGACGGCGTCGACGTCTACCTCCTCGGCAACGGCTACTCGCCCGTCATCACCGTGAAGGACGCGAAGGGCAAGGTCCTCTACTCGCAGGCCACCCCGTTCCTTGCCCAGGACAACAACTACACCTCGACCGGCGCGGTCAAGGTGGTGTCGGCCCGCCCGCAGAACCTCGGCTTCAGCGGGGTCTTCATGCCGACGGTCGACCCGACCTACGCCAACGGGCCGCGGTCGACCTTCCCCGACCTGGTCAACCCCGAGATCGCCCTGTCGGTGTGGGAGGGCGATCTCTACCTCGGCAACCGGTCTCAGTCGGTCTACAGCCTCGACACGGCCGGCCTCAAGGCGGTCGACAACGCCAAGGGGCAACCGCTGCTCCTGCGGCTGAAGCCGGGACAGTCCTACGAGCTGCCTGGGGGGCGGGGCACCGTGAGCTTCGACCGCGTCGAGCGCTGGGCTGGGCTCTCGGCGCGCGTCGACCCGGGTAAGGGCTTCACCCTCGTCGCCGCCCTCGCCACCCTGCTCGGGCTGCTGGCCTCGCTGCTCGTGCGGCGCCGGCGGGTCTTCATCCGGGTGGCTCCTGCCCCTGCTGCTCCTGGCTCTGCTGCTCCCGGTGCGGCTGGCGGACCAGATGCACCGCCGGACGCCGCACCACGTACCGTGGTCACCATCGGTGGACTGGCCAAGAACGCCGATCCCGGCCTCGCCTCGCTGCTCACCGTGCTGCGCGACGAGCTCACAGAAGAACGGACACGCCATGACCGGTGACGTCTCGAAGACGCTCGTCAGCCTCTCCAACATCGCGCTCTACTCCGCCATGGCGGTCTTCACGATCGCGATGCTGCTCTTCGCGTTCCACCTCGCGGCGCTGGGGCCCGAGCGGGTCGAGCGCACCCGTACGGTGACCCCGAAGCGCGCCAGGGCGCTGGTCGGGTCAGGCGGACCGGGTGGGGTCGAGGACACCGACGCCTCGCAGGACGTCGTCGAGGGCGGGACGACCGACGGGGTCGGTGAGGTTCGTCGTGTCGATAGCGATGCTGCGGGCAGCGGGGCGGACGGCGTCGACGCGGTGGACGACCGCTCCGGCACCGTCCCGGCCGAGCCGTCGCCGCGGGCCCGCAAGACGGCCGGGATGGCGGTCGCCGTCACCTGGCTCGGCACCGCCGTCGTCATCGCCTCCGTGGTCATGCGCGGGATCGCGGTCATGCGCCCGCCATGGGGCAACATGTTCGAGTTCGCGGTCGCCGGTGCGGCTGCCGTGGCCCTCGGCTTCAGTGTGCTGGTCAAGCGCAACCGGTGGGAGTGGCTCGGGCTCTTCGTCGTCGGGCCGGTGCTGCTGACCCTCGGCCTGGCCCTCTTCGCCTTCTACACCGAGGCCGCCGAGCTCGTGCCGGCCCTCAAGAGCGTGTGGCTCGTCATCCACGTCATGGTCGCGATCCTCGCCGTGGGCGTCTTCACCATCGGCTTCTCGATGGGGATCGTCTACCTCATCAAGCGCAGGCGTGAGGAGCAGCCGCCGTCGCGGACGACCTTCATGGAGTCGCTGCCGTCAGCTGCCCGGCTCGAGCGCACGGCCTACGGGCTCAACATGGTGGGCTTCATCCTGTGGACCTTCACGCTCATCGCGGGCGCGATCTGGGCGCAGAAGGCGTGGAGCGCCTACTGGACCTGGGACCCCAAGGAGGTCTGGACCTTCGTCATCTGGGTGATCTACGCGGCCTACATGCACGCGCGGGCGACGGCGGGCTGGGAGCCGAGGCGGGCGATGGCCATCGCGCTGGTCGGCTACGTCTGCGTGATCCTCAACTTCACCGTCGTCAACCTCTACGCGAGCGGGCTGCACAGCTACTCCGGCCTCAAGTAGGACGGGCGGCCTGATGAAGAACACCGTCCTGCGCTACTCGGTGATGCGGCTGATGATCTTCTTCGGCTGCCTCATCCTCTTCTGGCTGATCGGGCTGCGCAGCCAGGACCAGCAGCCGCTGCTCCTGGTCCTGTCGGCCCTCACCTCGCTCGTCGTCTCGTACTTCTTCCTGCGCCGCGACCGAGACGCCATGAGCAACCGGCTCGCTGCCAAGGTGGAGGAGCGGGCCGAGCGCCGCCGCGCCGCCGTCGGGGAGGACGAAGAGGCCGAGGACGCCGAGCTCGAGGACCGCTGACCCCTCGGCCCACCCCGCCCCCCGCACCCCGCCCCCCGCCCCCCGCCCGTGTCTCGTGCCCCCCGCCCGTGTCTTCGGAACAAGAGAAACCCGCCATTCCGTGGGCCCGGCGACCCTCGAATGACGGGTTTCTCTTGTTCGGAAGCGGAAGGGGGGCCTGTACGGAGTCGGCGGCCTCAGGGGTCGGCTGACGGTTGGGGGTCGACGAAAGCGGGGAGTGACATGCGCCGGCCGGGGATCGGGACCCTGGTCGTGCTCGCCTGCTGTGGCCGGTCGTGCTGGTGGGGGCGGCGCTGCTCGTCCGCGCCCACCATCGTGTTCCAAACACGAGAAACCCTCCATTCGGAGGTCGGCGACTGCGCGGAATGAAGGGTTTCTCGTGTTCGGAAGGCGGGTGTGGTCAGAACCAGGGGATGGCCAGGGCCGGCAGGGTCGCGAATGACCCGGTGAACCGTTCCGGTGACCCGAGGCGGCGGCGATCGCGAATGCGACGCTCGACACCCGGGCGGTCCCTCAGCAGGTCGGTGAGCCCGAAGCGCACGCGCTCCACCCCGAGGTTGCCGAGGGCGTCGTACCGGGCCTTCTCCGCAGCGAAGGCCGCCTCGGGGTCGACCTCCCCCTCCCCCTCTCCCTCCCCCTCGCCGGCGCCTGCGGCACCCCCTGCTCCCCTCCGGGGCAGGTAGTACTTCTGTTTCCCGTCGAGCTCGACCACGGTCGCGTCAGCCTCCCAGCCGGCGTCGGCGCGGCCCACGAAGCGCCGGGCTTCGTCGAGGACGACGAGCTGCGGGACGGGCGGGTCGATACCCCATTCGTGGAAGCGCACCGCGGCGTAGGACTCCAGCCACGACTCGCGCCGGCCGTCGACCAGGGGGAGGGCCACGTCGGCGCGCAGGACCCGTCCCACCCAGTGGCACTGCATGGTCAGCTCGTTCCACACCTCCTGCCCCGTGGTCAGCCCGCGGTGCAGAGCCGCGTCGGCGATGGGGACGCTCACCCGGGGTCCGTGGGCGCGCAGGCAGTCGGCGACGGTGCGGGCGACGCTCGTGACCATGACGTCCTCGACGTGGACGAGGCTCGCCTCCACCGAGTCGGCGTGGTGCACCCACAGACCCGGGGACCTCCAGGTCCGCGGCGACCCCGACACCCTGGTCACGTGGACGGTGTCGAGCACCCCCAGGGGCAGGGGGAGCCCATGGAGGGCGGCCGCGCTGAGGTGACTGACGGCGTCGACGTCACCGTGGGCGGCGCTCGAGGCCAGCACCAGGCTCCGGTACGCCGTCGCCCGGCCGGCACCCGTCGGTGCCGCAGCCGACACTGCATACAGGCCGCGGCGCAGCCTGGTGACGTGCCCGGCCTGGGCCAGGCGTCGCAGTCTGGCCTCCCCGACGCCAGCCTTACGGGCGTCGGTGGTCGTGAAGAAGGCGGGAAGCTCGGGCGGTCGCACGTCCACACGGTGCACCCGGGGTGACCGCCCAGGAAGCCCCGTCCGGGTCGCCTGTGGACAGAGCGATGGAGCTACCCCCTGTGGAGAACCCACTTCCGCCCAGACACCGGTTCCGAACACCAGAAACCCTTGATTCCGGGGCTGTAGGACGCCCCGAATGAAGGGTTTCTGTTGTTCCGAAGGCAATGGGGGGGTGGGGACTCCCGGGGGTCCCGGGGGTCCCGGGATGCGGGGCGGGTTAGAGGTGGGGGCTGGCGGCTACGCCGGCGGCCAGCAGGACGGACCAGACGAGCTGGAAGCGGCCGGTCCCGGCGAGGACGGGGATGAGGTCGCGGCCGGTGGCGCCCCGGCGCAGGACCCGCAGGAGGGGCAGGGCGAGGACGTAGGAGAGGAGAGCGAGGAGGGCCGACGGCACGCCGTACCCCACTGGTGTCGGGGAGCCCGCCTGGCCGGGAGTGGGCGCGACAACCTGGAGGATGGAGCAGGCGAGGACCACGACGACGGAGACGCCGACCAGCCCTGTGTACAGGGTGCGGGTGCCCCCGTCACCGAGCCTGACCGCGAGGGTGTTCTTGCCCTGGACGGCGTCGGTGGGGATGTCACGCAGGTTGTTGGCCACGAGGATGGCCGTGGCCAGGGCGCCCACACCGACCGACCCGAGCAGGCCCGGCCAGCTGACCGCGCCGGACTGGGTGTACTCGGTGCCGAGCGTCGCGACGAGCCCGAAGAAGACGAAGACGAAGACCTCGCCGAGACCCGAGTAGCCGTACGGGCGCTTGCCGCCGGTGTAGTACCAGGCCGCGAGCACGCAGGCGACTCCGACGAGCAGCAGCCACCACGTGCCGGTGATGGCCACCAGGGACAGGCCCGACACCGCGGCCACGACGAAGCTGCCTCCCGCCGCCCGACGGACCTCGGCCGGCTCGGCCAGGCGCTGCCCGACCAGCCGGACCGGTCCCACCCGCACGTCGTCGGTGCCGCGGATGCCGTCGGAGTAGTCGTTGGCGTAGTTGACCCCCACCTGGAGCGCGAGCGAGACGACCAGGGCGAGCAGCGCGGGCAGGAGCTGGGCCCGCCCCCCGGCGAACGCCGCGGCGGTGCCGACGGCGACCGGCGCGACGGCGACGGGCAGGGTGCGCGGGCGGGCACCGCTGACCCACTGAGAGGGAGTGGCCACGAGGTCGGGTCGGCTCAGAGGCCGCGGAGGAAGTCGGGGTCGTCCTCGGGTCCGCGGGGACCGCCGACCCGGCGGCCCGGGGCCCCACGCTTGCGCCCGGCGATGAGCCAGCTGAGGGGGCCGACCCAGGGCACGAGGATGATGAGCACGGCCCAGAAGATCTTGGAGACGTGACGCACCTGGTCGTCAGGGGTCTGCAGACAGTCGATGAGGGCGTAGATCGTCAGTCCGAGACTGAGCAGGGTGAGGACCACTTGCACCTGCTGGCTCCCTTCCTGCGCCGCCGACCAGTGACCATCTCGTCACGGACCGGCTGGGTGATCCTCCATTGTGGCATCGAAGGCGCGAGTGAGCGCACGACGGTCCGGCTTGCCGGGTCCGCGCTGCGGGATGGCGTCGAGCAGCAGCAGCCGCTTGGGCAGGGCGTGGTCGGGCAGGATGCCACGCAGGGCCCCGCGCACGTCGCGCAGGGTCGGCTCCGGAGCGCCACGCTGCAGGGTGAGCGCCACCGACACCGCCTGCCCCCAGGTGGGGTGGCGCGAGCCCACGACCACCACGTCACGCACGCCGGTGACGAAGCGGGAGACGGCGTCCTCCACCGCTCCGGGTGACACCTTGAGCCCACCGGTGTTGATCAGGTCGTCGGCGCGGCCGCTGACGGTGAGGCGGCCCTCGTCGTCGAGGCTCCCGAGGTCGTCGGTGCGGAACCACCGCACACCGTCCGCGTCGACGCTGAAAGCGTCCGCCGTGAGGGCCGGTTCGCCGAGGTAGCCGTGGGCCACGGTCGCGCCCCCCAGCACCACGTGGCCGTCGTTGTCGATGTGCACGTAGCTGACCGGCAGGGGGAGCCCGTCGTAGACACAGCCCCCGGACGTCTCGCTGCCGCCGTAGGTGCGCACGAGGCACACCCCCGCCGACGCCGCCGTACGGAGCGCTTCGGCGCTCGTCGCCGCGCCCCCCACCAGCACCCCGTCGTAGGCCGCGAGGCTGGCTCGGCCACGGGCCTCACCGAGCAGACGGGTCAGCTGGGTCGGGACGACCGCGGTGTAGACGCGCCCGGGGCTGCGGTCGACCAGCTCGCTGGTGGCGGCGACGAACCCCTCGGTGGTGAAGCCGGGCGACAGGTCGAGCACCCCCGGGGTCGTGCCCGCGACGAGTGACCTCACCAGTACCTGCAGGCCGGCGACGTGGTGGGCCGGCATGGCGAGCAGCCACGTGCCCGGGCCGCCGAGGACGTCGTGGGTTGCGCTCGCCGACGTGACGAGGTTGCCGGTCGTCAGCATCGCCCGCTTGACCGGGCCGGTGGAGCCCGACGTGCCGACGCAGAGGGCGAGGTCGTCGGGGACGGCCGGGCCCTGCCCGTCGACGTGGGCGAGCAGGGACGGCTCGGGCGAGCCCACGCCGTAGGGGGCCACGGGGGACCCGCCGCGCAGGGCTGCCTCCAACGGCGCGAGGAGCTCGGTGGCAGGCACCCCCGGGTCGACGAGGAGGGCACGCACCGTTGGCATGGAACGACTCTAGAGGCGTGGGTCCCGTACGGCGCGTCAGGGCGCGCGTCGGGCCCCGTCACGGCCGGGTCAGGGCCTGCGGGTCATCGACAGCACGTCGAGGGTGGCGTCGAGCTGCTCGAGAGTCAGCAGGCCCTCGTCGACCAACCCCTTGTCCAGCACCACCTGGCGGATGGTCTTGCCCTCCTTGAGAGCCGTCTTCGCGACCGACGCCGCCCGCTCGTAGCCGATGAAGCGATTGAGCGGGGTGACGATCGACGGGCTGCTCTCGGCGAGGGCCCGGGCGTGCTCCTCGTGCGCGGTCACCCCGTCGACGCAGCGGTCGGCGAGCACACGAGCGGCGTTGGCCAGCAGACGGATCGACTCGAGCACGTTGCGTGCCATCACCGGCATCATGACGTTGAGCTCGAAGCTGCCCTGCATCCCCGCCACCGTGACGGTCGTGTCGTTGCCGATCACCTGCGCGCACACCATGACGGTCGCCTCGCAGATGACGGGGTTGACCTTGCCCGGCATGATCGACGAGCCCGGCTGCAGGTCGGGGATGGCGATCTCACCCAGCCCGGCGGTCGGACCGGAGCCCATCCAGCGCAGGTCGTTGCAGATCTTGGTCAGGCTGACCGCGACGGTCTTGAGGGCGCCGCTCGCCTCGACCAGTCCGTCGCGGGCACCCTGGGCCTCGAAGTGGTTGCGAGCCTCGCTCAGAGGCAGCCCGGTCTCGTCGGCGAGGAGCCGGATCACCTTGTCGGCGAAGCCTTTCGGGGTGTTGATGCCGGTGCCGACGGCGGTGCCGCCCAACGGGAGCTCGGCGACCCGCGGCAGGGTGGCCTCGACCCGCTCGATGCCGTACCGCACCTGCGCCGCGTAGCCGCCGAACTCCTGCCCGAGGGTCACCGGAGTCGCGTCCATGAGGTGCGTGCGACCGGCCTTGACGACGCCGTCGAGCTCGGTCGCCTTGCGCTCCAACGACTCTGCGAGATGGACCAGCCCCGGCACGAGGTCGAGCACCAGCGCCGACGTGACGGCCAGGTGCACCGCCGTGGGGAAGACGTCGTTGCTGCTCTGGCTGGCGTTGACGTGGTCGTTGGGGTGCACGGGCTCACCGAGGGACCGGCTGGCCAGGGTGGCGACGACCTCGTTGGTGTTCATGTTGCTCGACGTGCCCGACCCGGTCTGGAAGGTGTCGATGGGGAACTCGCCGTCGAGCTCGCCCGCAGCCACCCGGGCTGCCGCCGCCACCACCGCGTCGGCGACCGGCTGCGGCACGACCCCGAGCTCGGCGTTGACCCGGGCGGCGGCACCCTTGACGCGCCCGAGGGCGGCGATCAGCGCGGGCTCGATGGGGGTGCCCGAGATCGGGAAGTTCTCCACCGCCCGCTGCGTCTGCGCCTGGTAGAGCGCGTCGCGCGGCACCCGCACCTCGCCCATCGTGTCGTGCTCGATCCGGTATGAAGTGTCGTCGCCCTGGGGGCCTGCGTCGGGAGTCGTCATACCAGCCATTCTCTCCCCGTCGGGCCTCGTGCCCGCGCCCGGAGGGTGCTGACCAACCCCGGCGGGCACGCCGGACCAACCGACGACCATTGCCCCGCTCGCCTGGGGTGGTTTGAGAGTCAACGCACCCTTTGATCGCAGGCACTGGTCGTCGGTCGTGCTGGGCACCGCCGCGGAGACCTCAACGGGGCGGGGCAGGCAGGGGCAGGCAGGGGCGGGCAGGGGCGGGCAGCCTCAGCTCAGTGCGCCCGCTGCGGCAGCCGCCGGTCGAGGAAGGCCGGCAGCCACCAGTTGTGCCGCCCGAGCAGGGTCATGGCGGCGGGGAGCAGCACCGCGCGCACGACGGTGGCGTCGATGAGCACGGCAGCGGCCAGACCGACGCCGAGCTGCTTGAACTCCAGCATCGACAGGGTGCCGAAAATGCTGAACACGGCGACCATCACCGCGGCCGCGCTCGTCACGACGCCGGCCGACCTCGTCACCCCCTCGGCGACGGCGAGCCTGGTCGGGAGGCCGCTGTCGTGGGCCTCACGGATCCGGCTGACGACGAACACGTGGTAGTCCATCGACAGCCCGAAGAGCACCACGAAGAGGAACAGCGGGAGCCAGTCGATGATCACCCCGGTCGAGCTGACCCCCAGCAGGCCGGCGGCGAAGCCGTGCTGGAACACCAGCACCAGCAACCCGTAGGCCGCGCCGACCGACAGCAGGTTGAGCACCAGGGCGGTGGCCGCGACCACCACCGAGCGGAACGAGATGACGAGCACCACGAAGGTCAGGGCGAGCACGAAGGCGATGACCCACGGCAGATGGGCGCGCATCGACGAGCCGAAGTCGCTGGCGCTGGCGGTCGATCCGGTCACCAGCACCGTGGCCCCCGGCAGCGACGCCTCCAGCGTGGGGACGAGGTCGTGGCGCAGCACGCTCAGCGACTGCTCGGCGGTGGCGCTGTTGACGTCGCCGGGCACCGGGAGGTCGATCAGCGCGGTGCGCCCGTCCGGTGACACCGTCGCCTGCACCGTGTCCAGGCCGGTGTAGCGGCCGGTGGCACGGGCGTCGACGACGAGACGCCGTAGGGCGGCCTGCAGGGCGGCGGGGTCCAGGCGGGAGGTGCCGTGCACGACGACCGTGTGGGCGTCGCTCTCCTGCGGGAAGGCTGCCGTCAGGCGGTCGTAGGTCGCGATGATGGGGATCGACCGCGACATCGAGTCGAGGCCGGCCTCGCCGGTGCGCATGCCCAGCGCTGGGAGGGCGAGCGCCACCATCGACAGCCCGGCCAGCACCAACGACACGAGCGGTCGGCGCAGCACCACCCGCATCGTCGCCGGCCAGAAGCGGCCCTGCCCGTGTCCCCGGGCGAGCCGGTGCACGAACGGCACCCGGGGGCGCTCGATCGAGTCGCCCAGCGCGGCCAGCATCGCCGGGAGCGCGATGAGCGACCCGAGCACCGCGACCGCCACCACCAGCATGGTGCCGATGGCCATCGACTGGAACGTCGCGTCACCCGAAAGCAGCAGCCCGCACATGGCGATGGCCACCGCGGCCCCCGACACCACGACGGCCCGACCACTCGTCTCGGCGGCGACCTCGATGGCAGAGGTCCGATCGAGACCGCGCGCCCGCTCCTCGCGGGCCCGCCGGACGTAGAACAGTGAGTAGTCCACCCCGACAGCCATGCCGATCAGCAGGATCACGCTGCTCAGCAGGTCCATCACCGGCACCAGGTGGGACACCAGGGCGCTGAGGCCGATGGCGGTGGCCACCGCCGAGATCGCCAGGACCACCGGCACCCCGGCGGCAATCAGGGCGCCGAAGGTGAGCAGGAGGATGACGAGCGTGACGGGCAGGCTGAGCTGCTCGGCGCGGGTGAAGTCACGGTCGGCCTGTGTGCCGAGCGAGGCCCTGACGGAGGCGTTGCCGAACTGCTCGACGCGCAGGTCCGGGTGCTGGGCCGCGACCTGGGCCGTCGCCGCGAGCACGGCCGGTAGCGCGGCATCGGCGGCGTCGGACGCCGCGTCGCCCGTGGCTCCGTGCACATCGAGCACCACCGGCACCAGCAGCGACCGACCGTCGGCCGAGGGCACGGCCGACTCGACCTGGGCGACCTGGCGAAGGGCCGAGAGCCTCGTGGTCAGCTCGGTGGTCACAGCGCTGGCAGCGGCAGGGGAGAGGGTGCCGGCGCGGGCCTGGACCAGCACGTTCTCGGTCGGTCGGCTGGGGAAGGCGGCGGCGGCCACGACCCGGTCGGCCCGACCGGACTCACCCACACCGGTCTCGGTCTCGGTGAGGACCCGGGTGCCGGCGAGCTGACCGCCGACGAACACCGCTGCGACGAAGAGGAACCAGCCGATGAGGGCCAACGCGCGGTGGTGCGCGCTCCACTGCGCCAGGCGCAGGACCACGCCGGGTCGGCGCCGGTCGGGCGGAGGGAGCGGGGTGGCGATGCGGGTGGGCGTCGAGGTGCTGGTCATGGCTGACTCCGGGGGCGCGAGAGGGGGGTGGAGCGGTCGGCTCCCACAGTGGTGGCGCCCACCACCTCGGGTCTGTCGGGGAGACACCCCATTCCGGGGTAGGGGTACCCCCGTTTCCACTCAGGGACCGGCACCGTTCTCCGTCGGTCTGGAGGGACACTGGGTCGATGATCGGACGCCCCCACCACGTGGTCTACGACTGCCCCGACCCGGAGGCGCTGGGCGCCTTCTACGCCGAGCTGCTCGGGCTGCCGCTCACCTACCGGTCCGAGGACTTCGTCGTCGTCGCCCCCTCCGACAGGGCGTCGGGGTACGCCTTCCAGCGCGCGCCCGACCACCTGCCGCCGCAGTGGCCCGACCCGTCGTACCCCCAGCAGGTGCATCTCGACGTGATGGTCGACGACCTCGACGTCGCGTCGTCGGCCGCCCTCGCGCTGGGTGCGCGTGCGCTGCCCGGTGGCGACCACGTCTTCGCCGACCCGGCCGGGCACCCGTTCTGTCTCGTACGACGACCCGGGTGGGCACCTCCGGTCGCCGAGTCGCCCGCCGAGTCGCCCGCCGAGTCGCCCGCCGAGTCGCCCTCGGAGTCCCCCGTCGAGTCCCCTACTGCGCCAGACCCGACACGAGGTTGATCGTCGCCGCCACGACGACGGCGCCGAGCAGGTAGGACAGCAGGGCGTGTCGCAGGGCAGTCGCCCGGATGACCTTGCGCGAGATGTTGGTGTCGGAGACCTGGAAGCTCATCCCGATGTTGAAGGCGAAGTACGCGAAGTCGAGGTAGCTGGGCGGGTCGTCCTCGTTGAAGTCGATGCCCCCGGCGTCGCCGTCGTAGTAGAGCCACCCGTAGCGGAGCGTGTAGATCGTGTGGACGCTCGCCCAGGACACCCCGACCGACAGCACGCTGAGCAGGGCCTGCAGGGTCCGCGACCCCGTCCCGCTGCTCGACAGCAGGAGAGCCACCGCCCCGAGGCTGGCGAGCGCCGACAGGATCACCACGAGCTCGGTCACCGTGCGCCCCGCGTCGTCGCGCCGGGCGTGCATCGCGGTGGCCCGCTCGTCCATCCGGGCGATGAGCACCCAGGTCCAGGCGACATAGGTGCCGGCGGCCCCCAGGTAGCCGGCGAGCAGGCCGTAGCTGAGATCGACCAGCGCCCCGACGACGACGCCGGCGACGACACCGACAGCGGCCGAGACGGCGAGACGCACGAAGCTGCGGGGCCCGACCCGGGGGTCGGGCGAGGTGTCGGTCGGCATGCGGCGACCGTACCGGCGGACCCTCCATACCGGCTGGAGGTGCGGCCACGTCGTGGTCGGTGGTGCACGGGCGTGGTGCGACGGGCAGGATGGCGCGTATGGAGACCCCACCTCCCCTCGGCCCCCTCACCCGGCTCGCGCAGGCCCATGGCATCGCCACGGAGTACTTCGACTGGCAAGGGGTGCACGCTCCGGTCGGCGACGACTCCATCCGGGCCGTGCTCGCGGCGCTCGAGGTGCCCGCCGAGACGCCGGAGCAGGTCGACGCCTCGCTGGTCGACCTCGACCTGCGCAGCTGGCGGCGGATGCTGCCCCCCACCATCGTGTGCCGTACGGGGTGGACTCCCTGGGTGGCCGTGCACGTGCCGCACGGCACCGGGGTCGGGCTCGTCGTCGAGCTGGAGGAGGGCGGGCAGCGCGTCGTCGCCCAGGTCGACCACCTCGTCGAGCCCAGGGAGGTCGACGGGGTGCTCGTCGGCGAGGCGACCTTCGAGCTGCCGGGCGACCTGCCGACCGGGTGGCACCGGCTGGTGGCGCGGGGCGAGGCCGAGCCGCTGCTGCCGGGCAGCGACGTCGCGGTGCTCGTCGTCACCCCCGCCCGGCTCACCCTCCCGGCCGGTCTCCGCGAGGGGCGGGCCACCGGGGTGATGACCCAGCTCTACCAGGCCCGGTCGTCTGCCTCCTGGGGTGTCGGGGACCTCGGCGACCTCGCCGACCTCGGCACGTGGGCCGCCGACGAGCACGGCGCCGACTTCGTGCTGGTCAACCCGCTCCACGCCGCGGAGCCCGTGGCGCCCATGGAGCCGTCGCCCTACCTGCCGTCGTCACGTCGGTTCCTCAACCCGCTCTACCTGCGGGTCGAGGACGTGCCCGAAGCGGCCCGGCTCGACGTCGACGCCCACGCCCGCCTGCGTCGGCTGGCTGGTCTCGGCCGCGCACTCACCGACCGGGACGGCATCGCGCGGGACGCCTCCTGGGGGCTCAAGCGCGAGGCCCTCGGCCTGCTGCACGCTGTCCCCCCGACGCCAGCCCGGGCTCGGGCCTACCGCCGCTTCTGCGCGGTGGAGGGCGCCGGTCTGACCGCCTACGCGACGTGGTGCGCGATCGCCGACGAGCACGGGCTGCCCTGGTCGACCTGGCCTGTGGCGCTCCGGGATCCGTCGAGCCCCGAGGTCGCGGCCTTCGCCGCTGCGCACGCCGAGGGGGTCGACCTCCACCGCTGGATGCAGTGGCTCATGGCCGAGCAGGTGGCCTCGGTGCAGTCGGCCGTCAAGCGGGCGGGGATGCGGATCGGGATCGTCGAGGACCTCGCCGTGGGCGTGAGCCCCTGGGGGTCCGACGGATGGAGCCTCGGTGGCACGCTCGCCTCCGGCGTCACCGTGGGCGCGCCGCCCGACCAGTTCAACCAGCTCGGGCAGAACTGGGACCAGCCGCCCTGGCGGCCCGATCGCCTTGCGGAGCAAGGGTATGCGCCGTTCCGCGACATGGTGCGCACCGCGCTGCGCGACTCGGGGGGTCTGCGCATCGACCACATCATCGGCCTCTTCCGGCTGTGGTGGATCCCCGCAGGGCTCACCCCCGACCGCGGCACCTACGTGCGCTACGACCACGAGGCCCTCATCGGCATCCTCGTGCTCGAGGCGGAGAGGGCCGGGGCCGTCGTCATCGGCGAGGACCTCGGGGTGGTCGAGCCGAGGGCGCGCGACTACCTGCTCGAGCGCGGCCTGCTCGGCACCTCGATCCTGTGGTTCGAGTGGGACGGTGACCAGCCCCGCGCACCCGAGAACTACCGCGACCTGTGCCTGTCGTCCGTGACCACGCACGACCTGCCACCGACCGCGGGCTACCTCGGTCTGGAGCACGTCAGCGTGCGCGAGGCGCTCGGGCTGCTGACCCGCTCGGCCCAGGAGGAGCGTGAGGTCGAGCGGGCCGCCATCGAGAAGGTGCGCCATGCCCTCGTCGACCGCGGCCTGCTGGAGAGCACGGGCGACGGCTCCGACGGGGGAGCCGGGACCGACCACGGAGCCGGGACCGACGACGGAGCCGACACCGATGTCCTGCTCGTCGCCCTCCACCGCTGGATCGCCCTGACTCCCAGCCGGATGCTCGCGGTGGCGCTGGCCGACCTCGTCGGCGACCGTCGGGCGGTCAACCAGCCGGGCACGCAGGACGAGTACCCCAACTGGCGGGTGCCGCTCGCGGGTCCCGACGGCACACCGGTGCTGCTCGACGACGTCGTCAGCGGGGAGGCCGCGCACCTGGCCGGGCCGGTCTTCGCGGCCCTGCGGGCGGACGCCGCGTCGTACGGCTCGTCGTACGGCACCTGAGCGCGGTCAGCCCTGCACGCCGAGCGCGAGCGTGAGGTCGAGCAGGGTGTCGGGGTCGTCGAGGCGGTCGCCGTACAGCTCGCGCAGCTGACCCATGCGGTAGCGCACCGTCTGGGGGTGCACGACGAGCCCCTCGGCGATGGCCTCCCGACGGCCCTGGTGCAGCAGCCAGAGCCGCAGCGTGGCCTCGAGCTTGGACCGGGAGGCCGGGGTCAGCCCGTCGAGCGGGGCGAGCGCTGCGGCGCGCAGGTCGGCGAAGGCCTCGGGGTCGGCCGTGAGCACCATGTCGGCGAGGTGGGCGTCGGTGTCGTAGACGGTCGACCGCCGCGTGGTGCCCAGGATCGGGCGGGCGAGCGCGGCGAGCCCCCAGCCGCGGAGGGCGCGTCGGTAGGAGGAGGCGGTGAGCGCCCAGGGGCGGGCGGGGCCGAGGACCGCCCGGTGCCCCTCGAGCGAGCGGGCCAGCCGCCGTCGGCGGGCCGGGTCGAGCACGTCGGGCACGAGGAAGGCCACGACCTCGCCGTCGGGGGTATCGGGGAGGTCCTCCGCGAGGGCCAGGCACCGCGGGTCGAGGACCGAGCGCACCGCCGAGTAGTCGTCCTCGGCCACCAGCACAGCCGTCAGGGTCGTGGGCACCGACCACTGGGCTCGCTCGGCCCGGCCCTCGAGGGTCTCGAGCGAGGCACCGCGGAGCAGCTCGAGCGCGAGCCGCTCGAGCTGTCGCTCGAGCACGCGGTCGGCCGACGACAGCTCGTCGGCGTGGCCGGCCGCGCTGGCGGCCGACAGGTCGTCGATGTAGGAGAAGACCAGCGCCGCGAAGCGCGCGACCACCCTCGCCTCGACCCCCAGACGCACGAGCACCCCCGACAGCTCCTCCCACGACACGCGGGCGCCGATGCGGTAGGCCGCGAGCAGCGACTCGACCGACCGGCCGCTGCGCGCCTCGCCCCTCCCGAGCCCGTATGCCGTGTCGCGGGCAGCCGGTCTCGGCCGCAGGTCTCCGGGGGCCCGGGACGCCATGGTGAGGAAGCCGCCGAGGGCCAGCTGGACCGCGGTCTCGATGTCGGCCTCGCGGAGCGGGCCCTGCCCGGCGTAGGCCGGGATGCCGTCGGCGATCGCCGCGACGACCGTGGTGGCGAGGTCGCCGAGCGAGCTGCGCAGGGCGGTGATGACCTGGGGGTCGACGATGAGCGCGCGCGCGGGGGTCGGGGGCCGTCGGCCGGGCGCGGTGGGGCTCACGGGCCCACGCCGTCCGTCGGTGGGGCTCCCGCCCACCGGATGAGTGGACACAGGGGGCGATCATCACTCATTCGCCTGACTTTTGTCGTCAGCGAACAATTCCCTACCCGAATCTCACGTGCCACGGTCAGGATCCTAGTCAACCTAAACGGCAGACTGGGGTGGTGACCAGTCTTCTCCCACCCCGATCCCTCCCGGCCCTCGCCGGCGGCGGCTCCCTCGGCGCGGCGCGCTCGGTGAGGTCGGTGCGCTCGGCGCTGTGGCGGGTCGTGGAGGCGGCGACCACGCCCGTGCTGCCGGCGGAGTACCTCGACATCCTCGCGCCGATGCGCTCCGGTGCCGATCTGCGCGGCCGGGTGGTGTCGGTGACGCCGGAGACGGCCGACGCGGTCTGCGTCGTCATCCGACCGGGCCGCTCGTGGCGGGGGCACCGTGCGGGGCAGTACATCCGCATCGGGGTCGACGTCGACGGGGTGCGCTGCTGGCGCGCCTACTCCCTCACCTCGCTCGTCGCCGCTCCCGACGGGCTGCTGTCGATCTGCGTCAAGGCCATCCCCGACGGCACGGTCAGCAACCACGTCGTGCGCGCGCTGCAGCCGGGCACCCTGATCCACCTCGACCAGGCGACCGGTGACTTCACCCTGCCGACGACCCGCCCGGCGAAGGCCCTCTTCCTCACCGGCGGCAGCGGTCTCACTCCGGTGATGGGCATGCTGCGCAACCACCTCGACGAGCTGCCCGACGTGGTCATCGTCCACTCCGCGCCGACGGCTGACGACGTGCTCTTCGCCGACGAGCTCCACGCCTGGCACGCCGACGACCGGCTGCGGCTCGTCGAGCGGCACACCGACGCCGACGGGATGGTCGCCCCCACCGACCTCGACGAGCTCGTGCCCGACTGGCGCGAGCGGGAGACCTGGGCCTGCGGACCCACCGGCATGCTCGACGCCTTCGAGGCGCACTACGCCGGTGCCGGCCTGGGCGGGCGGCTCCATACGGAGCGCTTCCGGCCGGCGGTCGTCGTCGAGGGTGAGGGTGGCACGGTCACCTTCAGCCGGGGCGGGTCGACCACGGTCGTCGAGGCCGACGGGGCGAGCCCCATCCTCGACGCCGGTGAGGACGCCGGCGTCCTGCTCCCGTCAGGGTGCCGGATGGGCATCTGCTTCGGGTGCGTCGTCCCCCTGCGCTCAGGCGCCGTGCGCGACCTGCGCGACGGCAACCTCACCGTCGCCGCCGACGGTGACCACGTGCGTATCCAGACCTGCGTGTCGGCTGCCGCCGGCGCGTGCGAGATCGACCTCTAGGAGATTGGCCATGGCCGCTCAGCCCCAGACCACCATGCCGACCACCCCGGCGAAAGCCAGCCCGTCTGCCTCCACCGGCCCGAGCCGCCCGAGCCGCCCGAGCCGCACGACCCGCGCGACCAAGGCGACCTCCGCGACGCGTGCGGTGACCGCCGACGGCGACTTCGACCTCAGCATCGACGGGTCCCTCGCCGGGACGCCGCACGCGCCGAAGCGGACCCGGCCCGTCAACAACCGCCTCTCCGTCGTCACGACCGAGCGCACCCACCGGCCCAAGGCCTCGGGCAAGCCCGACCCGGCAGAGCACCTGAGTGTCGAGGAGATCGAGGCGATCGGCGCCGAGCTCGACGCCCTGCGCCAGGAGGTGCTGGCGTCACGCGGCGCCGCCGACGCGGCCTACATCCGCAAGGTCCTGGCGTGGCAGCGGGGGCTCGAGATGGGCAGCCGCGCCGTGCTGCTCTTCTCGCTCTTCCCCCCGGCGTGGGCGCTCGGCACCGCCGGTCTGTCGGTGGCCAAGATCCTCGAGAACATGGAGCTCGGGCACAACATCATGCACGGGCAGTGGGACTGGATGCGCGATCCGCGCATCCACAGCCAGGAGTGGGAGTGGGACAACGCCACCCCGTCGAAGTACTGGAAGCGGTCGCACAACCAGCTGCACCACACCTTCACCAACGTCATCGGGCGCGACAACGACCTCGGCTACGGCATCATGCGCGTCGACGAGGACCAGAAGTGGATCCCGCTCTACCTCGTGCAGCCGCTGCTCAACGCGGTCAACATGATGCTCTTCGAGTACGGCATCGCCGCCTACGACCTCGAGATCGGCGCCTACCTCACCGGTCGGGGCAAGGACAAGGAGACCTTCCGCAGCGAGGTGCGCACGGTGCTGGGCAAGATCGGCACCCAGGCCCGTCGCGACTACGTCCTCCACCCGCTGCTGTCGGGCCCGTCGTTCCTGCCCACCATGGGCGCCAACGCGGTGGCCAACATCGTGCGCAACGTGTGGACGCACTCGGTCATCATGTGCGGTCACTTCCCCGAGGGCGTCGAGACCTTCGCCAAGGCCTCCATCGAGGGTGAGACCCGCGGTGAGTGGTACCTGAGGCAGATGCTGGGGTCGGCCAACATCAGCGGGAGCAAGGCCCTGCACCTCATGACCGGCAACCTCAGCCACCAGATCGAGCACCACCTCTTCCCCGACCTGCCGAGCAACCGCTACGCCGAGATCGCCCCGCAGATCCAGGACCTGTGCCAGCGCTACGGCCTGACCTACACGACCGGTTCGCTCCCGGCGCAGGTCTTCTCGGCGTGGAAGCAGGTCGTCACCCTGGCCCTGCCCAACCCGCAGGAGGGCCGCAGCCGCGTCGGCATCGCGGTCGAGGCGATCAGGAAGAGCCGGGCGCGCAAGAAGCGGCCGGCGAAGGCGAAGGCCTGACCGTACGGCGCGCCGGCACCGTACGACCGAGGTCCCCGGTGACCGGTCTCAGCGGTGGCTGGCGCCGACGGGGACCCTGTCCTGCGTGACGATCGGCTCGACGCCGAGCAGCACGCAGACGGACAGGACGAGCTGTCGGGCGCCGTGCTTGAGTCGCAACGTGAGCATGAGAAGCTCCGTTCGTGATGGTGGCCAAGTCCCCTGGAGAAAGATGGTGCAGGTGCGGTGTCGCGCCACCCGAGGCCGGCTGCCCACGCTGTGACGACACCCAACTGACGACGAATCGTCGCAACGGGTTCGGACCCGACCATATCGGTCAAACGGTCGATTGACCAGACCTGGTCCGCGACCTCTTGCGCCGCTCAGGGTCGGCCAGCAGGAGCACCAGGAGGAGCAGAGCCAGGGTGGCCCCGGCCGGTGGTCCAGCCTTGCCCTGGAAGAACGTCACCACGCCTCCCACCCACGGCACCTGCATGACGTACGCCCCTGCCGTGCTCGCGACGTAGGGCTCCGGGTCGTCTCGGGGGTCGGCGTCACCGCGCAGCACGAACTCCACGGCCCCGCTGCCGAGGGCGGTGGCCTTGACGACCCGGCTCGTCACCGGCCCGGCGCCGCGCAGCCGCTGGAGCGTCACGATCGCGCCGACCTGGACCTGCGTCGCCGGCACCTCCTGGGAGACCACGAGACAGCCCACCGGGAGGCCTGGTTCCATCGAGCGGGAAGTCACCCCGAGAGGCCGCAGGCCGACCACCAGCGAGACCCCGAGGATGATGACCCCCACCGCAGCGACTGCCGCGGCAAGGATCAGCACCCCGGAGCGGATGGAGGCATACCGTCGTCCCGGGGGTCGCCGGGGGAGGTGGGTGGTCGCGACCGGACCGCCTGCCCGACCGACCAGGAACCCGTCAGCCACGACGGCTCGCTACCCACGGGGGGTCGTCGTACCGGACAGCGGTCCGGGCGAGCAGTGGGGGCATGGACATCGCGGGGGACTCTCGGATCGCGGGAGGGTCGTCGCCTCCCGGAGGTGTGGTCCCCTGGAAGGGACGGGGACTGTCTCCTACCCTTCGTCGGGTTGGGGACAGACCTGAGCAGAGTGGGCCGACCGGTCCCACGCAGACCGGTCCCACGCCGACGGGTCCCGTGGCTCGAGCTCTCCAGCATGCTCACGAGAGCTCCCCTCTCTTGAGCGCCGTCCCGATACCGACGACGTCATGTCGCAGGGCTCGCGACGACGAGCGGCGTGTGTGCCAAACTGCGCGTCGTGCTGACATCCCCCTACACGGTGAAGGCTCTCGACGTGTCGACGTGGCCCGCCTTCGCGGCCCTGGTGGAGGCCAACAACGGCATCTTCGGCGGCTGCTGGTGCATGGGCTTCCACGCCGAGGGAGTCGGGAAGGGCTCCACCGCCGTGGTCAACCGCGAACGCAAGCTCAGCCGCGTGCGTGCCGACACGGCCCACGCAGCCCTCGTGCTCGACGGAGCCGACTGCGTCGGCTGGTGCCAGTTCGGTGTGCCGGACGAGCTCCCCCGGATCAAGAGCCGCGCGGCCTACGAACGGGGGCTGACCACGTCACCGCAGTGGCGGATCGCGTGCTGCTACGTCGGGAAGGGGCACCGTCGCCAGGGCGTGGCCACTGCCGCGCTCGCGGGCGCGCTCGACCTGATCGCCCGGCAGGGCGGAGGCACCGTCGAGGGGTATCCGGAGGATGCCGCCGCGGTGCCGGCCGGCTTCCTCTACAACGGGGCGCTCTCGACCTACGAGGCGGCGGGGTTCACCCGCGACCGCCAGATCGGCAAGCACCGGTGGGTCGTCACCAAGGTCGTCGACCCCTCGCCGTAGGCCCGGTGTCGAGCGCTGGGCGACTCACGCACTCATTCGCCGGGGCGGGTGGGCTCGACCGGGAGCCAGAGCTCGCAGGTTGCCGTGCCGGCGACCGCGTCGAACGCGAGCGTCGCGACGATCTCGGGGCCGGGTCGCAGCCGCCACGGCTGTGAGGGGAACCAGTCCGTGGCGGTGGCTGACCATGCCTCCTGAAGTGCGCTGGGGTACGCACCCTCGGTGCGAAAGACAGCCCACGGGCCAGCGGACACCTCGATGACGTCGAGCCCCTTGAGACGGTCGAGTCCGTTGGTGTCGACGGTCGTGGCCACGCCGTGCAGGTAGGTGAGCTCGGTGCCTTCGGCGCGGTCAGGGTCGAGATCGTCACTGACGGAGCGCACGCCCGACGGCTCCTTGTACGGTCAGTTGGAACCTGATCCGCGGTTGGGTCCGGAGCGGACCCCCGTCGCGGCGAACGTCGCCCGGGCGAGTGCCGTGCACGGCACTGAAGGCGCGTCCGAAGGCTTCGGTCGAGCTATAGCCGTGCCGGACCGCGACCGTGAGCAGGTCGTCGACTCCGGCCACGAGGTCGGCGGCGGCGAGGGACATGCGACGGCGTCTGACGCACTCCGAGAGCGGCATCCCCGCCAGCGACGAGAACATCCGCCGGAGGTGGTGCTCGGTCGTGCCCACCTGGAGGGCGACAGCGGTGGCGTCGACGGGCGTCGAGGGGTCAGTGGTCAGGTGAGTCTCCACAGCCTCGACGGCGAGGTTGAGAGCAGCAATCATCCGGGTCCTCCTTACGTCACCCAGCATGCTCGACGAGCGGGTTCGATCACCCGATCATCCCGGTCCGATCCGATGGGTTCTGTGCTGGTGGAGTGAAAGTTCAGAAGCACGTTGTTCTAGGCAGGTCAAGGTCCTCGCCCCTGTCGACGAGCTGGAGGTCGACGAGGTCTCGGACCCGTTCGCTGTCGAGATCCGAGGCGGCGTGGAGCTTCTGCGCCACCTGATGATCTGCTCGCATCAGCGCGATCGGTCCGGGCGCGCGGGGAGCCCGAGATCGGTGAAGAGCTCGACGAGATCGGCGGCGATCCGGAATTCGGGGTCCACCGCATCGCCGACCTCGTTGCGCCCGAGCTCGAACTTAACCGTCCGCCATGAACGCCCGAGGTAGTCGAGCTTCACGTCGAAGGGCTGCATGACGTACGCCGGAGGGATACCCGCGGGTCGAGGGGGCTTCGATCAACCACCCGACCCGTGAAGCCGGCCCAGCCCCGAGTGGGCGTGGCCTCGAAGTCGTCCATGAAGTCCGCCAACGGATGAACCCGCGCCGCGTCGAGGTCTTTCGTGAATCGACTCGCTCGCCCGTACCGGAGTGCCCATCGCGCTGCCACCCTTGACCGCACCTTCGGCAAGAATCTGCCCGACGACCATCGCGATCGTGGCCGCTGGGGGATGTCGCAGCGAAGAGCATCGGCTTCCTTCGGCGCGAACTGAAGTTGTCCCGTCAGATCCAGCGTGATGGGTCGGGCTATAGGTCCCTCCCCCGAGGTCCGGGTCTGCGCGCCGTTTCCCCGCCCGACGACCTGCGTCATCGCGCCATCGAGGAACTCCTCCGCGGTCATCGTCACGATGTCACCGTAACGCCGGCGCTCACGCTTGGGCGATCCGCTCAATGAGGTCGTTGGCCCAGGCAACCGCGGCGTCGATGTCGGGGAGCACGTCGACGCCCTCAATCGCCGCCTCGTACAGGTCACCCCACTCGGCGTCGACCTCGGTCGTCGGCGGCCACACGTGACGGCGCCGGTGATCGAAGAGCCGGAGACACGTCGCCTTGACCTGTGACAGGTCAAGCTCCTCGCCCTTCGCCAGCAACTGCAGGTCGACGAGGTCGCGGACACGCTCGCTGCCCGGCTCCGATACGGCGTGGAGCTTCTGCGCAACCTGATGATCCGCCCGCATCACCGGGATCGGCTCCGGCGCAGGGAGCCCGAGGTCCGTGAACAGCCCGACCAGATCGTCGGCGATCCGGAGCTCGGGGTCGACGGCGTCATCGATCTCGTTGTGCCCGAGCTCGAACGTCACGGTCCGCCACGACCGACCGAGATAGTCCAACTCCACGTCGAACGGCTGCATGACGTACGCCGGAGGAACGCCCGGCGGTCGCGGCGGCTTCCGATCGACAAGGCGGCCCGTGAAGCCGGCCCAGCCCTGAGTAAGCGAAGCCTCGAAGTCGTCAAGGAAGTCCGTCAGCGGGTGGATCCGCGCGCGTCGAGGTCTTGGGTGAATCGACTGGCAGCGCGGCCGTAGCGAAGTGCCATCGCGGTGCCACCCTTGACCGCACCCTCTGGAAGCAACTGTCCGACGACGACCATCGCCATCGTCACCTGGCGGCGCAGCGAGCCCGTGTCGTCGGCCTCCAGGTTGCGGATCCGCTGTTCGAGCGACCTCTGGTTGGGAGGCGGAGTCGAATACGTCATGAGGCGCTTCTCTCCGCCGGGCCCGCCCCCCCATGAGATAGCGTTGGCCTTATTTCGTCGTGCAGGCACCTCCCGCTCCGGCTGCAAGGTGAGTACGAGTGAGCACCGTCGTCCTCTGACCGGGCAGCCGGTACCGTGTGACCGCAGAAGGGGAGGGCTGCTGTGCCGCAATTCGAATCGGCCGTCGTGTATGACGGCTTGCCCATCGCAAGTGGGGGTGCGCATGCCATCAACCGCTTGAGCGCTCGCGAAGCGCTGACGGCGTGGAGAGGCTTCCTCGAGTCGCGTGCGCATGCGGTCTCTGTCACGGGCCTTCTCCGGGTGGACAACGGGCCGGGGCCAGCCGCCGACCCAGGGGTGTTGCGGGCTCTTGAGGCGGCATTTCCCACGCGGTCTGAGTCGTTCGTGCGGCTCCACCCAGTTCCGGAGGGTCGGATCGAGGATGGGGTGGAGCTCATGGAAGAGATCTCTCCGCAACCGGCCGACAGGTGGGGCAACGTCGCAGTCAGCCTCGGCTTCGACGCTCAGTTTCTGCTGCGGTCCCCCCAAGGTGACGGGCCGTGGCCCGGTCAGGACCGTGACCTCTTCGGCTGCTTCGAGACACCAACTGGCGTCCGGTTGGGTAACTCCCTCGGACGACTCACCATCAACAACCGGCGCGCGATGGGGCTGATGCTCAGCATCCCCACCGCGACTGACGATGACCTCACGGTCCTACGGCCCTGGCTGCAGGAACGCCTCCCGTTCCGTCTCTCGGACAAGCACTGGACCCGATGGACGTTGAACAAGAACGGCAAGACGTACCGGCCCAAACGTCTGGCTTGAGCGGTCAGGTGGGGCACTCGCACCCCGTGGCGGTGTCCGCGCCAGTGCGGTGTCAGCAACCCGCAGCTCCTTCCTGGTCAGCGCAGGCTGGGTGCCCCTCGGGTGTCACGGTTTTGGCCTTGCGGTGTGCCGCGTCCACCGGCGTCCTCAGCGGCGGCGCGCAAAATGCGGTGGTAGCGGCTGGGGTCGTCCCGCCCCGTGAGGTGGAGGCGTACAAGGGCGAGGAGCCGGTTAGTGCGGTCCCGGTTCCGCAAGCTGAACGACCGCTGCTCGAGCATCGCCCTCAGGTCGGCGGCGGCGGCTTCCGCACCGGCGGTCGTGTAGTGCTCGGGCAGCTGGTGCCGTACGGAGGTCTGGATTTCCACTCGGGCGCGGACCCCTGCTACCCAGGCGGCCGTGTCGGTCTGTTTGTCGGTGATGGTGGCCACGAACGCGTCCCATCCGGCACGGTCGCGGAATGCGTTGTTGAGTGCCTCCATCCGGATGGACCCGAAGTGCGAGACCTGGTCGGCGGTCAGCGCGGTGATGGCGTTGCGCCGTAGGTGGTGCTCGCAGGAGTACAGGAACGGGACCGGGAGAGCTTTCCCGGGCGGGTGCGGCCACATCTGACGGACGGCCGCAGCGACGGCGAGGTTGTCGTCGGTCACCACGCTCGTGGGCGGGGCCGGCAGGTTCAGACTCTTCAGCAAGGTGACCCAGTCACCGGCCTGAGCGGTGGTGGAGGCGTGGATGCCCCACACGCGCGGCCGGGGGTCGGCGGCGCCGGGCCCGGGGTAGCCGTAGGCGATGAGTACCGCAAACTCGCGGCGGCGCTCCCGGGTGCGCGCGTTGGTCCACCAGAAGTCCGTCGAGTCGAGGACCAGGGTCTCCGGCCAGTCGGTCTCGGCGAGGGCTTGAGTGAGAACAGGTCCCCAGGTGTCGGTCCACTCAGCGACCAGGTGTCCTCCCCCGGACCCGTGCAGGGGGTCGCGTCCGGCTCCGACGCGGGCTCGGTTCGACGCGCGAACGTACGACACGCCGCTCCCGACCTGGACCAGGGCCTCGGCCACCAGCCGTAGGCGATGCAGGTAGTCGCGGCCCACCACCGGCCCCGTGTGCGCCACCAGCGTGGAGTCGCACGAGTCACAGACTGCGTGGTCGTTGTGTTCTCGCGGGAGGGTTGGCGTGAAGCGGTGGCGTGTCGCGTCGGGCGCGATGCAGGCGTACAGCTGCCGCTTCGCGCCCTCGCCGTAGGTGCCAGCCTTGCGGACCCGGTAACCAGCAGCGGGGTCATGCCCCTCGGGGCACAGGGGCGGGTTCTTCAGCGGGGGTCGAGGCACTCAGACATCGTACTATAAAGCCAACGCTATCTCATGGGGGGGGGGGCCCGCCGGAGATCTGCGCATCTCGCGTTGCAGCTTCGCGTACTCAGCTCGGGTCACCAGACCCTTCTTGCGAGCATCACGGGCGGCCTCGAGGAGACGCTCCCGCTCGATCCGACCCCGGCAGTCGAGGATCGCGTCGGCGACGCGCATTGCCAGCAGCCCTTCGTAGCGAGTGAGGTTGTGCGCCTCCCCCCAGGGCGGGGCAGTCACCTCCATGAAGGCCGGCATCTTGGCTCGCGTCCGCCTCGGCGCGACGACGCGGATCTTGCGGGGATTGACGTCAGCAAGACCGAATAGGGCCAAGACCGAGTCGCCCCGCAGGTAGGCGCCCTTCCCAGCCCTCAGCAGCGCCTCGGCGAACTGATCGAAGGGCGAACCTGGCGCGTCGGGAACGCGATAGATCCCGTATGCGACGTTCACCAGTCCACCCCGGACGGCCAGCTTGCGCAGCTCGACCGCCGGAACACCCGCTGCGACTGCCTCCTTGGTGGTGATGAAGCCGTACTCACCCAGCGCGATCTCACGCACCAGGTCTCGGTACCTCACCTCGGCAGCCATGGCACAACCGTACCAATAACGGTACGGTTGTGCCAGCAACTCACAACCAAGGTCGTCGACCCCTCGCCGTAGGCCCGGTGTGGAGCGCTGGGCGACCACGCACTCACCCGCCGGGGCGGGTGGGCTCGACCGGGAGCCAGAGCTCGCAGGTTGCCGTGTCGGCGACCGCGTCGAACGCGAGGTCGACGAGCCGATACGGGAATCCTGTAACCCGCCGCGACCTCACGACCGGGATGCTGTCCCAATCGGGCCACACTGCGCCCGAGTCCGGCCATTCGAGGACGGTGTCGACAAGGACGTCGACCGCGTCCTCGAGTCGATCGCCGAGGCCTGCCACCCGGGCTTCGTACCAGTCAACGTCAGCGTCGTACTCGGCCTGAGCGTCGGGGTGCCACGCGACCTCCAAGCGTCAGCCCTGCCGCGCGGCCTCACGGGCAGCGCGACGTTCGGCGAGCTGTCGCTTCACCTCTTCGTGAGGGATGGTCTGCACCCGACCGCTGGTGATGTCGTCGACCCGAGACGTGATCTCGGCCGTCCACGCCTCGTGGACCTCGGCCGAATCGGCCGGGTCGTCGAGACTGGCCAGCAGCGCGTTGGCCAACTGGGCGCGCTGATCCACCGGGAGCGTCAACGCCAACTGCGTGATCTCATCGATTCCAGCGGTCCTGTGTCGAGGCTACGCCCGACGGGCGAGAAGCGATCAAACGCGGCGGACTCAGGCTGACGCGAGGACACCAACCGCGATTCTTTCCGCGCATCTGCCGCGCATGGGGGGTCAATGCGCCTCTGAGTTGCGCAAACGCGCCAGATCAGAAGTACCAGGGGAAGGGTGACCAGTCGGGCTCCCGCTTCTCGAGGAACTGGTCTCGCCCCTCGACGGCCTCGTCGGTCATGTAGGCCAGGCGGGTCGCCTCGCCGGCGAAGACCTGCTGGCCCATGAGGCCGTCGTCGGCCAGGTTGAAGGCGAACTTCAGCATCCGCTGGGCCTGGGGGGACTTGCCCATGATCTCGCGGGCGACCTGCAGGGCGGTGGCTTCGAGCTCGGCGTGGTCGGCGACGAGGTTGACCGCCCCCATCTGCTGCATCTCGTCGGCCGAGTAGGCCCGACCCAGGAAGAAGATCTCGCGAGCCCGCTTCTGCCCCACCATCTTCGCGAGGTAGGCCGAGCCGTAGCCGCCGTCGAACGAGCCGACGTCGGCGTCGGTCTGCTTGAAGCGTGCGTGCTCGCGGGACGCGATGGTCAGGTCGCAGATGACGTGCAGCGAGTGCCCTCCGCCAGCGGCCCACCCCGGCACGACGGCGACGACGACCTTGGGCATGGTGCGGATCAGGCGCTGCACCTCGAGGATGTGCAGCCGGCCCCCTTCGGCCTTCACGCGGCGCTCGTCGACGGTGTCGGCGGTGTCTCCGTCGGCGTACTGGTAGCCGGAGCGCCCCCGGATCCGCTGGTCGCCGCCGGAGCAGAAGGCCCACTTCCCGGCCGAGCCGGAGCCCTCCGGCCCGGGGCCGTTGCCCGTGAGCAGGACGCAGCCGACGTCGGCCGTACGACGGGCGTGGTCGAGCACGCGGTAGAGCTCGTCGACCGTGTGCGGCCGGAAGGCGTTGAGCACCTCGGGCCGGTCGAAGGCCACGCGGACCGCGCCCACCGTGCGGGCCCGGTGGTAGGTGAGGTCGGTGAGGTCGTCGAAGCCCTCGACCGACTGCCACTCCTGCGGGTCGAAGGTCTCGCTGACGACGGTGGGGGAGCTCACGCCTGGAGGATATCCACGCGGGTGACGCCGGGTGCGGGCGGCATAGGGTCGGTGCATGCCCACTCCCGACTTCGTCCTGGCCCTGCGGGAGAAGGTCGGCACCGCGCCGCTCTGGCTCTCCGGCGCAGCCGCCGTCGTCATCCGCGGGAGGCAGGGTGGTGGCGAGGAGGTCCTCCTCGTGGAGCGCGCCGACAACGGCCACTGGACGCCCGTGACCGGCATCATCGACCCCGGCGAGGAGCCGGCGGTCACCGCTGAGCGCGAGTGCCTCGAGGAGGCCTGCGTCGTGGCGCGCGCCCAGCGTCTGGTGTGGGTGACCGTCGGCCCCCCGATCACCTACCCCAACGGTGACGTCTCTCAGTACCTCGACCTCGTCTTCCGGTGCGACTGGGTGTCGGGGGAGCCGCAGGTCGGTGACGACGAGTCGACCCAGGCCCGCTGGTGGCCCCTCGACGACCTGCCGCCCCTGACCGCGCGCAACGCGGCCCGCATCGCCCACGCCGTGGCCAACGCGCCGTCGGCGGCCTTCGAACGATGATGGTGCCGCGAACGATGAGGGTGCGCGAACGATGAGGGGTGCCGCGAACGACGATGGTGCGCGGACGATGACCGTCCCGCCCCTGCCGGAGCTGCTCGCGACGCTTCGGGTGGTGAGCATCCCCCTGCGGCTGCGCTTCCGGGGGCTGCAGCACCGCGAGGCGGCGCTGATCCAGGGCCCTGCTGGCTGGGGGGAGTTCTCTCCCTTCCTCGAGTACGACGCCCCCGAGGCCTCGCGCTGGCTCGCCTCGGCGGTCGAGAGCGCGTATGCCGGGTGGCCGGCTCCGCTGCGCCGCTCGGTCCCCGTCAACGCGACCGTGCCCGCGGTGGGCGCAGACGACGTGGCCGGTGTGCTCGCGCGGTACGACGGTTGCCGCACCGCCAAGGTCAAGGTCGCCGAGCGGGGGCAGACCCTCGACGACGACCTGGCGCGCGTCGGCGCCGTGCGCGAGGCCATGGGGTCGGGTGCCCGGGTGCGGGTGGACGCCAACGGCGGCTGGACGGTGCCGGAGGCCGTGCGGGCCATCGGAGCGCTCGCGGAGCACGGGTTGGAGTACGTCGAGCAGCCGTGCGGCACCGTCGAGGAGCTGATCGAGCTACGAAGAGCGTTGCGGGACAAGCACATCGACGTGCTCATCGCTGCCGACGAGTCGGTCCGCAAGGCCGACGACCCGCTGCGTGTGGCCCGCCTGGGCGCCGCCGACGTGGTTGTCGTCAAGGTCGCACCCCTGGGTGGGGTGCGCGCGGCCCTCGACATCGCGCAGCGCTGCGGGCTGCCGGTGGTGGTCTCGTCGGCCATCGACACGAGCGTCGGCATCGCCGCCGGCGCCGCCCTCGCCGCGGCCCTGCCCGAGCTGCCGCACGCCTGCGGTCTCGCGACCATCGAGCTGCTCGCTGACGACGTCGTCACGGTGCCGGTGGTGCCACTGGGAGGCGAGATCCCCGTGGGCGTCACGGTCGTCGACGAGGCGGCGCTCACCCGGCTCGCCGCCCCACCGGATCGGGAGCAGTGGTGGCGTCAGCGGGTGGCCGCCGCCCACGCGGTCCTCGCCGCCCGCGCCACGGAATGAGCGGGTGACGGCGGGAGACCACGGTCGGTGGCCGGGTCGCTCCGGAGGTCTCCCGGCTGGTTGGATGAGCACGTGCCACACCCCGGACGACTGACCACCCCCGCCGAGCACGAGTCGGCCACCGCGCGGGTCCGCGCGCAGTACGCCGAGCTGCCACCCGACCTGCCGGTCCGGCTGGCCAAGCACACCTCGAACCTCTTCCGGCCCCGGGCGGCCGCGATGGGGCCCGGACTCGACGTGTCGGCGTTCGACCGCACCATCGACGTCGACCCGGTGGGCCTGACCGCCCGGGTGCAGGGCATGACGACGTACGAGCACCTCGTCGACGCGACGCTCGCCCAGGGGTGCATGCCCCTCGTCGTGCCGCAGCTGCGCACCATCACCCTCGGCGGGGCGGTGACCGGGCTCGGCATCGAGTCGTCGTCGTTCCGCAACGGCCTGCCGCACGAGTCCGTGCTCGAGATCGAGATCCTCACCGGTGACGGTGAGGTGGTGAAGGCGACGCCCGATGGCGAGCACGCCGAGCTCTTCCGCACCTTCCCCAACTCCTACGGGTCGCTGGGCTACGCGCTGAGCCTGACCATCGAGGTCGAGCGCGTCCACCCGTACGTCGCGCTGCAGCACGTGCGCTTCCACGACCTCACCGCCGCGACCGAGGCCATCGCCGTGGTCATGCGCGACCGCGCCTTCGAGGGTGAGCCCGTCGACTTCCTCGACGGCGTCGTCTTCGCCCGTGACGAGGTCTACCTGACGCTGGGGCGGTGGGCCGACACCCTGCAGGACGCACCCGGCGGGGTGCCGAGCGACTACACGGGGAGCCACATCTTCTACCGCTCCCTGCGGGAGCGCACGCACGACCTGCTCACGGTGCGCGACTACCTGTGGCGCTGGGACACCGACTGGTTCTGGTGCTCCCGGGCCTTCGGCGCCCAGCACCCCGTGCTGCGACGACTCTGGCCCAAGAGCAAGCTGCGCTCCGACGTCTACTGGAAGATCGTCGCCTTCGAGAACCGCCACCGGGTGGCGGCCCGCCTCGACGCCCGCCGTGGCAACCCGCCGCGCGAGCGCGTCGTCCAGGACGTCGAGATCCCCCTCGAGCACACGGCCGCGTTCCTCGACTGGTTCCTGCGTGAGGTGCCCATCGAGCCGCTGTGGCTGTGCCCCGTGCAGCTGCGACCGCGACCCGGCGACCCGGGTGGGCCCGACAGCACGGGGGCCGCCGAGCCGCGGGCCGTGGGCAGCACGCAGTGGCCGCTCTACCCCATGGGGGTCGGACAGCCCTACGTCAACGTCGGTTTCTGGTCGACCGTGCCGATCACCCCTGGGCGCGCCGACGGAGACACCAACCGCGACATCGAGGCCGAGGTGACCCGCCTCGGGGGGCACAAGTCGCTCTACTCGGACGCGTACTACGACGAGGAGACCTTCGCCGACCTCTACGGCGGCAGCGACTACTCCCTGGTCAAGAAGCGCTACGACCCCCGGAGCCGGCTCCCCACCCTCTACGACAAGGCCGTGCGGGCCCGCTGACGCCGGGGCGGCAGAGCCGGGTCGGGCTGCTCAGGCCTGACGGCTGCTCGGGCCTGACGGCTGCTCGGGTCAGACGGGCACGCCGAGGCCCTTGGCCAGGGTCGGCCAGGCCCGGGGGAACTCGCGGCTCCAGTAGGGCCAGTGGTGCGTGCCTGCACCGTAGAAGTCGGTCGTGAGGTCGAGACCCAGAGACCGGGCCCGGGCGGCGAAGCTGGTGTTGACCAGCAGCGCCGCCGGCTCGATGACGGGGTCGACGCAGAAGAACCAGCAGTCGAGCGGTCCGGCGGCCCCGTTGCCGCTCGAGATGAAGAGCGGGATTCCGGTGAGGCCGGGCGCGAGGTAGTAGGGGTTGCTGGCCTGCCAGATCGAGAACTGGAATATGGGGTCGCCCCAGATGGACCCGAGCAGGACCCTGGCCTGGACGAGGATGGCCTGCACGAACGTGCGGGCCGGCGGCAGGGACGTGTTGACCAGCCCGCTCAGCGAGGCGGCGGCCGAGAAGAAGCCGGGGTTCTTCGCGGCGTACTTGAAGGCACCGAGCCCGCCGGCCGAGATCCCCAGTACGGCGCGGTTCGAGCGCTTGCCCCGGTAGGCGCCCTCGATCAGCTGGGGCAGCTCGCGGGTGTGGTAGGTCTCGTACTTCGTGCCCCCGCCGCGTCCGAAGTTCCACGGGTCGGAGTACAGGGCCGCCGCGCCAGCAGCCGGCATCACCGTCAGCACGTCGCGACCGGCCATGAAGGCCTTGGCCTGGGTGTTGACCGTCCAGGTCGCCTGTTGCTGGGGGTCGTTCGCCCCGTGCAGGAGGTAGAGGGTGGGCCACCGCCTGCCGGCCGGGGCGGTGGCCCAGTGGGCCGGCAGCCACAGCCGGACCGTGGTGGTGCCGCCCAGGGCGGGAGAGGAGATCGTCAGGTCGACCGTCTGGGGGTCGAGGATCACCTCGCTCTGCACGAAGGCGCCGTCAGAGGCGACGACCCCCGGCGTGCCGACGCTGGTGGCGACTGTCGGGACTGACGGGACTGACGGGGCTGAGGAGGCGCCTGACGGCCCGGCCGTGGCGGCCGTCGCCCCCAGGGCCGCCGTGACGGCGACCGTCAGGGCGGCCGTCGCCAGGCGCAGGCGCTGGGATCGGTGCCGTCGGGCTGATGGGGTCATGGTCGTCCCTTCGTGAGGATGTGTCACCGGTCGCCGGGTCAGAGTGGGATGTTGCCGTGCACCCGCTCGGGACCCTTCTTCACCCTGCCGCGCAGGAGTCTCAGCGCCCTCGCCACCTGGTAGCGGGTCTCGCGGGGCGCGATCACGGCGTCGACGTAGCCGCGGTCAGCGGCGACGTAGGGGTTCGCCACCTGGGTGCGGTACTCCGCCTCGATCTGCGAGCGCACCTCGGCCCCGCGACCCTCGGTCTCGGCCTGGGCGATCATCCTCGCGCCGAGCACGCTCGCCGCACCCTCGGCGCCCATGACCGCGATCTGGGCCGTCGGCCACGCGAGGTTGACGTCGGCGCCGAGGTGCTTGCTGCCCATCACGGCGTAGCCACCGCCGAAGGCCTTCCGCGTGACGACCGTCACCATGGGGACGGTCGCCTCGGCGTAGGCGTAGAGCAGCTTGGCGCCACGACGGATGATGCCGCCCCGCTCCTGGTCGACGCCGGGCAGGTAACCGGGCACGTCGGCGAAGGTGAGGATCGGGATGCCGAACGCGTCGCAGAAGCGCAGGAAGCGAGCGGCCTTCTCGCTCGCGTCGATGTCGAGCACCCCGCCCCGCACGAGCGGCTGGTTGGCGATGACGCCCACGGAGTGGCCCTCGATGCGAGCGAACCCGACCAGGATGGTGCGCCCGAAGCGCTCGTGCACCTGCAGCAGCTCACCGTCGTCGACCACCGCCTCGATCACGCGCCGCATGTCGTAGACCTCGACGTCACGGTCGGGCACCAGGCGGTCGAGCGCGTGGTCGTGCGGCTCGACGCCCGTGACCAGCGGGGCGTCGTAGGCCTCGGGGGCGACCCGGTTGGACAGCGGCAGGTAGGAGAGCATGATGCGCGCGAAGTCGAGCGCGTCCTCCTCGGAGTGCGCGACGTAGTGCGCGTTGCCCGAGACCTCGGCGCTGATGTCGGTGCCGCCGAGCTCGTCGGTGGTGGGGTGCTCGCCCATCGTCGCGGCGACGACCTGCGGGCCGGTGACGAACATGTGCGACGTGCCCTCGACCATGATCGTGAAGTCGGTGAGCGCCGGGCCGTAGGCCGCCCCGCCGGCGCAGGGGCCCATGACCAGCGAGATCTGGGGCACGACACCGGAGGCCCACACGCTGCGTCGACCGATCTCGGCGTAGTAGGCCAGCGAGACCACGCCCTCCTGGATGCGGGCCCCGCCCGAGTCGTTGAGCGCGAGGATCGGGCAGCCGATCTCGATGGCCTTGTCGTAGACGGCGATGACCTTCTCGCCGAAGACCTCGCCGAGACTGCCGCCGAAGGTCGTGAAGTCGTGGGCGAAGACGCAGACCGGGCGGCCGTCGACCGTTCCGTACCCCGTGACCACCCCGTCGCCGTACGGCCGGTCCTTCTCGATGCCGAAGCCGACGGACCGGTGGCGGGCCAGCGCCCCCATCTCGATGAAGGAGTCGTCGTCGAGCAGCAGGGTGATCCGCTCGCGGGCGGTGAGCTTCCCCCGGGCGTGCTGCTTGGCGATGGCGGTCTCACGACCGGTGCCGTGCGCCTGTCCGAGCCGGTCGGACAGGTCGTCGAGAGCGTCCTGGGTGGCCATCGTCAGTCCTTGTCGGTGGGTGGGTCGGACCGGGGACCGGCTCCGGGGGCGGACAGCCGGGCGAGGGTGTCGCGCAGGTGGTCGGCGATGTGGTCGACCACCGGGGGGTCGATGAGCGAGGTGTGGCTGCCGACGATCTTGACCACCTCGAGGGCCGGGCAGACCACGTCCCAGCCGAGGGCGTCGTCACTGCGCGCGTAGCGCGGGTCGAGGGCCCGGGCCTCCCCGGGCATGTACTCCCCGTCGCCGGCCAGCTGGGCGGCGCGGTAGAGGATCGCCGACCCGTCGTAGTGACGGGGACGGTACATCTCGGCGACCCGGGCGTCGACGTACGACGTCCGCTGGTGCTCGAGGATGGCCGGCCCCACGAAGGGCAGCGCCTGACCCACCGCGGCCATCATCAGCGCCACCTGCTCCTCGTCGCCGTGGGTAACGAGCTCGTCGGGGTCGAGGTCGAGCTCGGCTCCGTAGGTCTCGTTGACGTAGGCGATGAACCGCACGAACCGGTCACGCAGGACCGTCTTCTCGTCCTCGCCCGGCGCCCGCTCCGGGAGCACGGAGTCGATGAGGAAGAGGAGGTCGACCGGCTCACCCTGCGCCTGCAGCTGCCGGGCCACCTCGTAGGCCAGGCACCCTCCGAGCGACCAGCCGCCGAGGCGATAGGGGCCGTGCGGCCGCAGGGCACGCACCATCTCGACGTAGCGGTCGGCCTTCTCCTCGATCGTGCGGGCGGTCTCGAGCCGCTCGAACCCGTAGGCGGGGAACCCCCCGCCGAGGATCTCCAGGAGGGGCTCGTAGACCGCGGTCGGGCTGCCGGCCGGGTGGAACAGGAAGAGGGGCACCTGTGCGTGGTCGTGGACGGCGGAGGCGCCGCCGTGGTCGACCGGCGCCCGGAGCACCCGTACGACGGAGTCCCCGTGTCCCTCGACGAGCGGGCGGATGACGTCGGCCTGCCGCTCGAGGGTCGGCTCGGCGAGGACGGCGTCGACGTCGACGCCGGCCGCGAAGCGGGCTCGGAGCGACGACCGCACCTCGTCACGGGCGGCCTCGACGACCGCCACGTCGAGCCCCTCGACGAGCTTGTCGACGGGCGTCACCACGCTGGGTGAGGGGATGGTCAGCGCCAGCGCCCACACCGAGGCCAACCAGCGCTCGCTGACGTCACGCCCCTGCACGTCGCCCAGGTGCGCTGCCGCCACGGGGACAGGTCGGCGCAGGCTCGGGATCGGGCTCGAGGTCGGCGCGGGCGACGGTGCATCCGCCTGCCTCACCGGCTCGGCGGGCTGGGGCGGCTGGGCGGGCTGGGCGGGCTGGGCCGATGCGACGGGGGGCTCGAGCGCCTCCGACCCGGCGAGCAGGCCCAGCTGGGTCGAGACGTGGTCGCCGACGTCGGCGATGCTGGCCCCGCCGAGCACGAGCTTCATCGGGAGGGTCACGCCGAAGTCGCTCTCGACGGCGTTCTTGGCCCGCACCGCCATCAGCGAGTCGACGCCGAGGCGGGTCAGGGGCGTGGAGACGTCGAGGCGCTCGGGAGCCTGCGCCATGATCGCGGCGACGCGGGAGATCAGCCGCTCGTGCACGGCCGCCACGGCCTGGTACGGAGTGAGGGTGCGCAGCGCGTCCAGCCCGACCCACTCGTCGGCAGTGGTGCCCTGGCCGGCCCGCTCGGCGAGCAGGCCGGCGAAGAACGCCGTGCTCGCGAGCTCGGGCATCAGCGTCACCATGCGCTCGAGGTCGAGCCGCACGACGCCGGTGGCCTCGCGGCCGGAGGCGAGGACCTCGGAGAAGGCCTCCATGCCCTCGGCCGCACCCATCGGGTCGAGCAGGGCGTTGCGGGAGACCTCGGCGCCGCCGACGCCCGACCAGGCACCCCAGTTGATGGTGGAGGCGGGCAGGCCCGCGGCGCGGCGCACCCCCACGAGCGCGTCCAGCCACGCGTTGGCGGTGGCGTACGACGCCTGCCCGGGCGAGCCGAGCAGGGCTGCGGCAGAGGAGAAGACGCACCACAGGTCGAGGTCGAGGCCGACCGTGGCCTCGTGCAGCGCCTGCCCGCCCAGCACCTTGGGCGCCCAGACCGTATGCAGCGCCTCGCTGCTGAGGTCGGCGACGAGCTCGTCCTCGAGCACGCCCGCAGCGTGCACCACGCCCCGCAGCGGCACGCCACCGGCCGTGGCAGCGTCGATCAGCCGGGTGACGTCGGCGCGGTCGGAGACGTCGGCGCGCACGACGACGACCTCGACCCCGGTGGCAGCGACGGCGGCGACGCCGGGGTTGGCCGCGAGGGGGTCGGCGGACCGGCCGGCGAGGACGATACGGCTGCGTCCGATACCAGCCACCTGCGAGCCGAGGTGCTCGGCCACCAGGAGGCCGAGCCCGCCGAGCCCACCGGTGACGACGTACGCCCCGGGCCGCAGCACCACGGTCGTGTCGGGGACGACGTCGGCCCGACCAAGGTGGCGTACCTGTCGCCGCCCGTCCCGCCAGCGCACCTCGTCGGCGGTCGAACCGTCGACGGCGCAGGTGGAGAGGTCGGCGGCGAGCAGGTCGGCGGTCGTCTCGAGCGACGCGGTCTCGATGACGACGTCGAGGAGGCGGGTGTGCACGAGCGGGTGCTCGAGGCCGAGCACCCGCACCAGCCCACGCAGGGCCGCGAGGCCGGGCGACTGCTCGGCGTCCTGGGTGAGGACCGCCAGCTGTACCGAGCCCGGGGCCAGGGCAGGCAGGCCGTGGGCGGAGAGGCCGTCGGTCGCCGTCACCAGGGCGGCGGCGACACCGGCGACCTCGAGGGTCACGGTGGCTCCGAGCCGGTCGAGCTCGGCCCGCGGACCCGTGGGGTCAGCGAGGGAGGCCGGGGAGGCCGGGTCGGACGTGAGCCTCGGCAGGGTCGGCAGGGTCGGCAGGGTCGGCAGGGTCGGCAGGGTCGGCAGGGTCGGCAGGGTCGGCAGGGTCGGCAGGGTCGGCACGAGGACGACTCCGAGGGACTCACGCAACCGGGCCGCGTCCCGCGCCAGGTCACCCAGGGCGACCGGGGCCTCGGCCAGCGTGGCGACGCGTCGCGGTGCCCGGCCGTGACGCCCGGTCAGGGCGGCACACACGGCGTCGGCCAGGTCGCCGGTGCCGGCGACGATCCACGAGGTCGGCGTCCCCGTCGGCGTCCCCGTCGGGGGTGCCGGCAGGGACGTCCGGTCAGCCCCCTCCAGCGGCACGATCGGGGCGTCGTCCCAGACCAGCTCGAAGGCCTTGGCCGAGAGCGGGAGGGCGACCTCGGCACTGCCCATGGGGCGAAGCAGCACCCCGCGGGCGTGCAAGAGCACCTCGCCGGTGTCGGCGACGAGCCGCACGTCTCCGAGCAGTCCGGCCTCGGTCACCGTGATCCGGGCCTCGCACGACCCCCCTCGCTGGGGGTCGCCCGGCACCAGGAGCGACCCGATCGAGACGGGCAGGTGGGGGATCTTCGCGTCGCGCCCAGCCTCGGCCAGCGCCCGCCCCGCGGCGGGAGCGAGCACCTGCAGGCACGCGTCGAGCAGCGCGGGGTGCACGCTGAAGGACGGGTCGGCGGTCGCCTCGTCGGGCAGGTCGACCCGCGCCACGACCAGTCCGTCGGGAGCGATCTGCGCCGCGCCCGCGCCCCGGAAGGCGGGGCCGTAGCGGTGGCCCACGGCCGCGAACGTGGCGGCGATGTCGACGGGCTCCGAGCCGGTGACGTCGCGGCTGTCGTGGCCGGTGTCGTGGCCGGTGTCGTGCTGGGTGACGTCGCTGCGGTCGGCGGCAGGACCCGACGGGGCGGGGAGCTCGGTCCCCGGGCCGACGACTCGCCGTACGACGGCGCTCGCGTGCCGGGTCACCGACCCGCGCACCTCGGCGAAGACCTCGACGCGCACGGTGCCCGCGTCGACCCGCCGGGCCGTCGTCGTGACCTTCGTCTGCGGCGCGAGCACGAGCAGCCGCTCCAGCTCGAGGTCAGCGAGCTCGACCGTCGACGGGGCGGCAGCGGCCCCCTGGGGGTGGAGCGCTCGGGCGCCCGCCGCGAGGGCCACCTCGGCGAACCCGGCAGCGGGGAAGACAGCCACCCCGTGCACCGCGTGGTCGGACATCCAGGGTGAGGCCTCGGTGCCGACGTCGCCTCCGAACGCGAGGCTGCCATCGGGCAGCGAGACGCGAGCGCCGAGCAACGAGTGGGCTCCTCGCACCTGCGGCCGACGGATCGGTGCGACCCAGTAGGGCACGTGGCGCCAGACGGGGCCGGGCAGGTCGATGTGACGGGCCAGGGGGACGCCGAGACCCTCGGGGTCGTCGCTCGTGCCGTGGGCGACGTAACCGGGGGTGCCGGCGAGGACGGCCAGGTTGCAGCGGAAGGTGACCGTCGAGTCGGTGTCGCGGCGCAGAGTGCCGACGACGGTGCCCGACACGCCGGCGGCCTGCAGCCCCGCCCGTAGGGCGACCCCGGCGACGGGGTGCGGTGAGACCTCGACGAAGCGGGTGTGGCCGTCGGCTGCGGCAGCCGCGACCGCCTGCGAGAACCGCACTCCCTGACGGGCGTTCGCTCCCCAGTAGCCCGGGTCGAAACGCGGCTGCTCGCGGGGGTCCTCGAGCACGGTGGAGTAGACGGGCACCACGTTCGGTCGGGGAGTGATGCTGGCGAGACCCTCGACGAGCTCGCCGAGGATCGGGTCGACCGCAGGGGAGTGGCCCGCACCCTCGACGTCGAGCAGCCAGCTGCCCCGGCCGAGCTCGTCGACGTGGGCGGCCAGCTCACGCACCTGGTCGGCGTCGCCGGCCACGGTCAGCTGGCGCGGCGACGCGTGCACCGCCACGACGACGTCAGGGAAGCGGTCGTGCAGGCCCTCGAGCTCGTCCTCGCTGAGCTCGAGCACCGCCATCATCCCGCCGCCGAGGGCGGCCACCCGTCGCAGCAGGCGAGAACGCGTCGTGATCACGCGGATGCCGTCGTCGAGGCTCAGACCGCCGGCGACCACCGCAGCGGCGACCTCGCCGAGCGAGTGCCCGATCACGGCAGTCGGACGGTGACCCCGCGCGGTCCAGGCGGCGGCCAGGGCGATCTGCATCCCGAAGGTGGCGATCTGGGCCTCGGCCAGCCCGAGGACGGGTGTGCCGCCTGCCCCCGTGCTGCTGGTGCCGTCGGTGGCCTCGCCCTCGACGATGGCCCGCAGGTCGACGCCGGCCTCGGTCAGCAACCGGGGCGCCAGGTCGTCGACCGCCTTGGCGAAGGCCGGCTCCTCGGCCATCAGGGTCGAGCCCATGCCCCACCAGTGGGATCCGTAGCCGGAGAAGACCCAGACCGCGCCGGTGGCCGGTTCGGTGGCGGCCGTTGCGGAGTCGCCCCGGGTGGTGGGGCGCGTCGAGCGGGCGCCGGCCACGCCGTTGACCAGGCCGAGCGCGATGCCGGCCGTCGCGTGGGCGCGGGTCGGCTTGGCGCTGGCTGCGGTCTGGGTGGCTGCGGTCTGGGTGGCTGCGCTCTGGTCGGCGACGGCCCGGAGGGCGGCGACGAGGCCGGACCGACCGCGACCGACCGCCACAGCGCGACGCCCACCGTCGCGGCGCCGTCGCGCCAGTGTGTGGCCGACGGCGCGGAGGTCGGCCGAGGGCGTCCTGTCGAGCCAGTCGGCCAGCGCACCCGCCTGGTCGGCGACCCGGGAGTCGTCGGCGCCGCTGAGCACGACGGTGAGGGCCTCGTCGCTGGTGGGTCCGCCGGGCAGCTCGATCGCCGCGACCCCCATGGCGTCGGTGGCACCAGCCGCATCGGTGGCTGGGCCCGTGGCGTCGCGGGACTCCGCAGGTGCCTCCTCGAGGATGACGTGGGCGTTGGTGCCCCCGAAGCCGAAGGCGGACACGCCGGCCCTGGCCACCCCGGCGTACCGGGGCCACGGGCGCAGTCGGCCGACGACGTCGAGGTGCCAGTCGGCGAAGGGGATGTGAGGGTTGCGGCGGCGGGCGTGCAGGCTCGGCGGGATGACCTGGCGGTGCAGCGCCAGCACGGTCTTGATGAACCCGACGATGCCGGCCGCGGCCTCGGCGTGGCCGAGGTTGCCCTTGGCGGAGCCGATGAGCAGCGGGGTGGTGGAGGTGCGTCCGTGACCCAGCACGGCAGCCAGGGCGCCGGCTTCGATGGGGTCACCCAGCAGGGTGCCGGTGCCGTGGGCCTCGACGTAGTCGACCGTGGCGGGGTCGATGCCGGACCGTGTGTAGACCTCGTGCAGGAGGTCCTCCTGCGCGACGGGGTTGGGCGCCATCAGCCCGTTGGACCGGCCGTCGGAGTTGACCCCGCTGCCGCGCAGCACGGCCAGCACCCGGTCGCCGTCGGCGCGGGCCCGGGACAGGCGCTTGAGGACGACGGCCCCGACGGCCTCCGCCCGCACGATGCCGTCGGCGTCGGCCGAGAAGGGTTTGCAGCGCCCGTCGCGGGCCAGCGCGCCGCCGCGGTCGAAGGTCACGGTGATCGCGGGCGCCAGCAGCAGGTTGACGCCACCGACGATGGCGGTGTCGACCTCGCCGTCGATGAGTGAGCGCGCAGCCTGGTGCACGGCCACCAGAGAGGAGGAGCAGGCGGTGTCGAGGGTGATGCTCGGACCGCGCAGGTCGAGCAGGTAGGACAGCCGGTTGGCGGCGATGCTGAGGGCCGCCCCCGTGGGCGACCAGGCGTCGAGGGTCGACACGTCGGTCATGGTCAGCTGGGCGTACTCGTTGGTGGACATGCCCACCCACACCCCGGTGGCCGTGCCGGCCAGCGACGAGGGGGCGATACCGGCGTGGGCCAGGGCCTCTGTGGCGACCTCGAGCAGGAGGCGCTGCCCGGGGTCGACGACCTGCGCCTCGCGGGGGCTGACCCCGAACCAGTCGGCGTCGAACCCCGCCACGTCACGCAGGTAGCCACCGCGGCGCGAGGTCGCGGCGACGATGGCCTCGCCGGCGGGGGTGGGCGGGGGGAAGCTCTCCCAGCGACCGTCCGGCACCTCGCCGGTCGACTCCCGGCCGGCGACCAGCTGGGACCAGAAGGCGTCGGGGCCCTCGACCCCACCGGGCAGACGGACACCGACCCCGACGACGGCAACCGGGTCGTCCCTCAGAGGGACCCGGGTGGCGTGGGCGGGTCCGTCGAGCCCTGGGGGTGGACCGGTCACGTCGACCTCGGCCGCCCGGTCGGCCCGGTCGGCCCGGTCGGCCCGGTCGGCCCGGTCGGCCAGGGCAGCGCGGGCAGCGCGGTCGGCGTCACGGAGGGCCGAGCGGTCGGCGGGTCCGTCGCCCCCGCGGTCGTGGGTGGAGACCTCGGTCGCCAGGGCCGAGATCGTGGGGGCCCTCCACACCAGGGTGGCGTCGAGGCGGCGCCCGAGGTGGTCCTCGAGCTCCGCGACGAGCGCGAGGGCGTCGCGCGAGGCGATGCCGAGCTCGGTCAGCGGCCGCTCGACGTCGATGGTGGCAGGGTCGGTGCCGAGCAGCCGCCCGACCGCCTCCCTGATCCACCGCTCGAGCTCGGTGCGGGTCGTGCTCACGGGTTCTGCTCCGACGTGTCCTCCACGCGGGGCAGGGTGCCGTCGAGATAGGCCGTGCGGGTCGCCCGCCGGGCGATCTTGCCGCTGGAGGTGCGCGGGACGCTGTCGGGCTCGACGAGCACGAAGTCGGCCAGGGCCAGCCCGTGCTGGGCCGACACGGCGGCCCGGGCGAGGTCGGCGACCTCGCCGAGGCGGCTGCCCGCGTCCTCGACGCGGCGGTGGCGCTCGGCCACGACGACGACCTGCTCACCGTGCTCGGTGTCGATCGAGAAGGCGGCGAGACGGTTGCGGGCCACCGTCTCGTCGGCCTCCTGCACGCTCACCTCGAGGTCCTGCGGGTAGACGTTGCGGCCGTCGATGATGATGAGGTCCTTGATGCGCCCGGTGACGAGCAGCTCGCCGTCGATGAGGGCGCCGAGGTCGCCGCTGCGCATCCACGGGCCCTGGGGCAGGTGGTCGGGGTGGCCGTCGGCGAGCCGACCCCCGAAGGTCTCCTGCGTGGCCTCGGGGTGCCCCCAGTAGCCGCGGCCGACGTTCGGCCCGTGGATCCAGAACTCGCCGATGACCCGGTCGGGGTGGACCTCGTGGGTGGCGGGGTCGACCACGATGACCAGCTGGCCGGCGGGCTTGCCGCTGAGCACCATGGTCGTCGAGGGGTTGCCCTCTGAAGCCGGGGTGACGCGGCCCTGCTGCAGCTCGGCGACGTCGGCGGTCAGGAGGGTCGGCTCCTCGTGGATGCTGGCGATCGTCGCGGCGACGACCGTCACCTCGGCCAGGCCGTAGGACGGCGACATGGCCGTCGTCTTCATACCGTGCGGGCCGAAGGCCGCGTTGAAGCGCTCGAGGGTGCCGGCCAGGATCGGCTCGGCGCCGTTGAGCACAATGTCGACCTGCGAGAGGTCGATGCCCTCGAGATCCTCGGGCGTGGTGCGCTTCGCCGCGAGGTCGTAGGCGAAGTTGGGAGCCGCCGTGCGGGTGCGCGGGTAGGACCCGAGCTTGTGGATCCACCGCCCGGGCCGCATCACGAAGGCGAGCGGGTCCATGAGCACGGAGTGCACCCCGTAGACCGCGGGCGCGACGGCGCCCGTCATCAGGCCGAGGTCGTGGAAGAGGGGAAGCCAGGAGACGCCGGTGACGTCGGGCCCGAGCTCCATCGCCGGGCCGATCTGCAGCGCGTTGGTGACGTAGTTGGCGTGCGTCAGCTCGACGCCGCGGGGCACCCGCGTGGAGCCGGAGGTGTACTGCAGGTAGGCGATGTCGTCGAGGTCGATCTCGATGTCGGAGAACGTCGCTGCCAGCGCAGCCCCCGCCTCGCCGGCGACGTCGTCGGCGCAGATGACGGAGGGCATCTCGCCGCCCAGACCCTCGAGGAAGTCGAGGACGAGGTCGTGCTGAGGGCCCGCGGTGATGACGACATCGGGGGTGCAGTCGGCCAGCACCTGCACGAGGCGCTCGCCGTGGCCCCAGAGGTCGGGTGAGAAGAGGGGGACGGCGACGAGGCCGGCCCGCATGGCCGCGAAGAAGCCGACGACGTACTCCGGGCCGGTGGGGGCGAGGATCGCGACGCGCTGTCCGGCGACGGCCGTCTGGCTGAGCAGGGCGGCCACGGCGCGCGTCCACTGGTCGAGCTCGGCGAAGGTCAGGGTGCGCTCGCCGCCGTCCCCGAGGTAGTCGAGGAAGGTGTGGGCCGGCGCAGCCGGCTGGGTGCGGGCCCAGCGGCTCAGGTAGTGCCCGATGGGCCGCGGGCTGAACTGCTCGGACCCGACGGGGCGAGTGGTGCGGGAGATGGTGGTCACGTCTGGCCTCCGTGGGCAGGAAAAGGGGTGGTGTGGCGATCCGGCCCTCAGGTGGCCGCGGAGCAGGGGGTCCGCAAGAGATGCTGCGTCGAGCGGTTGGGTTTCGTCGGGTATTGGGGAAACATCGGGTGGCCGGTGCCGGCGTGCGCTACGTCGGTGCGCTACGTCGGCCCGGGGACTGCTCCGGACGCCTGGGAGTCCGACGGTGTCGGCTGCGCGATGGGGTCGACCAGGACCGCCAACGCCACGTGGTGGGGTGGTTGGCTCTCGGGGTCGAGGGTCGGGAAGGTGAGCAGGGCGGCAGTGGTCGTCGGTGTCGCTCGGGTCCGCCACCAGACGCGCCCCGGGTCGGCGCAGGGGGCACCGAGGACCTCGATCTCGCCGGTGTCGTCGCCCAGACCGCGGCCGGTCGCCTTGGCCACCGCCTCCTTGCCGGTCCACGCGCGGGCCAGCAGACCACGGTCGTCCGGCGCGCCGCTGGTGATCCACCGCTCGACCGGGGTGAGCAGGTGGGTGAGGCCGTCGCGCCACTCCCGCACCAGCCGGGGGGCCTCGACGTCGACGCCGACCGGCTGACCCGGCTCGCTGACGGCGATCACGGCCAGTCGACCTGCGTGGCTCAGGGACAGCTCAGGAGCCGCGGTCCCGTCCGGGGGGATGACGACCGGCCGACCGTGCTCCGGATCGCCGTACCGACCGCACCGATCGCAGCGACGGGTCATGTGAACGGCACGGGGGGCGATGCCGAAGCGGGTGCCGAGGGTGCGCCGCAGCAGCGCGTGGGCGACGACGACGCGGGAGGCGTCCGCAGGGCGCACCATGCGCTCGCTGCGGGCCAGGGTCGCCTCGTCGAGGTCAGCCCGCAGGGCCTCGAGGGTCCCGGGGCCGACATCCGTGCGGCTCCAGCACAGCTGCACGGGCGACTGCCCAGGGGGCAGCACAAACCGTTCTGCCCCAACGGCGCTGGGTAGGGTGGCCAGCGTGGCCGTGGGAGAGGTCAGCGGCGTCCCGGGCCCCTTCCCGGATGGGGCCGCGACACCGCGAGGCGGGGCTTCGTTACCCACTCGCGGACTCCCTTCTTGGCTTGCGCCGCCACTGTGCCAAAAGGTGGCCTGCCGCATGGGTCGGGCCGCCAAGTGGCGTGCATGTCACCCGTCGGGACCGGATGGGCACCACTCAGATGAACGGTCTGCGAGAGACCCTGCGGGGCGAAGCGGACGTACCGCTCCGAGCGGCGTACGGGCCCCGTCGCGCGGCACGTGGTCGACGCGTTGGTTGCTCTCACAGACTTTTACGACAGGGGTCCCGAGTGGCAGAGTGTCCCCGTGACATCGACCCTGCTCCCCTGTGCTCACGACACGGAGGTGGTTTCTTCATGACGATGACGGTGGCCGCCGCCTTCCGGACCCTCTTCGGGGAGGTCCCTTACGTCCGTTTCACGGCCTTTGATGGTTCGATGACCGGCCCGGACGACGCGCCCTGGCGCATCGACCTGCTCAGCGCACGGGGGTTGAACTACCTTCTCACCGCGCCCGGTTCGCTGGGTGTGGTGCGGGCCTACCTGATGGGCGACCTCGTCGTCGACCCCCTCGACGAGGCCGATCCCTACGAGGCGCTGAGGTTCATCGAGGACGAGCTGTCGCCGCGCCGGCCGTCAGGCTCCGAGGCCGCCGCCCTTGCTCGCTTCGTCCGCGCCCACCGACCGCGGGTGCCCGAGCTGCCACCGCAGGAGGCGCCGGGCCAGCTGCGCCGGGTCGCCCGGGGTCTGCAGCACGGTCGCCGACGCGACGCCGAGGCGATCCACCACCACTACGACGTCTCGAACCGCTTCTACGAGATGCTGCTTGGCGAGTCGATGACCTACACCTGCGCGTGCTACCCCACCCAGACCTCGACCCTCGAGGAGGCGCAGTACGAGAAGTACGACCTCGTCTGCCGCAAGCTCGGCCTCGAGCCCGGGATGCGCCTGCTCGACGTCGGCTGCGGCTGGGGTGGCATGGTGCGGCACGCGGTCACCCACTACGGCGTCACCGCCGTCGGGGCGACGCTCTCGGCCGAGCAGGCATCGTGGGCCCAGGCCCGCATCGGGGCCGAGGGGCTGGCCGGGCGGGCGCAGGTGCTCCACAGCGACTACCGCGACATCACCGAGACCGGCTTCGACGCCATCTCGTCCATCGGTCTCACGGAGCACATCGGGCCGAGCAACTACCCCGCCTACTTCGCCTTCCTCCACGACCGGCTGGCCGACGGCGGTCGCCTGCTCAACCACTGCATCACCCGCCCCGACAACCGGCACCCGGGGTTGCCGACCAGGGGCTTCATCAACCGTTACGTCTTCCCCGACGGGGGCCTGACCGGGTCGGGCGACATCGTCCGCGTTATGGAGGACACCGGCTTCGAGGTGCGCCACCAGGAGAACCTGCGTGAGCACTACGCGATGACGTGCCGCGACTGGTGCCACAACCTCGCCAAGCACTGGGACGAGTGCGTCGAGGAGGTCGGCCTCGGCACCGCACGCGTCTGGGGCCTCTACCTCGCGGGCAGCTCTCTCGGCTTCGAGCGCAACCAGATCCAGCTCCACCAGGTGCTGGCCAGCAAGACGAGCACCTCTGGGGCGAGCGGCTTCTCGTTGCGCCCCACCTGGGGCAGCTGAGCCGGTCCCCTCCACCCCGTACGGAGACCTGGGGTCTCCGTACGGGGTGGAGGCGTTCGTCAGCGAGTCAGACCGTGCGTCCCTCGCGGTGCCGGGGCCGCAGTCGGGGCGGCCTTGGTGGCGGCGGTCCGGGGCTGCGACATGACGGTCGTGTCGAACGCCATCGTCGCGACCATCGCCGCGAAGGTCTTGCTCATGAAGGTGAGCACGGCCGGGTTGTTGTTGTCGAGGTTGTCGCACCACCGGAAGGGGTTGTCGACGCAGCCGCCGTCGGTCGAGCCGAGGTTGCCCTCGAAGTTGCCCGTCTTGCCACCGAAGAGCGCGACGTCGGTCGGCAGCTTGCAGCAGTCCTGGCCCGTGAGCACGCCGCTCGCCGGGATGCCCGCCTGCTCGAAGACGAAGGCGTCCGTGCCGTCAGCCGAGAACTTGACGTTCCTGACCCCGATCGACTTGAGGTAGTCGATGCCGGCGTCACGCCCCACGCGCGACGGCACCGTGATGCTCGGCGGCATGGGGGTGCCCGGGCCCCGACCGAAGAGGTTGACACCCTTGGGGTCGAGCACCCCGACGACGTAGTTGGGGGTGCCGAGCACGTCGGCGTCGAGGTCGAACCTCACCTTGGCCCGCTCTGCGGGGGACAGGTTGTTCACGTAGAACTGCGAGCCGAGCAGGCCGAGCTCCTCCCCGCCGAACCAGATGAAGCGCAGCTTGTTGGGCGTCGGTGTGTTCTGCAGCTTCTCGGCCACGTCGAGGATCGCGGCGGAGCCGGACGCGTTGTCGAGCATGCCCGCGCCGTAGATCGCGTCGAGGTGCGCGTCGACGACGAGCACCTTGTTGGGATCGCCCCCTCTCGACTCGGCGATGACGTTGTAGTCGATGGCGTTCGGCCGGGAGATGGTCTTGACCTCGATGGTCAGCGTGGGCAGCGTCGACCCGCCGGTGACCGCCGTGAGGTACTGGCTGCGCAGGTCGCTGCCCACCGAGAAGGGCACGAAGACGACGGGGACGTGCAGGACGGCCGGTGAGCCGTCGTCGAGCACCAGGGACCCGCTGAACGGTCCGCGACGCTCAGGGGTGTTGCCCTCGTTGAAGATCACGACCCCGCTGGCTCCGGCCGCCTGGGCGTTGGCCGCTTTCTGGCCGAAGTTGCAGGTGCCCCGCTGGATGAGGGCGACCCGGCCGGCCACGAAGCCGCGGAAGTCGGCGGCCGAGCAGCCGCTGGCGGAGGACGGGGTGCCGGGCGGGATGATGATGCCGCCCGCGGGCTGCAGCGCCGCACCGGTGACGGAGCCGCCGACCGGTCCCGGGTTGAAGACGGTGGCGAGGGCGTAGTCACGGGCCACCGGAGCCACCTCCTTCATGACGGGGGTCCCGACGAAGCTGAAGTAGGGGAACGTGTAGGGCTGGATCGTGACGTCGTAGCCGGCGGCGAGCATCTTCTTGGCGACGTAGTCGACCGACGCCTTGTAGCCCGCCTCACCCGAGTTGCGAGAGGGGTGCCCGTCCGCGCCGGGGTGGGCGTCGGCGATGGCCTGGAAGGCCTTCATGTGCCGCCACAGGTCGTCCGTGCGGATGCAGTCGACGAGCCTCGCGACCGTGGCGTTGCTGCGCTCGTCGCAGGTTGCCTGGGGGGCCGCGGAGGCAGCGCCCGTGGCCAGGGGCACCAACGCGGCGGTCGCGGCGAGCGCTCCGGCGACGAGGGCTGGGAGGGCTGGGAGAAGGAACCGTCTGCGTACTGGCCGTCGACCTGCGGTCATGATGAGCCTCGTCTCGTCACAGCTCGCCACCCGAGTGCGTCTGCTCCACCCGGGGGTGAGAGGGGGTGCCACTGGAGGAACGGTGGCCTTGGTCATGATGGCCCTCGGCGACACGCAGGTCAACGGTCTGTCGAGCCGGAGCTCGACGTGGCCGACCCCCGTCGGAGGGGGTGCTGGTGCTGCTCAGGTCGCCGGGGTGGCAGGCGCCCCGGCTCGGCGCAGCGTGAGGTGGAGCCGGTGGGCCGTCACGACCACGGCCAGCCACCCGAGCCCGAGGAGCCAACCGGCGACCACGTCGGTCAGCCAGTGGTGCCCGAGGAACACCCGGCTCAGGCCCATGGCGAGGGCGAAGACGGCTCCCAACGTGACCACGGTCGTGCGGGTTCGCTTGCGGTGCAGGTGGAGCAGCACGAGGTAGACCACCACCCCGGTGACGACCACCGAGTTGAGGGCGTGCCCGCTGGGGAAGGAGGGCGAGGTCTCGAACGGCGCGACCGCGAGCGCGAGCGGCGGGCGCGTGCGCCCCGTGAGGTCCTTGCCCGCGATCGTCATGGCCAGCGACCCGGCGGCCGCCAGCGCCACCAGCACCAACGGCGTCCACGTGCGCCACCGCCAGGTCATCACAGCGACGGCCAGGGTGGCGAGGACCGGCATCCCGACCGGCCCTCCCACGTCGGTGAAGGCCGTCACCACCGTGTCGAGCGTGGGGGTCCGCAGCGAGACCGCGAGGTCGAGCGCCGGCTGGTCGAGGAGGGACAGGTCGTTGCGCTGGACGACGGCCTCGTAGACCTCGCCGGTCCCCCAGGTCGCGAAGAGCGCGACACCGAGACCGAGGGCGAGCGTGATGACCAGCACGAGGTGCGAGCCGGTCCAGCCGGCGAGCCGGAGACCGACGCGGGCCAGCCAGCGCCCGAAGTCGGTGGTCCAGGTGGTGACGTCGCGGGTGCCGATGTGGCGCTCGGTGGTCGGGTCGTCGTACCGCATGGACCCATTCTCTCAGGGCGGGTGCGAGCCCGTCGGGACGGTGGACCGGCGCAGTGCCCGACGTCGTGACGGGCAGCGGTGGTCGCCTGCGAGGGAGTTGACGGTAGCCGAGACTGAACCCGACACAGGATGTCAGGTTCAGCCGGGAGGCTGGTCCCATGACCACCACCACCCCTCTCGTCAGGCTTCCCCTCGACTCGTGCTTCACCATCACCCCCCTCGGGGCCTTCTCCCTGCGCGAGTCCGCACTGTTCGGCTTCGGGGGTCGAGACGCCGACTGGGACGGCCGGATGCGGATGGCGTTCTGCCTCGACGGGCTCCCCGGCCACCAGGCCCAGGTCGGCGTCGTCCTCACCCAGCCGGGCGGGCCCGACGGGCCGGTGCTCGGAGAGGTCGTGGGCACGACCGACCTCGCCCGGGTCGCGCTCGCCTGTGAGCAGACGGCGCGCATCCTCTCGCTCCACGTCGACGGCCGGGGCTTCGACGAGGTCGTTTCCCAGGACGAGGTGCTCACGGCTCTGACGCGGCTGCGGCCCGGGTTGCGGCCGCCGCAGTTCACCAGCCCGTACGAAGCCGCCCTGTGGTCGGTGCTCTCGGCCCGCCGTCCGGCCGCCCAGATGAAGCTCGTGCGGGAGCGGCTCGCGGTCGCTCACGGCCGGGAGCTCACGCTCGCCGGCCGTTCGGTCGCCGCGGTCCCCACTCCCCAGCAGCTGCTCGAGGTGGAGTCCTTCCCCGGCATACCGGAGGTCAAGCTGACCCGGATGCACGCGGTGGCCAGGGCGGCGCAGGAGGGGCAGCTCGACGTCGACCGGCTCGTGCAGATGGGGCCGGAGGCTGCCCTGGCCGACCTGCAGCGGCTGCCGGGCATCGGGCCCTTCTACGCCGCGCTCGTCGTCATCCGGGCCCTCGGGCTGCCCGACGTGCTGCCGACCCAGGAGCCGATGGCCCTCGACCTCGTGCACCGGATCTGTCGGCTGCCGCACGTCCCGACCCCGCACGAGCTCGAGGCGCTGGCCGCCCCCTGGGCGCCGTACCGGACCTGGGCCGTGGTCTACGTCCGCGCGGTCGGTGAGGCGCTGCTGCGGGAGCGGGCCCTGGCTCGGGCCTGAGGGGCTGTGGGGGCTGTGGGGGCTGTGGGGGCGGACGCACCGACAGGCAGAAGCCGCCGGGGCGCCCGCTTCATACCGGTATGGAGGCCCGCCAACGCGCTTCTGCCTGTTGGTGCGTCCGCCGACCCCGGGAGGATCCCGGCCCCTGCTCCGCCTCAGGCGCTCGAGCTGTCGGGGCGGGGGCTGGGCGCCCGCCACCCGCGCCAGATGGCGAGGAGCCGCACGCCGGTGATCGCGACCGCCGCGACGACGACGGCGAGGTCGCTGGGGGCGCCGCCCCGGGCGCTGAGCACGAGGCCGAGGCACCCGGCGACAGCCGGCACGGCATACAGGCTCGACATGGGGCGGAAGAGCGAGGGGATCGTGGCGGCGAGGACGTCGCGCACGACCCCGCCGCCGACGCCGGTGACGGTGCCGAGGAAGACGGCGGCGACCGGTGTGGCGCCGAGGTCGAGGGCCTTCGCGGTGCCGGTGGCGCAGAAGAGGCCCAGGCCGACGGCGTCGACCAGCTCGACGGTGCGGGCGAGTCGGCTGACGACGGGGTGGTAGAAGAAGACGACGACGGTCGCGACCAGCGGTGCCAGCAGCCACGAGGGGGTGACGAGGGCCGCGACCGGCACCTCGAGGAGCACGTCGCGCACGATGCCCCCGCCCAGCGCGGCCGCCGTCGCGAGGACGGCCATCCCGACGACGTCGAAGTTGCGCCGCACCCCCATGAGGGCGCCCGACACCGCGAAGGCGAAGAGGCCCAGGAGGTTGAGCCACGGGACGACACCGGAGGAGAGCACGAGCCATTGTCCCGGGTTGCGGAGGTCAGCTCCGTACGAACTCCTCGAGCGCCGCGTAGTCGCCACGATCGGCCGCGACCAGCGCCCTGATGTAGTCGCGCCGAGTGCGGCTGACGTCTACCAGGCTCGAGCGGCCCCAGGTGAAGGGCTCGTGACCGAGCGCCATGAGGACGAGGTCGGACAGCTGACGCGCGTGCCTGCCGTTACCGTTGGCGAAGGGAATGAATCTCCACCAGCTTGTGATGCAGCCGTGTGGCTGCGACATCGACCGCCTCGGGCGCGCGGTCGCCGAACCAGTACGCCGCATCACCGAGCAGCTGCGCCGTTGCCTCCGTGACCCGCGGCCATGGCAAACCGATGTTGGTGTCGCTCGTCCGGAACCGACCGGCCCATTCCCAGACCTCCCCGTACATGTCGCGGTGGAGCTGGCGCAGCGAGCGGTGGTCGAGCAAGGTCTCGAGGGTCAGCCCGCGCGACCCTCGCCTCGTCACCCGACGTCTCCAGGCCAGTCGCGCTCTCACTCGCGCCACAGGCCGGGGAGCGACCTCAGCTCCGCCGCCAGCTCGCTCTCCCTGTCCTGCAGCTCGACGGTCGGCAGGCCTTGGGACTCGAGGTCCATGGTGTGCCCTATGGCGCGGATCTCACGACGGGCGAGCTCAAGGGACCGCTCCTCGATCCTGTCTTCAAGGGGCTGACGGGGCACGAGGAAGTAGACGAGATCGCACCCGAGCACGTCAGCAGCACGCACGAGGGTGTCGAGCTGGATGCGACCGCCTAGCTCTGACTGCTCGAACCGGGTCACGGTGGAGGGGGTGACGTCGAGTCGGGCTGCCACGTCGGCCGTGGTCATGCCCAGGGCCTCGCGGACTGCTCGCAGCCATCCGCCGGACGGCCGGGTTGTAGCGGCTTTGGCCGAGTTGAGATCGGGAAGGCGACGGTCGAGGGCGCGCCTGGCTCGGAGGCGGCGAAGGGCGGGGGTGGACGGCATGACAGCCTCCGATGTGTATGCGTCAGAACTCAGAATGCCAGCTCATATAGTGCGCCCTGACGCATGACATTGCACCCGTTGATGTTCTTGACCACATCTTATCGAGGTGAACATGGAGCGACGTCGGCATCGCCGGGTCAGGAGCTCGCCGCGATGCCGACTTAGCCGGGTCAGCCGTGGCGGGCGGCCTGCTTCTTGAGCTCGGCGCGGGCCAGGGCGTTCTTGTGGACCTCGTCGGGGCCGTCGGCGAAGCGCAGGGTGCGGATGCCGGCGATGGCGCCCGCGAGCGGGAAGTCCTGGCTCAGGCCGCCCGCGCCGTGCGCCTGGATGGCCTTGTCGAGGATCCACTCCACCGTCGCCGGGGTGGCGATCTTGATGGCCTGGATCTCGGTGTGGGCGCCGCGGTTGCCCACGGTGTCCATCAGCCAGGCGGTCTTGAGCACGAGCAGCCGCAGCTGCTCGAGGCGCACGCGCGACTCGGCGATCCAGTCGCGGATGACGCCCTGCTCGGACAGCGGCTTGCCGAAGGCGACCCGCGACGACACGCGGTCGCACATCAGCTCGATCGCCTTCTCCGCCACCCCGATCGAGCGCATGCAGTGGTGGATGCGGCCGGGGCCGAGGCGGGCCTGGGCGATCGCGAAGCCCTCGCCCTCACCGGCGATGAGGTTGGTGGCGGGGACCCGCACCGAGTGGAAGGCCATCTCGGCGTGACCGCCGTGCTCGTGGTCGTCGTAGCCGAGCACGTGCATCCCGCGCACGATGTCGACCCCCTCGGCGTCACGCGGGACGAGGATCATGCTCTGCTGGCGGTGACGGTCGGCCGACGGGTCGGTCTTGCCCATGACGATGAAGATCTGGCAGTCGGGGTTCATCGCGCCGGTGATCCACCACTTGCGGCCGGTGACGACGTAGGAGTCGCCGTCGCGCACGATCGAGGTCTGGATGTTGGTGGCGTCGGAGCTCGCGACGTCGGGCTCGGTCATCGCGAAGGCGGAGCGGATCTCGCCGTGCAGCAATGGTTCGAGCCACTGCTCCTGCTGCTGCGGGGTGCCGAAGGTCTCGAGGACCTCCATGTTGCCGGTGTCGGGGGCGGCGCAGTTGAGCACGGCCGGGGCGAGGTCGATAGCGCGGCCGGTGATCTCGGCGAGCGCTGCATACTGCAGGTTGGTCAGGCCCGCGCCCTTCGGGCCGGGCAGGAAGGCGTTCCACAGACCGCGCGACCGCGCCTCCTCGCGCAGGGTGGCGAGTACGGGGGCCTGCGACCACGCCCAGCGGTCGGGCAGGGCTTCGACCTGGTCGTGGAAGGTCGGCAGGGCGGGCTCGATGTGGGTCGCCATGAGGTCGAGGAGCGAGTCCTGGAGCTCCTGCGTGCGGGTGTCGGTGCTGAAGTCCATCAGTGCTGCCCCTCGGTGTGGTTCGGGTCGGTCTCGTCGGGCGGGTCGGTCTGCTCGGGCGGGTCGGTCTCGTCGGTCGTGTGCTCGAGCCGGTCCATCGCCTCGTGGCCGAGCGCGATCAGCGGCTCGACCATCTCGCCGACGGCGGAGAAGCCCTCACCGACGGTCTGGCCCTGGGCGAAGCGGTAGTGGATGCCCTCGAGGATGACCGCGAGCTTGAAGCAGGCCAGGGCCTCGTAGAAGCCGAGGTGGGTCAGGTCGCGACCGCTGCGGGTGGCGTACCGGGCGATGATCTCGTCCTCGGCGAGGAAACCGGGGGCGAGCGAGACGGTCGAGACGCCCGTGGCGCCCTGCTGGGCGACGCGCTGGTAGGTGAGCAGCAGGGCGATGTCGGTGAGCGGGTCGCCGAGGGTGGCCATCTCCCAGTCGACGACGGCGGCGAGCTCGTCGAGCTGGCCGTGCCCGTCGGTGTCACTGGTGTCGCGGGTGAGGATGTTGTCGAGCCGGTAGTCGCCGTGGACGATCGCCGCGGGCGACTCGTGCTCCGGACCGGGCACGCTGGACGCGAGGCGCGCACGCAGGTCGTCGGAGCCCGCGAGGTCGCGGCTGTGCGACGAGTCGAGCTGCTGGCCCCACCGCTTCACCTGGCGCGCGAGAAACCCCTCGGGGCGGCCGAAGTCGCCCAGGCCCACCGACTCCGGGTCGACGGAGTGCAGGTCGGCCAGGGTGTCCACCATGCGCTCGCTGATGTCTCGGGTGCGCTCGGCGCCGAGCGGCTCCAGCTGCTCGCGCGTGCGGTACGGCACGCCCTCGACGTGCTCCATGACGTAGAACGGGGAGCCGATGACGGTGTCGTCGCTGCAGGACGCGAGCATCAGCGGCACCGGCACAGTGGTGTCGGCGAGGGCGTCCATCACCCTGAACTCGCGGGCCATGTCGTGGGCGGTCGCGAGCACGTGACCCAGCGGGGGCCTCCGCACGATGACGCGGGTGGTGCCGCCGGTGACCCGGTAGGTGAGGTTGCTCTTGCCCCCGGCCACGACCTCGGCCGTGAGCGGGCCGTCGATGAGCCCGGGAGCCGCGGTGGCCAGCCAGTCGGAGAGGGCCACCAGGTCGAGGCCCGGGGGATTGGGGCCGTGGGGCGACGGCCCGCTCATGCCGAGACCCCTGCGTCGTAGACGACCCTGCCGATGGTGGAGCCGTCGGCGAGACGCTGCACCGCGTCGGCGACCGCGGCGAGGCCGATCCGCTCGCTGACGAGCGGGTCGATCAGGCCCTCGTCGACCATGCGGCTGAGGTCGGTGTGGCACTGCGTGAGCAGCTGCGGCATGACCTTCGCGTAGAGCCCCCAGTGCAGGCCGAGGATCGTGTAGTTCTTCACCAGGGCGTGCCCCAGCGGGGGAGTCTGGATGGTGCCGCCGGCGAAGCCGATGACGAGGATGCGGCCCTCGAAGGCGATGCACTTGGTCGACCGGTCGTAGGTCGAGCCGCCCACCGGGTCGTAGATCACATCGGCCCCCTTGCCGCCGGTCTCGCGTTTGACCACCTCCACGAAGTCCTCGGTGTGCCGGTCGATCACGACGTCGGCGCCCAGGTCGCGGGCGACCTTGGCCTTGGCCTCGCCACCCACGACACCGATGACCCGGGCGCCAGCGGCCTTGCCCAGTTGGATGGCCGCGCTGCCGACCCCCCCGGCGGCGGCGTGCACGAGCAGCGTCTCGCCGGCCTGGAGGTGGGCCCGTCGGTGCAGGCCGAACCACCCGGTCTGGTAGCCGATGAAGAACCCGCCGGCCTGGGCGTCGGTGAGCTTCTCGGGGGCGGGGAAGACGGCGCGGGCGTCGACGACGGACTGCTCGGCGAAGGCGCCGTGGGGGATGACCGAGCTGCCGATGACGCGGTCGCCCACCCGGAGTCCGGCCTGGCCGCCCGGCCCCAGCTCGAGCACCTCACCGCACAGCTCGAGGCCGGGGGTGAAGGGCAGGTCCGGCTTGACCTGGTAGAGACCCCGGCACATCAGCGCGTCGGGGAAGTTGGCGGCGCAGGCGAGCACCTTGACCCGGGCCTGGCCCTCGGCGAGGGCCGGCTCGGGGAGGTCGACCAGGCTCATGACGTCGCGGGGCTCACCGAGGGCGGTGATCTGCCAGGCCTTCATACCGTGGTCTCCGTAGGGGTCTCGAGGTGGTCGGTCGACTCGGTGGGACGACCGGTGGTGCCCAGGGCGGTGTCGAGCTTGGCCTGGAGGCGGCCCATGCCACCCAGCCAGCGGTCGGGGTCGGTCGCGCGGGCGCGGTAGTAGTCGGCCACCTGCGGGTGCGGGAGCACGAGGAAGGAGTCGCCCTGCAGGGCCGCCCAGACCGTGTCGGCGACCTCGGCGGGCTCGAGCGCCCGGTCGTGCGACAGCAGCTCCTTGAGCGGGCCCGCATCACCGAGCATCCTGGTGTTGACCCCCTGCGGGCAGATCGCCTGCACCACGATCCCCCTGTGGGAGTAAGTCGCTCGCAGCCACTCGGCGAAGGCCACGGCTCCGTGCTTGGTGACGCTGTATGGAGCGCTGCCGAGCATGGTGAGCAGCCCGGCGGCCGACGCGGTGACGACGAGCCGGCCGTGTCCGCGGGTCAGCCAGCCGGGCACGAGCGCCCGGGCGGCACGCACGTGGGCCATGACGTTGACCTCGATCGCGGTGGCCCACTGCTCCTCCGAGGAGTCGAGGCCCTTGCCGCCCTCGACACCCGCGTTGGCGAAGAAGACGTCGACCTCGCCGAGCGCCTCGTGGGCGGCGGAGAGCAGCGCGGTGACGCCGGCCTCGGTGGCGCAGTCTCCGGCGAAGCCGGTGACCTGCTCGCCGAGAGCGTCGGCGACCTGCGTGACCGACGGGTCGAGGTCGGCGACGACGACCCGGAAGCCCTCTGCGACAAGGCGTTCGGCGATGGCCCGGCCGATGCCTCCGGCGGCACCGGTGACGACGGCGGTGGAGCCGGCGCCGTACGACATCAGACGCCGCCTGTCATCGTGATCCCACCGTCGAGCACCATGGTCTGGCCGGTGATCCACGCGGCGTCGTCGGAGAGCAGGAAGGCGACGGCGGCCCCGATGTCCTCGGGCTCGCCGAGACGCTTGAGGGGGTAGGCGGCCGACACCTGCTCCTCGCGTCCCTCGTAGAGCGCGACGGCGAACTTCGTCTTCACCACGGCGGGCGCGACGGCGTTGACCCGGATGGTCGGGCCGAGCTCGACCGCGAGCTCCTGCGTGAGGTGGATGAGCATGGCCTTGCTGGCCCCGTAGAAGGCGATGCCGGGGGCGGGCTTGAGCCCGGCCACCGACGCGACGTTGACGATCGCGCCGCCGTGCTCGGCGAAGGCCGCGGCATACGCCTTCTGCACCCACGAGAGGGCGGCGATGTCGTTGACCTCGACGATCTTGCGGGCGGCGGCGAGGTCGAGCTGCATGAGGGGGCCGTAGGCCGGGTTGATGCCCGTGTTGTTGACCAGGAAGTGGAGCCCGCCGAAGGCGTCGACGGCCCTCGCGATCGTCTCGTCCTGGTGGGCGGCGTCGTCGCCGGGGCCGGCGACCGCGATCGCGTGCTCGGGGCCGCCGAGCTGGGCGACAGCCGCGTCGAGGGCCTCCTGCTTGCGGGCCGTGATGACGACCCTGGCGCCGTCGTCGACCAGGCGCTGAGCGATGGCCAGCCCGATCCCTCGACTGGCTCCGGTGACGATGGCGGTCCTGCCGTCGAAGCGGCCCATGGGCTCTCCTCGGTGAGTAGCGGGTGGGGGAACTAAGCGCTTGCTTACCTTCGCCTACAGGAGCCGCTCGCGTCAACCGGCACCCTGGACCGCCCGCAGGGTTGCCCAAGCGCTCCACCCCCGCTGCCCACTGGTTGCGGTGAGAGCTGCGTCGGTGGGCGGTATGTCCCATGAGAACCGGCGCCTACCGCAACACGTCGGGTTGGGGTGAGGGTGCCATCGGTCCACGAGCGCGGTCCGCGGCTACCCGGCCCGGACCCGCAGCCGCTCCACGGTCTGCCCCGTCGCAGCGGCGACCAGGTCGAAGTGCTTGTCCATGTGGAGCACCGGAGTGAGGCACTCCAGGGGCATCGCTGGCAGGACGGGCAATCCCGCGAGGCGTTCGAAACCGGTGGCTGAGCGGGCAGCGAAGCCCAGCTCGAGCAGCGTCAGCGTCGTGACGGCCACCAGGCCACGATCGTCGCGGTCGCTCCACAGGGGGCCGTCAGGGCTGCCCGCCAGACACGCGCACCGGGCGTACCAGGCGCCTCGTCGCTCCGGAGCCCTCGGGCCTCAGGCGGGGCGGCGCACCCTGCTCAGGAGCCCCGTGGCCATCCGGCCGGTCAGACGCACGACCGGGTCGACGAGCTCACCGACCTCGGTGATCTCGAGCAGGGCCGCGAGGGTGAGGTAGAAGCCGACGAAGACACCGCCCCCGACGAGCAGCGGGATGAGGGCCTCCAGCCGCCCGTTGCCGAGGATCTGGTCGAAGCCGAGCACGACGAGCCACGCGACGAGGCCCGAGATCGCCGACGCGACCCCCACCCGCAGGACCGAGCGGATCACCCGACCGCCGCCCAGCCGCCCGATCCGCCGGCGGATGACGTACAGGCCGAAGAGGGCTGCGAGCAGGTTGCTGACGACGATGCCACCGGCGATGACGGCGACGACGTACTCCGGCGGGCAGAAGAGCCACGCGCAGAGGTTGACGACCGTCGCGCTGCCGGTGAGCACGCACTGCTCGGTGAAGGCCATGCGGCCGTCGTCGTGGGCGTAGAGGTAGCGCTGGTTGAGCACGTCGATGCCGAACGGCACGACCCCGAGGGCCATGGTCGCGAGGACGAGCGCGGTCGGGCCGGGGTAGGAGTGGAAGAGCAGGCTGCAGATCGGCAGCGCGAAGACCATGAGCACGACCGACATCGGCAGGGTCAGCGCGGTGGGGATGGTGAGACCCCGTACGTAGTCGCGGCGGAGCGCGGGTAGGTCGCGACGCTGCGCGGCCGCCGAGATGCGGGGGTACATCGCCGTGATGAACGACAGGGCCACGAAGGAGTGCGGCATCTGGAAGACCAGCAACGCGCTGGAATAGACAGCGAGGCCGGCGATGAAGGCGCTGGGCGTCTGCTGGTCGGAGGCGTTGACCATGACGCGTGAGGCGACGATGAAGCCGAGCTGCGAGACGGTCAGCGCCGCGAAGGCCCAGCGGGCGATGACCGACGCCTGGCCGAGCCCGACCCCCCGCAGCCCGAAGCGGGGGGTGAAGCGGAAGCCGCTCCGGTAGAGCGGGTAGATCAGCACGAGGCCCTGCACCGCGATGCTCGCGGTGGCCGAGCCGCCGAGCCACCACACCATCGACGGGGTCCAGTCGCCCACCGCGGCCTGCCGGGGGAAGAGCAGGAGGAACGACACCAGCCCGGCGATCGCGACGACGTTGGCGATGGCCGGCGACCAACCGAAGGCCAGGAAGCGCCCCCGCGCACCCAGCACCTGACCGAGCAGGGCGTAGATGCCGTAGAAGAAGATCTGCGGCAGCGTGATGAGGGCGAAGAAGACCGCCAGGTCGAGGGTCTGCCCGTTGAAGCCGAAGAGCTGGTGCATGAGGAGACCGGCCGCGGCGGTGCACACCACGGTCACGACCAGGATGGCCAGGCCGCCCATGGTGAGGATGCGGTCGGTGAACTCACGCCCGCCGTCGGGGTGGTCGGCGGCCTTGACCAGCTGGGGGATCAGCACGGAGTTGAGCACCCCGCCCGCGATGATCATGTAGATCACGTTGGGCAGGGTGTTGGCGGCGGTGAACGCGTTGCCCGAGAGCGACAGGCCCACCACGGCGACGATGAGCGACTGGCGCACCACGCCCAGCACCCGCGACACGATCGTCCCCGACGCCATGGCGAGGCTGCCACGGGCGATGCTGGGGGCGGGGGACTTCGCCGGCGACGTGGACCCCGGCTCCGCGGAGTCTCCCGGGCCGTGCCGGGAGCCACCGTCGCGCCCGCCGTGCCGGGTCTCGACGCGGGCCTGCGGTCCCCGCGACGACACGATGGGTGTGGCACCGGTCTCGGGCTGCGAGGGGCCCGGGGCACCCGGCATACCGGTCGTACCGGTCGCTCCCTCACCCGTCGTCGCCTGCGTCATCGCTCAATCTTCCATCAGCGCAGCCATGGCGGCCGCCGTGGGGCGCCGGTCGGCGCGTCCCACCCGGGCCTCGACCACGCGCAGGCCCCGAGCCTCGACGGCCAGCGCCGCCCGCAGGGAGGCGACGTCACCCACCCGCTCGTAGGCCGTGTGGCTGGCTGCGCACAGCGCCTCCAGGTCGACGCCGTGCGGCGTCGCGAACACCCGCTCGAACGCTGGGGCATAGCCCTCGGAGCCCTGCTCGAGACCGGCGAAGATCGAGCCGCCGTCGTCGTTGACGACGACGAGAGTCAGGTCGGGGCGGGGCTCGTCGGGCCCGAGGAAGAGCGCCGTGGCGTCGTGCAGGAAGGTCACGTCACCCAGGAGGGCCAGCGAGCGGCGCCGCACCGCGTCGTGCCGGGGGCGGGCGAGGGCCACCCCGATGGCGGTCGAGACGGTGCCGTCGATGCCGGCCAGCCCCCGGTTGCCCACGACGAGCCGGTGCTCCCCCGGGGGGTAGGGGTCCATCACCAGATCGAGGTCGCGCACGGGGTTGGACGAGCCGACGACGAGCGTGGCACCCGCCGTGGTCGCGCGGGCGACCTCTCGGGCGACCTGGAGCGCGTGCAGCGGCGGGAGCCCGTCGACGACGGCGTCGATGCGGGCCGACAGCCGCGCGTCGGCCTCCTGCCAGGCACCGAGCCAGTCGGCGTCGGCGTCGGAGGGGGTCGTGTCGTCGGGCACGACCGGCACGGCCGACAGGTGGGTGGCGACCCGGCCCGGGTCGGTGACGACCCCACCGGGCCCCGGTGCCGCGAGCACCTCGAGGTCGGCGCGGCTGACCAGGCGCGTCACGGGACGGGAGAGCGTCGGGTGACCGACGACGAGCACCCGCTCGACCTGCTCGCCGAGGCGGCCGGTGAGCAGCAGCCGGTAGGTGCGGATCGCGTTCCTGCCGGCGCGCGAGCCCGACGTCGGCTCGGCGAGCAGCGGCCACCCCATCCGCTGGGCGAGGATCCGCGCCGCGGGGCCGGCGTCGTCACCGGCGACGACCACCGTGCGCGGGCCGGCGGCTATACGGGGGCCGTCGACCCGGCGTCGTACCCGCTCTGCGGGGCCGGTCTGCCCGCCGGGCCACCAGGTGGCCTCGTCGGCGTCCGGGAGCAGGGGCTCGCCGAGCTGGAGGTTGAGCTGGGTCGGGCCGCGGCGCTGGGCGGCCCGCGTGACCGCCGCGACGAGCCCGGCGTCGGTGGTGTCCTCGGTGAGGTCGTCACAGGGGGCGAAGACGCCGTACAGGCCGGCCTGCGTCGTGGTCTGGCTGGCCCCGGTGCCGCGCAGGAGGTCGGGGCGGTCGGCGGAGACGACGACGAGCTGTCGTCCGCTGTGGTGGGCCTCCATGACCGCGGGCAGGAGGTTGCCGACCGCCGTACCCGAGGTCATCACGACCGCGACCGGACGGCGGGAGCCGACGCTCAGCCCCAGGGCGAGGAACCCGGCTGTGCGCTCGTCGAGCCGCACGTGCAGCCGCACGTCACCGGCCCGGTCGGCGGCGTAGAGGGCGAGGGCGAGGGGGGCCGAGCGCGAGCCGGGGGAGAGCACGACGTCGGTGACCCCCACCGCGGTGAGGGCCTGCAGGAGGCGCGTCGCACGCTGGGCCGAGGTCACGACCGTCGAGTATGACGCACCGACCCGCGGGCGCCCACCGGCCGCTCGTCTAGGCTGCCGCAATGGGCATCCTCGACCGGTTCCGGCGTGCCGGCGCGACGACGGCGGCACCGCCGGCCACCGCGCCCTCGTCGGCAGCGTCGTCCTCGGCGGCGCCTGCCCCTGGCCCTGCGCCCCCCGCCCCTGCGGCGCCCGACTCGGCCCCTGCGGCGCCCGACTCGGCCCCTGCGCCCCCCGCCCCCGCCCCTGCGGCGCCCGACTCGGCGCCCCCCGACCCGGCACCCTTCTCGCTGACGCCGATAGGAAGCACTCTGCCGGCCGACCGGCCGACCCGTGACGAGCAGCTGGAGTGGCTCGAGGAGTCCGCCCGCGAGCTCGTGGCCCCGGCCTTCCTGGGCCGCACCGAGGTGCACCAGCTGCTCTGCGAGCAGTACGCCGAGGACGACGAGCTCGACCTCACCGACTCCGACGTCGAGTCGGTGCTGGAGCGCGTGTGGGGCGAGCGGCTGGGGGCCGAGGCGACGTGGGACGACGAGGGCGACTACGCGCGGGTGCGGGACGCGTTCGCAGCGCTCGAGGCCGAGGGTGTGGTCGCCCGGATGAGCTTCACCTGCTGCCAGACCTGCGGGCACGCCGAGATCGGCGACGAGAAGGGAGCGGCGTCGCGCGGGTACGTGTTCTTCCACCAGCAGGACGCCGAGGGGCTGGCACCGGGGGCGAGCGAGGTCTTCCTCGCCTACGGGGGGTTCCAGGTGCCGGACGAGGTCGTGGCCCGCGAGGTCGTCGCGGCCCTGACGTCGCAGGGGCTGGCCGTCGAGTGGGACGGCACGGCGTCGCAGCGGGTGCGCGTGACCGGGCTCGACTGGCGCAAGCGGTTGCCGCAGACCTGACCCGGCCGTGCGGGGGGCGGTGTCCGCACCGTCCTTCGTAGCGTCGACGCGGACGCGTGAGTGCCTCACGCCCTTGCTGCGCACGCCGTGGCACGCGACGCTGTGGGTATGGAGCTGCGCATCTTCACCGAACCCCAGCAGGGCGCGTCGTACGACGACCTGCTGGCCGTCGCCCGCACGGCCGAGGACTGCGGGTACGCCGCCTTCTTCCGTTCCGACCACTACTTGGCCATGGGTGGCGACGGGCTCCCCGGGCCGACCGATGCCTGGGTGACGCTGGCGGGTCTGGCCCGTGAGACGACGCGGATCCGGCTCGGGACGCTGGTGTCGAGCATGACCTTCCGCCTGCCCGGGCCCCTCGCGATCAGCGTCGCGCAGGTCGACGCGATGAGTGGTGGACGGGTCGACCTCGGGCTGGGGGCGGGGTGGTTCGAGGCGGAGCACGAGGCCTACGGGATCCCCTTCCCGCCGCTGGGCGAGCGGTTCGACCGCCTCGAGGAGCAGCTCGCCGTCATCACCGGGCTGTGGCGTACACCGGTGGGGGAGACCTTCTCCTACCCAGGAAGCTACTACCCGGTCATCGAGTCACCCGCGTTGCCGAAACCCGTTACGCCACAGGGCCCTCCGGTGATCGTCGGCGGCGGCGGAAAGAAGCGCACGCCGGCGCTGGCCGCGCGCTTCGCGGACGAGTTCAACAGCGGCTTCAAGCCGGCGGCCGAGACGGCGGAGCAGTTCGCCCGGGTCCGCAGGGCCTGCGAGACGATCGGGCGCGACCCCCGCACGCTGACGATGTCGTCGGCGCTCGTGCTGTGCTGCGGTCGCGACGACGACGAGGTGACGCGGAGGGCCGCTGCCATCGGCCGCCAGCCGGGCGAGCTGCGTGAGCACGGCGTCGCCGGCTCGGTCGCCGAGTGCGTCGACACCCTGGGCCGGTATGCAGCCGCCGGTGCGCGGCGGATGTACCTCCAGGTGCTCGACCTGCACGACCTCGAGCACCTCGAGCTCGTCGCCAGCGAGGTCATGCCCCAGGTCTGACCCCTCACCCCCCCGCGGTCGACTCAGAGTCGGTGAGGTTGGCTGCCCCCGCGTCGGTGGTCGACTCAGAGTCGGTGAGGTTGGCTGCCCCCGCGTCGGTGGTCGACTCAGAGTCGGTGAGGTTGGCTGCTGTTAGAGCATGAGTCGAGCGCACCGACTCTGAGTCAACCCCTGCCGGAGCCCGAGTCGAGTGCACCGACTCTGAGTCAACCCCCGCCGGAGCCCGAGTCGAGTGCACCGACTCTGAGTCA
>JBBRNQ010000013.1:0-61204 GCA_038230235.1 Actinomycetales bacterium
CCCCACCCGTCGGTGTGGTTGCCCCGCGCGGTGTAGACCCCGCCGTGGGGGTCGGCCAGGAACACCGAGAAGGTCCCGTCGGGGGCGGCGACCGCAGAGACCGGGGCGCCGGGGGTGGTGGACCCCTCGGCCACGCTCTGCCACTGACTCCAATTCATTGTCCTGTCCAATCTGCTTGCTGGATTTCGGGTGGGTCGAAGCTCGAAACATTTTGCTGTCGCTTCGACACTGTCAGCGCGTGCCGACCTCAACTCGCGTTCTGCTCCTAGTTGCGAATGAAATCACGAGAATTTCTCTCTCGACTTCCGATACGGCGCCAAGATCCTCTTCGTGCTCAACTCCTGGTTCCAAGTTCGTTGTGAAAGGTATGACCTCTTGTGCTTGAGGCCTAAAAGCCGGAAACCTCGCCTATTTGCAGGTGGATTCATATCATTGACGGAACTGAGCAGGCGCACCAGCTCGGAACCGAGACTTCACCCCGGGAATCGCCAGTATGAAGCCGGCCGAACAAAACGTGACGTTTCCGTGGCCGAGGGCCATCCAGGCCCCCGCGTCTCGATAGCCGAGCGTGTCGCCCTTGCCGTCACCGTTCACCTCGAAGACAAAACGGGGGTGCTGGTCGACGTGCCCGCCCGATGTTGTAGCCAAAGTCGACCGAGACGTACGGGGCCTGCTGAAAGGTGCGACCGATGCTCGGGTGGCCCAAACGCCGTCGACGCCGAAGCCGACGACGTCTGCACACCTGTTCCGGTGAGGTCCGCCGTGACGCGGGTCCAGCTTCGACCGGTCCAGCTCATGGTGGGTCCCTCTCACTCGGGCCACGAGCAGGCTGGCCTATCGGTTGTTTGGTCTGGCAGAGCACGGGAGGTGCGGTCTGATTCGTGAGGGCGGCCACTCTCGTCGGTGACTTGACCGAGGCCGATGGCCCGGCCCGACAAAAGTGGTCGTCGACATGGCAGACGGAGCGCGAGCGATCGACGAAGCCGCCGACTGGAGGTCCTCACGGAAACGGTTCTGGTCGTTGTGCATCCTCGGGGCCTCTGCCCACTGTCAGCGCATCACCGCGTCCAGCGCGTCATTCCGCACGACCTCAGGTTCGGAGAATCGACTGTCAGTCCGAGGGGTGCTCGAAGGCCTCGACGGCTCGTGCGGATTCGAGCCGGGCGCGGATGCACAGTTCCCGGACGATTTTGATGGAGTCAGCTTCGACAACGTAGAAGCATGTGTCGTCGTCGGGGATGCTCGTCTGACGGATGACACGGACTGCTGCCCCCTCGCCGGTCATCTCCCGCGCCACCTCGAGGAGGAGGCCTACGGGGGCGCCGGCCGCTCGGGCCGGCGCCCGCGGAACGTAGGCTTCGACCAGATATCGAGGCACCGTCGCTCCTCTCCAGCGGGCTAGCGCTCGGCCGCACCGCTGGACGCAATGCCTAGAAGGGGCAGTTGCCGGGTGCCGTGACGACGTCGATCCGTCGTAGCGCTCCGGCCGGGAGGAACTGCACCGCGACGGTCACTGCGTCCACGGCTCCCTCGTTGCGCAGCAGGTGGACGTGAGCGTCGCCCGGGTCAACAAAGCCTTGGCCGGCTGTGTAGACGTGCGGCTTACAGGCCGGGTCGTCGCCCTCGTAGGCGGTGATGGTGCCGGACTTGACGGTGATCAGGCTCGGACCGGGATGGGTGTGCCAGCCGCTCGTCCCGCCAGGGGCGAAGGTGTTGCTGACGACGTAGACGTCGGAATGGCCCTCGGCCTGCATCTCGATCTGGTAGCCGCGCTGGGCCTCGGTCTGTAGGTGGAAACCGCCGAAGCGGCCAAGGGAGAACGTGCTGCTGGTCAGACCGGACGACGGAGTTGCCAGGGCCGTCGTGGCGAGGGCGATGGTGACCAGCGGTGTCAGGAAGACTGCACCTAGCCTCTTCTTCTTGTTCATGTCGTGCCTCCTTGTTGGGTCCTAGGAGGATGACGTCTCGGGCCTGCGGTCTGAAAGCCGGAAACCTCCACTGTTTGCTGGTGAATCCGTGTCGGTGCTGGGACCGAGCAGGTGCGCCAGCTCAGACCGAGACCTCACTCCGAGCTTGCGGTAGGCCCGTGACAGAACCGTCTCCACGGTGTGTTCGGCGAGGAACAGTTCAAGGGCCACTTCTTTGTTCCTGCGGCCTGCGAGAACACCAGCGACGACTCGCCGCTCGGCCTCGGTCAGCTCGCCGGAGGACGACGGGCGGCCACCGATGCGAGCCAGCTCGTCCCGGGTCCTGGCTGCCCACAGGGGCGCGCCGAGCCTGTCGAAGATCTCTAGCGCCTGCTCGAGCGTCTGCCGAGCGGCCCGGCGCTGCTTGGCCCGGCGCTGGGTCACTCCCTGGGCGAGCAGGGTCCGGGCCCGTTGGAAGGGGTCGCGGGCGCGGTCATGATGCACGAGGGCTTCCTCGAAGGACGGCCATGCGCGGGTGAAGTCGCCGCGGGCCGCCAGAACGAGGGCCCGGCAGCGACCGAGTATTGCCAGCGCCCAGGCACGGTCCAGCGAGCGTGACCGTACCTCCCAGGGCTGGAGCAGCCGCTCGGCTTCATCCAGCTCGCCGACGGCGATCAGCGCCTCGAGGGTATCCGCCAGCTCGAAGCGATGGCCGGGCTCCAGCATCCGCACCTCGTCACGGATCGCCCAGCCACCACGCAGGTGCTCCAACGCTGCGGCTGGGTTTCCGAGGGAGAGCTCGATGAAGCCGAGGACCCACCGGTGCCCCGACTGGGCGATACGGACGTCGGTGGCCTCCGCCAGCGCCAGCGCGCGCTCCGAGCGCGCCCGCGCATCGGCGATCTGCCCACGATGGGCCGCGATGACCGAGACGGGCAGCTCGTCAGCGGGCGTGGTGGCGTAACCGAACTGCGTCCCGAGGGCGATAGCTGCCTCGGCGAACCTAGCGCCGAGCTCCCAGTTGCCTGAACGCCACTCGAGAAGGCTGAGGAGCCACAACGCGTCGGACTCTGCGGGGTCGTCTCGAGCGTGCAGCAACTCGCGCCAGACCTCCAGGTGGGCCCGCCCGGCGCTGAGTTCACAGGACATGACGAGCTGGTGCGCGACCACCGCCGTGGCGGAGTCGCCCCGCGGGTGTCCCGGCAGCGATCGCTCGAGAGCAAGCGCTTCCTGCAGCTGGTCGTCAGCGCTCCCGAGGCCGAGCGAGAAGTGCAGGAGCCCGTACATGGCCAGGGCTCGGCAGATGATGGTGTCGTCCCCGACTCCGCGCGCGAGCCGCACCGCCGTCTCGGCGTGGGCGAGGCCATCCTCCCGGTCGGTGGTCAAGCGTGACAGGTCGGCGAGCTGGAGGTGGATCGAGGCCTCGACGGCGCCGTCCCCTTCGGCCTCCCGAAGAGCAGCCTCCAGAAGAGCCACCGCCCGATGAGGGTCCCCCTCATGGGAGGTGATCGCGGCCAAGTGCTCGAGCAAGCGTGCTCGCTCGAGCCCGTCTGCTGCCGTGAGGAGCGCCCGCTCGAGCAGGGCGGCACCGCGTCTCGCGTCCCCGGCTTGGTCATGCCGGTCGGCCGCAGTGAGGGTTCTGCGAGCACCGTCCGCCGCGTCCCGCGAGGGTGTCAGCCGTAGAGCTTCCTCCGTCAGCTCCGCAGCTGCGGCGATGGCCCCCCGCGCGTGGGCCATCTGCGCCGCCGCCTCCACGAGGGCCGACACTGTGCTGTCGGGGACGGTCGTCGCCAGTGCCAGGTGGCGCGCGCGCCCTTCGGGGGACGAGACGATGGTGGCCAGACGTGCGTGCAGTGCGCGTTGCGTCGTTGGTGCGGTCCGGGCGGAGACGGCCGCCGCCAGCAACGGGTGAGTGAATCTCAATCGGCCGCTGTCGATCTCGACGATGTGAGAGGCGAGGGCGTCTTCCAGGTCCGCGTCGCCACCCTTGCCGAGCACCCTTTCGACGATGTCGACCGTCGGGTCGGCCAATGCCGCCACGACCCGTGCGGTTCGCAGCGCCGCGGTGCTGAGCCCGTCGATTCGCTCGTGGACCAGAGCATCGAGGGTGGACGGGATCGGCAAGTCGGCCCCCGACTGGATGACGCCGCCTCGTCGCTGCAGCGCGTGCCCCAGTTCCAACGCGAAGTAGGGGTTGCCTCCGGAGGTATCCCAGATCGCACGCAGCACTGGCCGCGGAATGCGCAGTTGAAGCCTGGTGCGCAGCAGCTCTTGGGTGGCTCCCAGGCTCAACGGTCCCAGCTGTACCGTCTCCAGGCTCTCAGAATCGAAGCCTCGTAGGAGCCAGTCGGGGACGACGTCGCGAACTGTGATCAGGGCTGCCACAGGCTCGGGCAGCAGGCGGGGGAGGGCGTAGCGCAGGGCTGCGAGGGTGGCGGTATCCAGCCATTGCAGGTCGTCGACAGCGACGAGCACCGGCATACCCCGAGAAAGTAGCTGCAGGACGTGCACAACCGCGGCGGCCACAGCGAGTTCGTGCACCTCCTCGGGCGATTCCCCGAGCAGAAGTGCCCCCTGGAGGGCGCGCCGCTGAACAGGCGGCAACTCCGGCAGGAGGGGCGTCGCCTCATCTCGGATGAGGTCAGCCAGACCCGAGAACGACCACGACGCTTCGGCCTGAGTGGCCCGAGTGGAAAGAACGCGGTACCCGGCGGCTGCAGCCCGGTGGAGTCCCGTCGACCACACCGCAGTCTTGCCGATCCCGGCAGCCCCTGCCAGAACGACTACCGCAGGAAGTCGCCCATGAGCGTCGAGCAGACCGCTGATCAGGGTCTCAGCCTCATCTCGGCCGACCAGGGCCTTCTCGACCACAGCAACCTCCCCGTCTCACCCGGTGCACGATCGACCGGTGCGCCCCATGTTTACACCCAGCGCCCTGTTGTGAGCGCCAGGATTTCCGAGCAGACAATTTTTCTGGTCGCATGCAGGACGACGAGGCACAGACCTGTTGGGCCTGTTCCGGGCGGGTGAGAAGGGGCTCTGTGTGTGAGCTCGACCGTCGTGAAAGAGCACGCACGTCGGTCGATCTGGACCCGGTGAGCACGGGGCCGCAGCTAGAAGTGGCCCACTGCCAGAACGTGTATGCCTACTCGGCACGTCCCCCTCCCGACTTGACCGCATAGACACACCGCTTAGGGCAAGCCGACGGCGGGCTCCAATCAGATTGGGACAACCCCTCATGCCCTGGGTTGGCAGACCCAGGCTGAGGTCAGCCAGCGTGGGGCGTGCGATTGCTAAGGCGACGAGTCCCAGTGTCCATGGCCATGGACACCGAGCGGCGCGGCCGATTTGACCGCAGATTGACCGCAGGACGTTCGTAAACGCTCGTGAACACCCATCGACCTCTAACGGTATAAGTGCAGGTCACAGCCGGTATGGCGCTCCCATGCGCAGGGCAATATTGCACCGGTACCGCGTTTACACCGCGGCGTCAGACAGGGGCTTTGAGCTAGAGTACGAACGGCAACCGGATCGTGCCCACCGTCGAGAACGCCCCCGCTGCCCGCGACCGGGGCTGGGCGCTCGCAACTGCCCCAAACGCGCCGGCACCCGCGTGTTGACATGGATGCGGTCGTACGACGATTGGTCTCAACGGTGCCGCGGGGTGGGATGGAGACCTCGTAACGCAGCCCCTATCCCGGGGATCTCCCACACGTCCTCGCTCGACGAGGTCGCCCAGCCGGCGTCGCCGCATCGCGCCGCGGACAGGACGTCCCCCCATCACCGCCACGAGCACGAACTTGACACTGGGGCCAGGACGTAAGACCGACGAGGTCAATCACGGCCCTCCGCAGCTCGTGCTGGACCCTGGGCCGTGACGTCAGTGACACGGACCGGCCGCAAGGAGAGGACTGTGCGCGCGTCTGTTTGCCACTTGCGTTCGCGCGTGCAGCGGTCTCGGGTACACATCGGGTACACACGACAGCCGTGAACGACCCATTTGACCCAACGTTGATTCGTACTAAAGTCGTTTGCTACCAACGTTTTCATCACTCTTAGGTAACCGCCAAGTATGGGCGGTTCGCCCTCTCAAGGCGGTAGCGCGGGTTCGAATCCCGTCGGGGCTACCAGGCCGATTCCCATGTCTCACCGGGGGATCGGCCTTTTCCATCCTATTGGAAGCGGGACGAAGGCGGTTCACGTCGCCCTTCCCGGTGGCGCAGGTCGCGCACGACGGTCGAAGGCGAGCGAGTCGCTGGCCTGGTCCGTCCGCTCCAGCCCAGCGTGGACGCACCCCGCGGGCTACGGTGACGGTCATGTCGCACGACCGCAAGCCACCCCCGATGCACCCCGGATGCCGCAGGTCGTGGTCTTCGCAGTCAGCGAGACCCTCTCGGACACGGCGTCTCTGGCGGGGCGCTTCGAGGACGTCGGTGCACCGAACCACCTGGCGTGCAGCTGGTTCGCTGGGCTGCTGCGCGATGGTCTCGCGCTCACCGCCGTCGGGGCCAGCGGCACGTTCGCCCGCCTCGCTTCCGAGTCCCTGCCGATCGCCCTCCACAGACTGTCCCTCAACCGGTCGACCCCTGATGCCGTCTCACACATCTTCGACGGGTTCACCGGGCTTGGTGTCCACGGCGACGTCCCCGACGGCATCCGGGCGCTCAGCGGTCTCCGGACCCGGCTGGTCACCCTCAGCAACGGGCCGGTTTCCGTCGCCGAGACCCTCCTCGACCGTGCAGGCAGCTTCACTCCTCCCGCCCTGCAGGCGATGTCGCCGCCCCACCGGGCCGAGCAGCTGCGCCTGCAGCGTCACTCCTCGGCGCCCGGCGCGTGAGGTCCTGGTTGGCCGCAGCCGAGGAGGCGGTGCGCGCCCGGCTCTGGCCCATCCCCCTGCTCGCCGTCGCCGTTGCCGTCGTCGGGGGAGTGCTGCTGCCTCGCTGGGATGCCCAGGTCGACTCCGCTGTCCCCGGTGCGTTGGCCTTCACGCTCTTCGGTGGTGATGCCGAGGCGGCCAGGACGCTGCTGGGCGCTGTGGCGAGCTCGCTGATCACGGTGACGTCGTTGACGTTCTCGCTGACGGTCGTCACCCTCCAGCTGGCCAGCAGCCAGTTCTCCCCGCGCCTGTTGCGGACCTTCACCGGCGGCGTCTTCGTGCAGGCGACGCTGGGACTCTTCCTCGCCACCTTCACGTTCTCCTTGACGGTGCTTCGTACGGTGCGCAGCCAGAGCGAGGGCCAGGTGTTGGTGGTTCCTCGTCTCTCAGTGACGTTGTCACTGGTCCTGGCGGTGGCCAGCGTGATGGGGCTGGTGGTCTTCCTGGCGCATCTGGCGGCCCAGATCCGGGTCGAGTCGATGCTGCGCGACGTCCACGAGCAGACCGACGCGACCATCGAGCTCGTGTACGGCGAGTCGGAGGAGGGCGCCGTCGACGCGCCGAAGCCGCCGCCGGTGCACCGGGGCTCGGGTGACTCATGTGTTCTCTTCGCCCCCTCGTCAGGGTTCCTCAGACCTCCGCCGTCCGACCGCCTGCTGGCGATGGCCGTCGAGCTCGACGTGGTCGTCGTCATCGAGCGGTGCACTGGCGACCACGTCGTCGCGGGCACGCCCATCGGGGTCGTCTGGCGCCCGGGGGGCCGGCTGCAGCATGACGAGGAGCAGCGCGCGCAGCACGGGGTCGACGATCTGGTGAGCACCGGCTTCGAGCGCTCCGCCGGGGGTGATGTCACCTACGGGCTGCGTCAGCTGACCGACGTCGTCAACAAGGCGCTGTCGCCCGGGATCAACGACCCGACGACCGCGGTGCACGCCCTCGGTCACGTCTCTGCGGTGCTGTGCCGGTTGGCTGGTCAGGCCCTCGGACCAGTCACCCTGTGCGGTCCGGACGGCTCCCCGAGGCTCGTCCTGCACCGTCACGACCTGCGCGCGATCATGTCTCTCACCCTGACCCAACCCCGCCGTTACGGCGCCGCCGACCCCCAGGTCATGCTGCGTCTGGTCGACCTGCTTCACGAGCTGGCCTGGCACGTGCGCCGCGGTGACGAGGCCGTCGTCTCCGCCGAGCTCGGCCGTCTGCGATCCGCGATCAGCAATGCGGACTTCGATGCCGTCTCGGCGGCGGACCTCGAGGTGGCAACCGAGCGGGTGGAGTCGGCTCTGGCCCGACGGGCGGCGGGGACGATCCCCGGGGAGCCGGTGGTCTCGTGAGCACTCTCGCCCTGCTCCCTTTCACCCCCACGATCGCCCACGCGGCTCAGGCGTCGTGGCGGTGCTCGTCCTGGAAGGCGGGAAGAGCGGACGCGGAGCCATTGTGTGTATGACAGCAACTGTTGCACAATGGTAAACCGTGACCTCACAACCTGCCCCCAGCGTCGCCGACCCGATCCCGGACACCCTCGTCGCGGGCCGCCGGAGGCTCCGGCTGGAGGCGGGACCCGCCAGGCTCATCACCTTCCTGCGGTCGTCGAGCTCGGGTCTGCTCGTCCTCGCGATGGGAGTGGGCGCCGGCGCCGGTCTCGGGGCGATCGTCTTCCGCTGGCTGATCAGCACCTTCACGCTCTTGCTGTCGGGGCACAGCGACTACTCGAACGCCGGCGGGGCGGCGCATCCCTGGCTGCCCGGGTTGGGCCGGTGGTTCGTGGTCGGAGCCCCTGTGGTGGCGGGTCTGCTCTACGGGCCGCTGGTCCACTTCTTCGCCCGCGAGGCTCGCGGGCACGGTGTGCCGGAGGTCATGTACGCGGTCGCTCGGCGTGGTGGGCGCATCGCCCCCCAGGTGGCCGGTGTCAAAGCCCTCGCCTCGGCGCTGTGCATCGGTGGCGGTGGGTCCGTCGGTAGGGAGGGTCCCATCGTGCAGATCGGCTCCGCCCTCGGCTCCAGTCTGGGCCGCATGATCCGGGTGGGTGAGCCCCGGATGCGCGTCCTCGTGGCGTGCGGGGCCGCCGGCGGGATCGCCGCGACGTTCAACGCCCCGCTGGCGGGGGTCTTCTTCGCGATGGAGCTCATCATCGTCGACTTCGCGGCCCAGTCCTTCGGGATGGTGGTCATCTCCTCGGTCGTGGCGAGCGTCATCGGTCGGGCCGAGCTGGGCAACGCCCCGTTCCTCTCCCTGCCGGCCTTCTCGGTCGGCCACGTCGGCGAGTACGCGCTCTTCGCCCTCCTGGGCCTGCTCGCCGGCGGTGCCGGCATCCTCTTCACCCGCGTCCTCTACCTCGTGGAGGACGTGTGCGACGCCGTCTGGCGCGGCCCGGAGTGGCTGCGCCCCGCGGCCGGTGGGGTGCTGCTCGGTCTGCTGCTCCTGGTGCTGCCGCAGATGTACGGGGTGGGCTACCCGGTGCTGGCCGCCGGAGTCGCCGGCCGCTACACGATCGTGTTCCTCGTGGTCCTGCTGGTGGGCAAGATGCTGGCCACCAGCCTGACGATCGGGATCGGCGGCTCGGGTGGGGTCTTCGCTCCCAGCCTCTTCATCGGGGCCATGCTGGGCTCCGCGTTCGGGGAGGTCGTCCACCTGGTGGCCCCCGGGTTCAGCGGGCCGGTGGGCGCCTACGGACTGATCGGGATGGGAGCGGTCTTCGCCGGCGCCGCACGGGCCCCGATCACGGCCGTCATCATCATGTTCGAGCTGACGGGGGAGTACAGCATCATCCTGCCCCTGATGGCCGCGATCGTCCTGGCCACGGGGATCAGCCACCGACTGTCACCGGACACCATCTACACGCTCAAGCTGCGCCGACGCGGGGTCGACCTCACCGCGCCCGCGCCGTCGACCCCTAGTGGGAGCCGCGCACGGTCGAGCCGCGTCGCCGACGTCATGAGCGACGTGCCACCCGCCCTCGACGGGAGCGTGGGACTGATGGAGGCGGCGGCCCTCCTCGCCCGGTCGGAACACGGTGTCCTGCCCGTCCTCGACGCCTCCGGCGCCTACGCCGGGGTCATCACCTCGCGCGTGGTGGCGGAAGCACTCACCGATGACGGGCCTGGAGGCGGGGGAGAGCCCGCATTCGGGGTCGACGACGTCCTGTCCCTGTCGCAGCTACCACCTGAGGTCGGACCCCACGAAACGCTCGAGGCGGGCATCCGTGCGCTGGACGACAGCGGTGAGGCCGCCGTCCCGGTCCTCGACCGGGACGCACACGAGGTCGTCGGCTGGCTGACGCTCCGGAAGACGCTGACCCACCTGCACGCCGAGCCCGCCGCGGCGGGTGGAACGTGAGGCCGGGCGGGTACGACTCTGGATGCGCGGCAGGATCCTCGAGGACGCTCGCGCCCACGCCGATCGAGGGGAAGCGGGCTCCATGGAGGGGCACGCGTCGATGGACGGCGTTCGTACCTGGCCATGGTCGTCGCGGGCTACCTCGTCGAGCTCCTCTTCACTCCCCTGCACCTCGTGCCCCAGACCCGGGACGCCACCGTCACGACGGCGTCGATCTCGTGGAACTACACCACCTGGCTCAACATCGTGTTCCTTCTCGTGGCGGCGGCCCTGTTCCTGCGCTTCGTCCGGACCGGTGGGCTGCCCAGGCTGCGGATGATGGGCGGTGACCCGCAGAGTCCTCAGGCGGAGAGTGCTCAGGCGATGGAGAACAAGCCCACGACCCCCACGGCATACAGGACGAGCACCACGAGGGAGTCGACCCCCAACCCCGCCACCCGGTGCCGAGGTCGAAAGAGCAGGCCAACGGCGTAGACGAGGGTCAGCAGGGCCGCCAGTGCAGTCAGGTAGATGTCGCTGGCGTTCGCGTGCGGCAGCACTGCCGTTCCCGACAGCACTGTCGCTACGAGGAACAGGACCGGCAGGAAGGCGTTCCCGCCGAAGATGTCGCTGACCGCCAGGTTGTCGTCACCCTGCCGGATGGCCTGCAGGCCCGTGGAGACCTCGGGCAGCGAGGTAGCGGCTGCGAGCACGGTCGCCCCGAAGAGCACGCCGCCCAGCCCGATGTGCGAGGAAGCGGCCTCGCCCGACCGTTCGAGCACGACGCCCGCGCCCAGCACCGCGACGGAGGAGGCCGCGAAGACAACTGCCGCTTTGCGCGTGCTGTACCCCTGATGGGGCTGCTCCGGTTGGTGCCGGCGGTGCCCACCGTGATGAGGGGAGGCATCGGGGGCGTGCCCTCCGAGCTGCCACGGCAGGCCGTGACCGGCGCGCTGGACGAGGACGAGCCCGAGCACCCAGACCCCGGCGATGAGCACGACGTCGGGGCTGAGCCGGGCGACGAGCAGACCGGGGGGCAGCTGGGTGCCCGCGACGACGACGCTGAGGACCGCCACGACGACCAGCCCCTCCACGACGAGCCCCAGCGAGGCCGCCCGGTAGGTCAGCGGCGCGACATCCTTCCCCCGTCGCCCGAAGGCGTCGAGGACGACCAGGACGACGGTCTGGATCGCGATGCCTCCCAGAATGTTGCCGACGGCGACGGAGACGTCGCCTGACAGCGCTGCGCTGACGGTGATAGCGATCTCGGGCAGGTTGGTCGCCACCGCGAGTACGACGAGTCCGCCCAGCGCACTCCCGAGGTGCAGTCGGTCGTCAAGGACGTCCGTCGTCCTGGACAGCTCGATTCCGGCCCGCCACACCACCGCCGCCGCGACGACGAAGGCTGCGACAAGGGTCCACAGGGGCCAGGTGCTCATGATGGCCCCGTACCCCGTACTGACGGGTCGTCCACCGGTCTCACCCGGACTACCGCGTGTCGTCCTCGACGACGGCGAGCAGCAGCAGGTCGCTGGAGGCGACTTCGCCCGCCGCCCGGGCGAACGCCGCGAAGGCCGCACGCACCTCCTGCTGCTCGCCCGGGGAGAGACGCTTCAGGATGGTCGAGATCTCGCGGGAGCGGCGCGCCGTCACCTCGGCGACGAGCTGCGCCCCCTGCGGCGACAGACCCAGCAGGATCTCGCGACGACTGTCCGGGTTGGTCACCCGCTCGACCCATCCGCCCTTGACGAGCCGTTCGGCGGTGCGCGAGAGCGTCGAGGCGTGGACCCCCGTGGCATCGGCCAGGTCGCCGGAGCGCATCGGGCCGCGGCTCGACAGCACGACCAAGAGCCGGAACTGGGGCAGCGTGACCTCATCGAGGGCGCTTCCGAGGGATCGGGCGACCACCGCGAGGAGGGCCCGCGAGCCGAGCAGGACGTCGGCATCCACCTCCCGCCGGCTCGAGGCATTTCCCTTCGACCGCGAGGGGCGAGGGGTGGGTGAGGTCACCTCTGCAGGATAGGCGAGGGCGCCGCGGGATCCGGGGATCACGGTCATCGGCGGCCCTGCTCACGGAGGAGCGCAGCGCCGTACGTGCTCCCAATTGGCGCACCGGCCCGGGCCACCGTCACGAACGCCCGCGCGACCGGGGCTGGGCACTCCCGACTGCCCGCACGGGCTGACACCTCCGCGCAGGAGTGGATGTTGGTCGTCCCTCGTCTGAGCGGGGAATCGGCCTTTCGAGTTGAGCGGGGGATGGGAGCGACGTCGGCCCGGCCGCAGATCGGTAGGTCACATCGCGACGGGACCTTCGACCCTGCCACGTGCATACCCACAGGGGTATGAAGGAGGCATGAACGGATCCCCAGCACCCACCACTGTCCGCCCCACCTCGGCCCCTCACGTGCTCCCGCGCTGGGGCAGCGTGCTGGCGGTCGTGGCCCACCCCGACGACGAGTCGTTCGGTCTCGGGGCCGTGCTCGACACGCTCGCCACCCGGGGCGCCTCGGTGTCGGTGCTGTCGCTCACCCACGGTGAGGCGTCGACCGTCCACGGGGTCTCCGGGGACCTCGGTGAGCTGCGGGCCGTCGAGCTGCGCCGGGCCGCTGAGGCGCTGGGTCTCGAGGGTGCTCAGCTGTGCGACTTCCCCGACGGCCACCTCGACCGGGTCGAGCGCTCCCTCCTCGTCGAGCAGGTCGCCCAGGTCGTGAGGGAGACGGCTGCCGAGGCCCTCGTGGTCTTCGACCCCTCCGGCGTCAGCGGTCACGCCGACCACACGGCCGCGACCCTCGCCGCGCTCGAGGCCGCGCGCGATCTGGGCCTGCCCGTCATCGCCTGGACCCTCCCCCGTGAGGTCGCCGATCAGCTGGACCAGGAGCTCGACGCAGGCTTCGTCGGCCACGAGCCGGAGGAGATCGACGTGGTGCTCACGGTGGACCGCGACCGGCAGCGCATCGCCGCGCTGGCGCACGCGAGCCAGGCCGTGCCCACCAGCGTGCTGTGGCACCGGCTGGAGCTGCTGGGCGATCGGGAGCACCTGAGGTGGCTCGTCGCCCCGGCGCCGCACGAGCCGGGGGTCGTCGTCGACTGGGAGGAGGGCGACCGCTTCACCATCACCGTCGGAGGGCACCGCATCGTCGTCGACCAGCCTCACGACGTCGGTGGCAGCGACCTCGGTCCGACGCCGACCGACCTGCTGCTGGCCTCGCTCGCGTCGTGTGTCGCCTTCTACTCACGTCGCTACCTGCGCCGACACCACCTCGACGCCACCGGCCTGACGGTCACCTCCCGGCACACGATGGCCACCCACCCCAACCGGGTGGGTGACGTCGACCTGCTCATCGAGCTGCCCACCGAGCTCAGTCCGAGCCGACGAGCCGGACTGCTCGCCCAGGCCAGTCACTGCACGGTGCACAACACGCTCGTCGACGCACCGACCATGGTGATCACGCTGGGTGGTGCGGGGCCGGAGCCGGCATGAGGCTGCTGCCCGAGCCACCCGTGGTGCGCGCCCTGCGAGAGTCGGTGATCGGCGACGACGTGGTGGTCGATGGCCCGTACGGCGCCCGCCGGGTCACCTACGCGGACTACACCGCGTCGGGTCGCAGCGTCGGCTTCATCGAGGACCTGATCCGCGACGAGGTGCTGCCCCACTACGCCAACACCCACACGGAGTCGACGGGCACCGGTCGGCAGACGACCCGGTTGCGGGAGGACGCCCGCGGGATCATCCACGCAGCCGTGGGCGCCGACGAATCGTCGGTCGTGATCTTCACCGGGTCGGGGGCAACCGGCGCCGTGGACAAGCTCATCGGCATCCTCGGACTGCGCCTGCCCTCGCAGCTGGAGGACCGCCACCACCTGGCGCGTCACGTACCGGCGGCCGACCGCCCGGTGGTCTTCGTGGGTCCCTACGAGCACCACTCCAACGAGCTGCCCTGGCGCGAGTCGCTCGTCGACGTCGTGCCCATCCCACCCGACGACCGGGGCCACGTCGACGTCGCCGCGCTCGCCCGGTCTCTCGAGGAGCACGCCGACCGACCGCTGCTCATCGGCAGCTTCTCGGCGGCGAGCAACGTCACCGGCATCCTCACCGACGTGCCGGGCGTCTCCGCACTGCTGCACCGCCACGGTGCGCTCGCCTTCTGGGACTATGCAGCCGCGGCTCCATACGTCACCATCGACGTGTGCGGTCGGCGTGCCGCCGTGCCGGGCGCCCACCTCGATGCGATCTTCCTCAGCCCGCACAAGCTCCTCGGGGGTCCGGGCACCCCCGGGGTGCTCGTGGTGAGGCGCGAGCTGTTGCGCAACCGGGTGCCCGTCGTCGTCGGTGGCGGGACGGTCAGCTACGTCGGGCCGACCGGGCACGACTACCTCACCGACCCCGTCGCGCGCGAGGAGGGTGGCACCCCCGCCATCGTGGAAAGCATCCGGGCGGGTCTGGTCTTCCAGCTCAAGCAGGCCGTGGGCCAGGACGTCATCGACGCCCGTGAGGGAGCCTTCCTGCGCCGAGCCCTCACCCGGTGGGCGCAGGAGCCGAGCCTCGAGGTGCTCGGTGACACGAGCGTCGAGCGTCTGCCCATCCTCTCCTTCCTCGTGCGCGCTCCTGACGGTCGGCTGCTGCACCACCAGCTCGTCGTGGCCCTGCTCGACGACCTCTTCGGCATCCAGACCCGCGGTGGCTGCGCCTGCGCCGGGCCCTACGGCCACCGGCTGCTCGGGATCGACGCCCAGCGGTCGGCTTCCCTGCACGCTGCCGTCGCAGACGGTTGGGAGGGCGTCAAGCCGGGCTGGGCCCGGCTCAACCTGCCCTATGTGCTCTCCGAGGATGCCGTCGACCTCCTCATCGAGGCGGTGGCCTTCGTCGCCCTGCACGGCTGGCGCCTGATGCGCGACTACGCGTTCGACCCGCGCACCGGGCAGTGGAGGCATCGTCGAGGTCGACGGACCCCCCTGCTGCGCCTTCACGACATGACGTATGTCGACGGACGGCTCAGCTACCCACGGCACCACCACGCTCGCGGACCCGAGAGCCTCACCGGTGGCTACCTGGCGGAGGCGGAGGTCCACGCAGCAGCGGCGACACCGCCCGAGCTCGACCAGCCGTCCGGTCTGCCGGAGAGCGTGGAACGCCTGCGGTGGTTCGCTCTGGACCCGTCCTGCGTGAGCCCTGACCCCTGACCGCGGCCTCGACGTCGTAGTCCGGCAGGTCGAGAAGCTGTGGAGCCAAATACCTGGGGGGGTACATAGTCAGTTCACATCCATTCGTCGAAGGAGACGACCACATGGTCGATGTCATCGTTCTAGGCGCCGGGGTAGCAGGGCACACAGCCGCTCTGCACCTGCGTCGTCTGCTCCCGAAGGGCCACACGGTGACGGTCGTGTCGCCGAACTCCCACTGGAACTGGATTCCCAGCAACATCTGGGTCGGGGTCGGGAAGATGAGGAAGAAGGACGTCGTCTTCCCCCTGGCCCCCGTCTACCGCCGCAAGGGCATCCGCTTCATCCAGGCCAGAGCAGTGGCGATCCACCCCGACGGCGACGGCGACAGCCCTCGCGGGGCGGTCGACGTCGTCTCGACCACCACGACCGGCGACGGCAGCACGCGGCGGCTGCGCTACGACCACCTCGTCAACGCCACCGGCCCCCAGCTGAGGTTCGGCATGACCGATGGCCTGGGCCCGGATGGGGGACACACCGTCTCGGTGTGCACTGCTGACCACGCCGTCCACGCGGCCGAACAGCTCCGCGGGAGCATCGACAGGATGCGCGCGGGGGAACCCCAGACCCTGGTCGTCGGGATGGGACACGGGACGTGCACCTGTGAGGGCGCAGCCTTCGAGTACGTCTTCAACGTCGACCACGAGCTGCGTGAGGCGGGAGTGCGAGACCTGGCCAGGCTGGTCTACCTCACCAACGAGGCCGCTCTCGGGGACTTCGGGGTCGACGGGATGACGTTCGAGGACAGCGGTTTCCAGACCACGTCAGAGCTCTGGACGGGCAGCCTCTTCCGCGAGCGGGAGGTCGAGGCGATCCTCGGCGCTCATGTGCAGCGCGTGGAGCCCGGGGTCATCCACTACGAGATGAGCTGCGGGTTGAGCACGCGACGCAGCAGGATCAGCTCTGGCAGGCTGAGCGCGACCACAGCCATCATGAATGCGAGCAGGGTGCCCATCGGTAGGTCCTTGTCGTGAAGCGCCTGCACTAGGGGCATGACGCCGGCGGCGTTGGAGTACAACGGGATTCCGTGGCGGCGTCGAGGCTGGTCGCTCGGATCGTGTGCGGACCCGAGGGGGAGGTCGAGGTGGAGGTGGTGGACGGGTGGGTCGGGAGGGACATGGTTCCCTTGTCTCACCGGTCACCGGGGGGAGCGACTGGTGTGGGGGTGGAGGAGTGTGGGGCGGGGGGTCAGCCGCGGCCGAAGAGGCGGCTGAAGATCGAGCTGCCGGTGCTGCTGGAAGCGGTGGCCTCGCCCTGGTGACCCGAGCAGCGGTTGTTCTTGGGGACGCCGGCCATGACCTGGTCGACGTGCTGGCCGCAGCCGGCCCAGGTGGTCTTGCCGCAGGTCTTGCAGTTGACGGGACGACACATGATGGGTCTCTCCTTGCGTGGGTGGTGGACAGTGGTGTGTGGAAGGTCGAGCGTGACGGGTGTCGGGCTCTACCGCGGTGCTGTAGGAAGCCGTGCGGCGGTCAGCCGACGGCGACGGCGACGGCGACGGTCGTCAGGGGCAGACCAGCGGTGGCGGCGTGGTCGCCGTAGCTGTCGTCGACGGCGACGACATGGGTGTGAATGGCGCGGGCGGCGAGGACCGAGGCGCCGATGGAGGCGCGGTAGCCGCCGGCGCAGTGGACCCAGACCTCACCCGTGGGGACCTCTCCCAGGCGGGTGAGGAGCTGGTGCAGGGGAATGTGGAGGGCGCCCTCGATGTGCGACTCGTCGTACTCGCTGGTGCGGCGCACGTCGAGCACGGTGACGGTGCGGTGGTGGCGCACCTGCTCGAGGTCGGCGAAGTCGGCGCGGGGGAAGGACGCTGGCGCCTCGTCGGACCAGTCGGCCGGGGTGCCTGTCGCGGCGCCTTCGAGGTGGTCGATGCCGATGCGGACGAGCTCGCGCTGGGCTTCGGCGACCTGCTCCGCGGTGTCACCGAGCAACGTGAGTGAGGTGCCCCAGGGGATGAGCCACCCGAGGTAGGTGGAGAACTGGCCGTCGAGGCCGATGTTGAGGGTGCCGGTGACGTGTCCTGCGGCGAAGGCGGTGCGGGTGCGCAGGTCGACGACCCACTCGCCGCCGGCGATCCGGTCCGCCAGGGTCTGCTTGTCGGCGAGGCTGGGGGTGCTCAGGTCGGCCGGTGCCGGTCCGGCGGTGTTGGCCGGGCCCATGTGCGCGTAGTAGGCGGGGTAGGCGTCGAGGCCGGCGAGGGTCTCGTCGACCCATTGCGCCTCGGACTCGGTGAGGACCGGGTTGCGCACCTGCTCGTCGGCGATGGTCGAGGCCGTGGTGTCCCCGGTCGACCCGGCGGAGCAGAACGACCCGAAGCCGTGGGTGGGCATGACGTGGGTGTGGGCCGGCAGCTCGTGGGCGAGGCGGTGGGCAGAGGCGTACTGGTGGCGCACCAACGAGTCGGTGTGGTCGGGACCCAGGAGGTCGGGGCGACCGGTGGCGCCGAAGAGGAGTGAACCGCCGGTGAAGACGGCGACGGTGTCGCTCCCGCCGTTCGCGCCGTTGCGGCTCTCGAGGGCGTAGGACAGGTGGGTGTAGGTGTGGCCCGGGGTGGCGATGACCCGCACCCGCATCCGCGGGGAGACCTCGACGATGTCTCCGTCGCGGACCGGGTGCCGCGCGTAGGTCACTGGGTCGTCGGCGTTGACGTGGTATGTCGCCCCGGTGGCCTGCGCCAGCGCGAGCCCGCCGGTGACGTAGTCGTTGTGGATGTGTGTCTCGAAGACGTCGGTGATCTGCACCCCGTGCTCGGCCGCGAGGTCGAGCACACGGTCGATGTCGCGCTGGGGGTCGACGACGACCGCGACCTCACCGTCGTGGGCGAGGTAGGACCGGTCTCCGAGCGATGCCGTCTCGATGGGGACGATCGTGGGCTGGGTGGCGATCTCGTTCGACATGCACTGACTCCTGCTCGTAGGGGCCGTATACCCTTTGGGGTATGTCCGACGAGTCGATAGTAGTACCCCCCGGGGCATATCTCAAATTAAGACAGCGACGACGGTAGTACCCCTGGGGGTATACAGTCCGTGTGTCACGATCGGACGGGAACATCCCGCCCCCTCTTGGTCTTGATACCCCATGAGGTATCGTCCCCCTCGATTCCCGCTTCAGAAAGAGCAGCCATGAGCACCCAGAACCTGACCGCAGCCACCATCGAGACCACGGTCAACGCCGGCGGGATCGTCCTCGTCGACTTCTGGGCCTCCTGGTGCGGGCCGTGCCGGATGTTCGCCCCGGTCTACGAAGCGGCGTCCCTGAAGCACTCCGACATCGTCTTCGGCAAGGTCGACACCGAGGCTGAGCAGGCCCTCGCCGGTGCCGCCGGGATCACGTCGATCCCCACCCTGATGGCCTTCCGCGACGGGATCATGGTCTTCAGCCAGCCCGGAGCACTGCCGGCCGCCGGTCTCGAAGAGGTCATCGCCGGCGTCCGTGCGCTCGACATGGACGATGTCCGCGCGCGGGTCGCCAGGGCCGCGCAGGAGTCGTCCGTCACCGCCTGACCGAAGCACCCTGACACCGGTCGTCACTGCTCGAGCTCCACTCCACCCCCTGAAGGGCATCTCATGGTCACTCTGAACGACAACGACATGGCTCCGGTCATCAACCGACTACGCCGCGCCCAGGGGCAGCTCGGAGGCGTGATCCGCCTCATCGAGGAGGGCCGCGACTGCAAGGACGTCGTCATGCAGCTCGCCGCCGTCAACCGCGCCCTCGACCGGGCCGGCTTCGCCATCGTCTCCTCCGGGATGAGGGAGTGCCTCACCTCGCCCGATGGCATCAACGCCGAGGACCAGGCCACGATGGAGAAGCTCTTCCTCACGCTGGCCTGAGGCAGCCCCGCGTGTCGTCCCGCGTCACCGCCGAGGTCGGCGGACCGACCGCGGGACGAATCTCGCTGTTGCCGATGCGTAGTCACCGTAGCCGGGGAACCGCTCCCGCAGGCGAGCCTCCTCCCAGGTCGACTTCGCGACCAGCCAGGCCACGAGGGCTGCGAAGAAGACCACCGACCAGAAGACCCGTGTCGACCCGACGGTGCCCACCACCCGTCCCAGCCCGAAGAGCAGGACGGCGGTGTAGATCGGGTGCCGCACCCAGGCGTAGAGGCCGTCGACCTGCAGCTGCGCCCTGGCGTTGGGCATCGGAGAGGCCGTCAGGCCCCGGCCCAGCCGGCGGCTCGCGATCGCGACGCCGACGAGACCCAGCAGGCTCAGGCCGTAGCCGACCCACGTGGCCTCGACGGAGACCGTCCCGCCGCCGGTGAACGGCAGCGCGGTCAGGACGGCGAGCAGCACCATCTGCACCGTGACGAAGGTCCACGCCACCACGGCTCGCCGGGTCCGGCCGGAGGAAGAGGTCATGCCCGCCCGGTGAGGATCGCGTTCCAGTAGAGCAACGGCAGGCCGTAGCGCTTGAGGTACCACATGTCACGGCGTTCCTTCGTGGTGTCGATGACGGGGATGCTCGGTGTCGGCTTCATGGTGTAGTCGAACTCGGCCAGGAGCATCTTGTCGCGCGCCGTCGTCAGGGGGCAGGAGGCGTACCCGCCGTAGCTGGCCGTGAGCGGCTGCCCTGCGAGGCTGGCCCAGAGGTTCTCCACCAGCACGGGGGCCTGCTTGCGGATGGCCGCCCCGGTCTTGGAGTTCGGCGTGGAGCCGGCGTCGCCGAGGGCGAAGACGTTGCCGTAGCGGGTGTGCTGCAGCGTGTGCTTGTCGACCTGCACGTAGCCGGCGGGGTTGTCGGGGTCGCTCAGGGGGCTCGCCTTGACCCAGTCCGGGGCGGACTGCGGGGGGACGACGTGCATGAAGTCGTAGGCGATCTTCTGGCTCGTCCCTTCGGCGTTGTCGCGGATCGTCGCCCGGCGTCCGTCGGGGTCGACGGAGCACAGTTCGCTGTTCTTGTGCACCTCGATGCCGTAGCGGGCGACGACCTTCTCGAGCTCGTCGGCGAACTCCTTGACGCCGAACATGCCGGGGGTGGGCAGCACGAGCACGACGCGGATCTGGTCGAGCACGCCCTGCTGCCGCCAGTAGTCGGCGGCGAGGTAGGCGATCTTCTGCGGCGCGCCGGCGCACTTGATCAGCCCGCCCGGCATCGTGAAGACCGCGGTACCGGACCGCAGGGCCCGGATCTGCTCCCAGGTCCGGGCGGTGAGATCGAAGCGGTAGTTGCTGGAGACGGACGGCGTCTGCAGGGCTGCGGCCATGCCGGGGACCCGGTCCCAGTCGAGCTGGATGCCCGGGGCGACGACGAGGTGGTCGTAGCCCACCTCCCGACCGGAGCCCAGGGTGACGACCTGTGCGACGGGGTCGACCTGCTCGGCCCGGTCGGTGATCCACGTGGCGCCCTTCGGCATCACGTCGGCCTGCGGCCGAGAGGCTGCCGACGCGGGCGCGAGGCCGCCGCCCACCAAGGTCCAGAGCGGCTGGTAGTAGTGCGTGGTCGACGGCTCGATGACGGCGACGTCCTCCACACCCGCGCGCTGGAGCTGGGCGGTGGTGGCGATGCCGGCGTTGCCTCCGCCGATGACGACGACCTTGTGGCTGGTGCGTGCGGGCATGCCCACTCCTTCGTGAGGGACGGCACGGGGCCGTTGGTATACGGATGTACGTACAACTGACTATACTCGGAATATGCCCCCAGGAGTATCCCCTCAGCCCACGCGGCCACTCGACCGCACGAGCCCCCTGCCGCTCTGGGCCCAGGTCAGGGACGACCTCGTGCTGCGGGTCGAGGCCGGCGAGTTCAGCGGTTCGCGCGACTTCCCCGGCGAGATGGCGCTGGGCGACGAGTACGGCGTCAGCCGGCAGACCGTCCGCCAGGCGGTGAGCGGTCTGCGCGCCGACGGCGTCCTCGTCGGCTCGCGCGGCCGCCCTCCGAGGGTCGCCGACCCGAGCCTGATCCAGCAGCCGCTTGGAGCCCTCTACTCGCTGCACGCCTCGGTTGAGGCCGCCGGGCTGGCCCAGCGCAGCGAGGTGCTCGCCCTCGAGATCGTCACCGACACCGAGGTCGCCGCCCTGCTCGAGCTGCCGCCCGAGGCCGCGCTGCTGCACCTCGAGCGCCGCCGGATGGCCGGTGACGAACCCCTCGCGCACGACCACGCCTGGCTCCCGGCGGCGCTGACCCGGCCCCTGCTCGACGCCGACTTCACCCACACCGCGCTCTACACCGAGCTCGCCGCCCGCTGCGGCATCCACCTCACCGGAGGCCGCGAGCAGGTCCGAGCCGTCATCCCGACGGGCGCCGAGCGCCGGCTGCTCGGTATCGGCACCCGCACCGCGGCCCTGTCCATCGAACGCATCGGCTGCCTGGGCGGCATCCCCACCGAGCTGCGCCGCACCCTCGTGCGCGGTGACCGCTTCGCGGTGAGCGCCGAGTTCTCCCGCACCACCGGCTACCGGATGGCGCCCTCCGGCGCCCTCCCTGGCCCTCCTCCCGGCCCCGACCAACGGAGACCACGATGAACCCGAGCCCCCAGCCCGAGATCGACCCCGCGGCGGCAGCCGAGCGTGTCCGCGCCGGAGACGCCGTGCTCGTCGACGTGCGCCAGGAGGACGAGTGGGCGGCCGGCCATGCGCCCGACGCCGTCCACCACCCCCTCGGCGGCCTCGATCCCGCTACCCTCCCGACCCGACGACGGGTCATCGCGGTGTGCCGCTCCGGCGCGCGGTCCTCACAGGCCGTCGCCGCCCTCACCGCCGCCGGCGTGGACGCCACCAACCTCACCGGCGGTATGCAAGCGTGGCAGGCCGCCGGTCTGTCCGTCGTGACCACCGACGAGAGCCCCGGGAGGGTGATCTGATGCTCGCCATCGCCATCCTCGCGGGGGTGGTCATCGGCCTCTCCCTCGGTGCGCTGGGCGGCGGCGGCTCCATCCTCACCGTACCCGTGCTCGTATACGCCCTCGGGCAGGCGCCGCAGGAGGCCACCACCGCCTCGCTGGTCATCGTCGGCATCACCGCCATCACCGCGGCCGTCGGGCACGCCCGGGCCGGCAGGGTGCAGTGGCGGGCGGCAGGAATCTTCGGGGTGCTCGGCGTCGCCGCCTCCGTCGGTGGCTCGGCGGTCAACCGCCTGGTCAATCCCCAGGTGCTGCTCCTCGCCTTCGCCGCCCTGATGATCGTCGCCGCCCTCGCGATGTTCGCGCGCACCCGTCACGACGCCTCCGACGCACCCGGCGAGGACGAGGAGGGCGAACGCCCCCGGGGGCCGGGAGCCGCATCCCGGGTCGTGATCACCGCCCTCGTCGTCGGCTTCCTCACCGGCTTCCTCGGCGTCGGTGGCGGCTTCCTCATCGTGCCCGCGCTGGTCTTGGCGATGGGCTTCGCCATGCCCGTCGCCGTGGGCACGTCGCTGGTCGTCATCTCCATCACCAGCCTCGGCGCCTTCATCGAACGCCTCGGCAGCGGCGCCGTACCGTGGGCTGTCGTCGTCCCCTTCACCCTCGCCGCCATCGCCGGGTCGCTCGCAGGCAAGCGGGTGGCCGACCGCATCTCGGGCGTCAGCCTCACCCGCGCGTTCGCCGCCCTCCTCGTCGTCGTGGCCGGCTACGTCGCGGTGAGGGCAGGGACGGCGGTATGACGTCCCGCGTCCGGGAGGTCGACCCCCGGGGCCAATGGCCGCGACGGGTTGCTCAGACGCTGGTGTGGGCGTGCAGCTTCTCGTCGATCTGCTCCTTGGTGATCTCCTTGGTGCAGAAGAACCAGTCGACGCACTCGATGTCCGCCGACTGACCCGCCATACGCTCCTTGGCCGTGCCGCAGGAGCCGGCGGGAGGCACGATGACGCGTTCACCCGGGACCCAGTCGGCGGGTGTGGCCACGTCGAAGGCGTCAGCGGTCTGCAGGGCCACGACCACTCGCAGGATCTCGTCGACGTTGCGGCCCAGTGACAGCGGGTAGTAGATGACCGTGCGGACGATGCCGTGGGGGTCGATGACGAAGACCGCGCGCACCGCCTGGGTCGTGGCCTCGCCCGGCATGATCATGCCGTAGGCGTGGGCGATCTCCATCGACACGTCGTCGATGAGGGGGAAGGTCACCTCGACATTGATCATGTCTCGGTACACCATCTTCTCCTGGATGGTGCGCAACCAGGCGATGTGGCTGTGCACGCTGTCGACGGACAGCCCGACGAGGGCCGTGTTGACCTCGGCGAATTCGGCCTGGCGCGATGCGAACGTCATGAACTCGCTCGTGCAGACGGGAGTGAAGTCGCCCGGGTGCGAGAACAGCACGACCCAGCGGCCGGCGTAGTCCGCGGGGAAGGTGATGTCGCCCTGGGTGGTGTGGGCGGTGAACGCCGGTGCGGGGTCGCCGATCCTCGGCATGGTGGTGGTGGTGGTGGTGTCAGTGCTGTTCATCGGTGGTCCTTCGTCTCGGGTGAGGAGCCGGTCGTACATTGCCACGTTCGCCACCTCCGGCTCGTTGGCGTCTCCGTCATGAGGTCGACGACTGCCACCCTCACCTGACCGACGCGTGACAGCGCGTCAGGCCCGTTGTCTTCAGGCATCTCGCTCTGCTGTGGGCGGGCTCAGACGAAGAGGAGCTGCGCGCCTTCGGTCTTGTCGATGAAGTCGCTGGCGCTGATGATCGCCTCGACGTCGTCGTAGAGGTCGTCCTTGGTCAGGTGGTTCATGTCGGTGGACATCCGGCAGGCCCAGAGGTGGCCGCCGGAGGCGACGATCTGCTCGAGGAAGTCGGGCACCTCGGGGACGTCGAGGTCCGCGATGGACTTCTTCATCCGCGCGGTCGCGATCGCGGTCATCCCGGGCAGGCCGCCCAGGCCTTGAGGCAGGTGGGTGGCGGTGTTTCCCAGCATCGTCATCTGGAGGTCAGCCATGGTCTTCTTGTTGATCATGTCGAGGCCCCAGAAGGTGAAGAACAGGTGGGTCTCGACGCCCTCGCCGAGTGCGGCGTTGGCCATGATCAGGCCGGGGTAGGCCATGTCGAGGGTTCCCTTGGAACAGATGATGGCCAGGGTGCGACCGGTCTTCCCGTCGTCGAACGACGGCACGAGAGGCGCAGCCTGCGGGGTGGTGGTGGTGGTCATGAGTGATCTCTCCTTGAAGCGTCGGACGCGGGTCAGACGCAGCCGTGTGGTTTGGGCAGGCCGGCGATGTACGCCATCTTCTTGGCCGGCTTCTGGGGGAACAGCTGGAACAGGGTCTTGGTGGGGATCTGGCCCACGATGCTGACCCGGCGCAGGGTGGGCGTCACGCCCTTGTCGGCGAAGTCCCGGCGCAGGAACCGGATGGCCTCCCAGTGCTGGTCGGTGAGGTCGATGCCGATCTGGGCGGCGAGGACTGCACCCAGTGCCTCGTCCCACTCGGCGTACTCGGTCATGAAGCCTTCGGTGTCGACGGCGATCTGGTGGCCGTCGATGGTCGTCACGGGCATGGCGCTCATCCCTCGTTCTTCGGGATGTCGTCGGCGGACTTGCCGAGCATCGACATGTGCGATGGCAGCGGTATCGGGCGCCCTGGGAGCAGGATGTTCCAGTAGATCCAGCGGAACGCCAGCTTGCCGAGGTGGTTGGCCCGGGTCTCCTTGAGCAGGTCCATCGGCCCGATGACGGGCAGAGGGAACTTGCCGGGCAGGGGCTCGGTGTCGTAGTTGAAGTCGATGAGCAGTCCCTTGTGGTCGCCGGACTCGATGAAGCAGTTGGTGTGGCCGTCGAAGGATCCGGTCATCGGTTGTCCGGCGACGTGCTGCAGGAAGTTGTCAGCGAAGATCTCGACCGAGAAGTGGGCGACGGACCCGGCCTTGGACGCGGGGATGTCGCAGGCGTCGCCGACCGCGAAGATGGTGCTGTGAGCGGTGGACAGCAGCGTGTGCTTGTCGACCGGCACGTAGTTGAGCTCGTCCCCCAGGCCGGATCGGGCCACGAAGTCGGCACCCATGTTCAGGGGGACGGTCACGAGCAGGTCGAACGGCACCTCGCGCTCGTCGTACGACACGAGGGTCTTGGTCTCGGGATCGATGTGCTCGACCAGGAAGTCTGCTTCGACGACGATCTTGCGGTCCTCGAGCATCGATCCGAGACGTGCCGAGGCGAGGGGTTTGGTGAAGGCACCCGGTAGCGGGGTGACGTAAACCAGCTCGACCCTGTCGCGCAGCCCGTGCTGGCGCAGCCACGCCTCGGCGAGGAAGGTGAACTCCAACGGTGCGACCGGGCACTTGATGGGCATCTCCGTGACGTGGACCACCAACCGGCCGTGGTCGAAGGTCCTCAGTGCCTCGCGCAGGGCCAGCGCCCCGTCGTAGGTGTAGAAGTCGAAGATGCTGCGGCGCCACTCCGTCCCGAGCACACCCGGCGTCTGGTCCGGGCGCGGCGAGGTGCCTGAAGCAATGACCAGGTAGTCGTAGGTCAGGACCCGGCCGTCCGTCAGGTCCACCGCGTTCGTCTCAGGGTGGATCACGTCCACCTCGCCCATCACGAGGTCGACGCCGTCGTGGATCAGGGCGTGCCGCGCTCGGGTCACCTGTGCCTCGGTGTAGGTACCGAAAGGAAGGAACAAGTAGCCGGGCTGGTACTGATGCCGGTCATCGCGGTCGACGACGGTGATGTCCCAGTCCTGGGCCGGCAGAGCCGGCCTGAGACGGTTGACGACCATCGTGCCGGCCGTGCCGGCACCCAGGACCAGCAGGTGCTTCTTCATGACGGACCTTCCACTCGTATGCCCTCCTCTCGACCGTAGGCAGGACTCAGACGTCAGGTCAGGGGCGAAGGTCCCGACCGGCCGCGAAGCGGCCGCCACCCCGTCGGTGGCAGGATCCCGTTCGTGCCCCCGCCGCCCCGCACGGCCACCCTCGTCGTCTGCGACCGCTCCGGTGAGGTCCTGGGTGAGACTCCGCCACTACCCTCCTGCCCCTCACCCTGGTGGCCCGAGGTCGGGGAGGTCGTCGGGGCCGCCCGTCGGGCGCTGGGGGTCGAGGTGACCGTCCTGCGGCTGCTCACGACCGTCGAGCCGTTTGCCGGGGGGCAGGTCAGCTACCTCGCCCAGCTCTCGCCGGGGTCTGGTCCGCCGGCCGCCCTGCGGCCGGTCTCGGCGACGAACGCCGTTGCGCTCGAAAGCGATCCGACCCACCGGCTGTGGTGGGCCGAGCCGAGCGGTCTCGACAACCTGGGCGACGTCATCGACGCCGCGCTCGCCGGGTGCGGGCGTCGTCGCAGGGGCCCCCTGCGGCAACGCAAGTCGTGGAACCTCTCGCTGATCGTCACGGCGGAGACCGCGGAGGGGACCGTGTGGTTCAAGGCCGTCCCACCCTTCCTCGCCGACGAGGCCGAGGTGATGGCCCTGGTCCGTCGGGTGGATGACGACCTGGTGCCCACGGTGCTCGCCCACGACCCTTCGCGGCGAGCCGTGCTCATGACCGAGATCAGCGGTGACGACCAGTGGGGCCTGGGCGACGGCGAAGTCGTCTCGGCGATGGTCGAGCGCTGGGTGGCGGTCCAGGCCGCTCTGGTCGTCGACACCGACCACCTCCTGGCCGCCGGCGTCGCCGACGCACGGGCCCGACCCCCTCGTCGCCGCCGTGCACGCACTCGTCCGGCACCCGACGGTGCAGGAGGGGCTGACACCCGAGGAGCTCGGTGCCGTCGAGCGCCTCGCGAGCGACCTGCCGGGGCTGATGGCGCGGGTCGACGAGTGCGGCGTCCCCGACACGGTGGTCCACGGCGACCTCCACCCCGGCAACTGGCGTCGTGACGCCGCCGCCCCGCGAGGGGGTCTCACCCTGCTCGACTGGGGCGACGCGCTCATTGGCAACCCGTTGCTCGACCTGCGCGCGTTCATCGAGCGCCTCGACGGGGCCGTCCTGCCGCAGCGCACCCGCCACCTCTGGGTCGAGGCCTGGGCCACCGCCGTGCCCGGCTCCGACCCCGCGCGGGCCCTGAGCCTGCTCGACCCCGTCGCGGAGCTGCTTGCGGCGACGACCTACCAGCGCTTCCTTGCGGGCATCGAGGAGACCGAGCGGGTCTACCACCGGCTCGACCCGCTCGAGCGGCTGCGAGCCGCCGTACGGGTGGGGGGTGACCGGTGAGGACCGCCCGCGCGGCCGGCGTCGCAGCGACCTTGGCAGACTGACCTGATGGTGGACGTCGACGCGGACCGGGAGCTGCTCCAGGCCTTCGAGCCGGTGCTGCAGCTCACCGAGGGCGAGCTCTTCCTGCCCGTGGGCGTCGACGCCTACGTGCGGCAGTGCCGCCTCTGGTTGCGCCGGCCCGACGACACGCTCGAGCTCCTGGCTCCCACCGGGGAGCTCACCCTCGAGCGGTTGGCGGCCCTCGGCACCTCGTACGACGGCTCGCCCCTCACGCTGTCGGGCCTGCCCGACCAGGCCTCGCGGGTGCAGCGCGTGCGGCTGTGGTTCCGGGCGGTGCGGCCCCACTTCCGCGCAGCGCACCGACTGGCCCGGGTCGGCCTGCTCGGCCGCCTCGTCGACGCCGCCAGCCGGGCCTCGCTGCTCTTCCGGGGGGCCGTGCCCGGAGGGAGCGCCGCCTCGGCCCTCGCCGTGCAGCAGGAGCACCTCGAGCCCGGCACGCCGCGCTACCACGGGCGGGTGCTGCGCGACGGTGACTGGCTGGTGCTGCAGTACTGGTTCTTCTTCTGCTTCAACAACTGGCGCTCGGGCTTCTCGGGAGTCAACGAGCACGAGGGCGACTGGGAGCAGGTCACCATCTACCTCGACCACGCCACGCTGGAGGACGGTCTCCCTGTGCCCCGGTGGGTGGTCTTCTCCTCCCACGACGAGGTCGGAGACGACCTGCGGCGGCGGTGGGACGACCCCGACCTCACCGTCGTCGACGGGCGCCACCCGGTCGTCTTCGCCGGTGCGGGCTCCCACTCCGGAGCCTTCCTGCCGGGGGAGTACCTCGTCACCGTCGTGCCCCCGCGGTGGAAGGGCGTCGTCGGGGTGCTCCGCGCGCTGGCCACACTCCTCACGCCGTGGACGCGCGCCGCCCACGGCGAGAGCCTCGGTATCCCCTACGTCGACTACGCGCGCGGGGACGGCGCGGTGATCGGCCCGGGGGGCGACCTCGGGTGGACTCCCGTCGTCGTCGACGACGAGACACCCTGGGTGCGCGACTTCCGCGGGCTGTGGGGCCACGACACCCGTGACCGCCTCGGCGGCGAGCGGGGACCGGCGGGGCCACGCTACGAACGCGACGGCACCGTGCGCCCGTCGTGGGGGGACCCGGTGGGCTGGGCCGGCCTGGCCAAGGTCGCCGCCAACCGCGACCTCGAACGCGCGGCGGTCCTGGCCCACGCCGAGCGTCTCGACCAGGAGATCCGGCGACTGAGGGACGACGGGGTGAGCGGTCGAGAGCGGTTGATGGCGGCCGCGTCCGGGCTGGCTCCGAACGCCCCCGCCAGGCAGGACCTCACCGCGCAGGAGCGATCGCTGCACGAGGCGAGGATGCGGCGGGCCAGCCTCCTCGACGAACGGCGCACCGTACGGCGCCGGCTGGACGGCGAGACGCCGCCGGCTCAGCCGCACGACCACCTGCGCCACCGCCGGCTGCCCCTCTCGCGGGAGGAGCGGGCCCGCGAGCGGCTGCTGCTCACGTGGTCGGTCGTCAGCACCCCGCTCCTGCTGGGTCTCGTCGCCTACCTGCTCCTGCCGACGACTCCGTACCGCCCGGTGGTCGCGGTGCTGGCTTTAGCCGCGATCCTCTCCGTCGAGGCGTTCGCCCGGGGCTACCTCGGCAGCTTCCTGCGTCGCCTCGGGCTGGTGCTGCTCCTCGTCGTGGCGGGGGACCTCGTGGTGCAGCAGCTGCTCTGGGCCTCGGTCGCGCTGCTGGGGGTGGCGGCAGCCGTCGTCCTGCTCGTCAACCTCCGCGACACCTGGCGCCGCTGACCCCCCGCCCCGCCCCCCAACGACCGCTTGTTGCCGCGCAACCGCCCGAATCCGTTCGTACGGGACGAGATTTGGGCACGTTACGGGCAACAAGGCGACGTGGGGGTGGGGGTGGGGGGGACGGGCCGGGCCGGCCGGGAGGGGGGTGGGTCGGGCCGCCGGGCCCGCCACAGACCGTGACGAGACTCCCGGGGGGGTGGGGTCAGCGGCTGGGCAGGGTGGCGAGCGGCACGACGAGCAGTGGGCCACCGGCGTAGAGCCCACCGTCGACGGCGAGGGCCAGCTCGCCGGCATAGGAGTAGGCGCCCCGGGTGGCACTGGGGTCGACGCGGCCCGGCTGCAGCGTCGCGACGATGCTGTGGCCGTGGGCGATCCGCTCGCCACCGAGGCGGGCGAGCACGCGTGCGGCGGTGCGGTCGCCGCGGCGGCCGGTGAAGGCGTAGCGGTCGGTGAGGTCGCTCCATACGCTCCACACGTCGTCGACCCCGCCGGCCAGGGCGACGCCGATGGCGTCGTTCACCTCGTCGACCGACGCCCCCCACTTCAGGTACTCGGTCGTGTCGGAGTGCATGAGCAGCCAGCCGTCGACGACGGCGACCGCCGGCAGCGCCGCGATCCACGCGAGGTGGTCGTCGGTCAGCCGGTCCTGGTCGTGCGCCAACCCCCCGTTGAGCACCCAGCTGGCCGCGAAGCTCGACCCGAGCCAGCCACCGACAGGGGTCTCACCGAAGCGTCGGGTGCCGAGGGCCAGGACCTCGTGGTTGCCCAGTACGGCGCCGACGAGCCCGCCGGCGGCGGCTGCCTCGCCCTGCAGGCGGCGGACGAGGTCGACCACACCCACGCCGTCGGGCCCGCGGTCGAAGAAGTCACCGAGCACCCACAGCTGGTCGGTGCCGCCCGCCCAGCCCTCGGCGGCGTCGAGCAGGCCCACCTGCTGCAGCGCGCGGGCGAGCTCGTCACGGTGGCCGTGGGGGTCGCTGACGACGTGAAGAGCCATGGTGGACGGGGGACTCCGCTCAGCCGAGCTCGCGCAGGCCGGGAAGCACGCGCTCGCCGAAGGTCCGCAGGAAGCGCTCCTGGTCGTGCCCCGGACCGTGGAAGACGAGGTGGTTGAAGCCCCAGTCGACGTAGGGCTTGACCGCTGCGATGACCTCGTCGGGGTCGTCGGAGACGATCCAGCGACCGGCCACCTGCTCGTCCGTGAGCTCGTCTCCGAGCCGCTCCATCTCGAGCGGGTCGCTCGTGCCGTGCTTCTGCTCGGCCGTCAGCGACAGCGCCGCCCAGAAGCGGCAGTTCTCCACGGCCCGGTCGCGCTCGGGGTCCCACGACAGCTTGATCTCGATCATCCTGTCGATGTCGTCGCGGGTGCGGCCCGACTTCTCCAGGCCCTCGTCGACGGCCGGCAGGAGCTTGTCGGTGTAGAGCTCGGCGCCCTTGCCCGAGGTGCAGATGAACCCGTCACCGGCGCGACCCGCATACCGCGCGACGAGGGGCCCGCCGGCCGCGACGTAGACCGGCACCGGCTGCTCCGGCTTGTCGTAGACCGTGGCGTCCTTGGTGGAGTAGTAGTCACCCTCGAAGGTCACCCGGTCCTGCGTCCACAGCTGCTTCATCAGGGCCACCGACTCGCGCAGCCGGGCGAACCGCTCCTTGAACTCCGGCCAGCCGTCCTCGCTGTCGACCGAGCCGACGACGACCTCGTTGAGGGCCTCCCCGGAGCCGACCCCGAGCATGACGCGCCCGGGGTAGAGCGACCCGAGGGTGCCGAAGGCCTGGGCGACGACGGCAGGGTTGTAGCGGAAGGTCGGGGTCATCACCGAGGTGCCGAGCTGCACCCGCTCGGTGCGCTCACCGACCGCGGCCAGCCAGGCCAGCGAGAACGGCGCGTGCCCGCCGTGGTGGCGCCAGGGCTGGAAGTGGTCGGAGATCATCACGCTGTCGAGGCCGACCTCCTCGGCGAGCACCGCGTAGTCGAGCAGCTGACGGGGAGCGAACTGCTCCGCCGACGCCTTGTAACCGATCCTCAGTGTCATGCGCCACCGCTCCCTCGTCGCAGGTCCAGCCCCCCCGGGTCGTCGACGAGCCTATGCCTGCCTCCCTGCCCACGTAGGGTCGGGACGTGCCGCCGCCTCACCCGACAGCAGGACGCGCGCCGGTCCCGCGCGCGACACCGCGTCTGCTGGTGCGGGCCTTCACCCCGGCCGACGGCCCGCTCGTCCACCAGCTCGTGGGCGACCCCGAGGTGATGCGGCACCTGCAGGGCGGTGCAGTCCCCCTCGACCGGGTGACGAGCGAGGTCCTCACCCCCATGCTCGCCCTGGCTGCGGAGCTCCCCGGCCACGGTCGCTTCTGCCTCGAGGACCGCGTCACGGGCGGGTTCGTCGGGTGGGTGAGCCTCGTGCCGCGGGTGCCGGACGACGGACCGGTCTACGGCTGGGCGCAGGGGGCCAGGGGGTCCGCGGTCCTCGAGCTCGGCTTCCGTCTGGTGAGGCGGGCCTGGGGCCGTGGGCTGGCGACCGAGGCGGCCCACGCAGCAGTCGACCACGCGTCGGCCGTGCTGGGTGCCCGCACCCTCGTGGCGACGACGATGGCCGTCAACACGGGTTCCTGCCGGGTGCTGGAGCGGGTGGGGTTCGTGCGGACTGCGGTGCACGTCCTCGACTGGCTCGAGCCCAACCTGGGCGCGGAGCACGGTGAGGCGGAGTACCGCCTCGACCTGCTGCGATAGCGTCGCTGCGGGCGGCCGGTGGGCGGCACGCCGTACGGTGATCGCGGACTGGAGGCACCCGATGGGCGCGTTGTGGCACCCCTTCTCGGACATGGGAGCAGTGGAGCAGGCCGGTGACTTCGTCATCGACCGCGGCGAGGGCGCCCACGTGTGGGACGTCGACGGTAACCACTACCTCGACGCGACGGCCAGTCTGTGGTTCACCAACATCGGCCACGGACGCGCGGAGGTGGCCGACGCAGCAGCAGCCCAGATGCGCAAGCTGGCGGCCTACCACACCTTCGGTGACTTCGTGACAGCCCCGACGGTCGAATTGGCCGAGAAGCTGGCGGGCATCGCCCCGGTGCCGGGCTCGAAGGTCTTCTTCACCTCCGGTGGGTCGGACTCCATCGACACCGCCGCCAAGCTCGCCCGCCGCTACTGGGTCGAGGCGGGCAAGCCCGAGAAGACGCACGTCATCGGTCGCACCAACGCCTACCACGGCATGCACTACGCGGGCACCGCCCTCGGCGGCCTGCCGGGCAACACGCAGGGGTACGGCGTGCTCGTCCCCGACACCGCGACCGTCGCCTGGGACGACGTCGACGACCTGCGCGCGACGATCGAGCGGATCGGTGCCGACAAGGTCGCCGCCTTCTTCTGCGAGCCGGTCATGGGAGCCGGCGGCGTCTACCCGCCGCCGCCGGACTACCTCACCGGTGTCCGCAAGGTCTGCACCGAGCTCGACGTGCTCTTCGTGGCCGACGAGGTCGTCACCGGCTACGGGAGGATCGGCGGATCCTGGTTCGCCTCCAGCCGGTTCGGGCTCGAGCCCGACATGGTCACCACCGCCAAGGGCCTGACCTCGGGCTACGTCCCGATGGGGGCCGTGCTCGTGGCCCCCCGGGTGGCCGAGCCGTTCTTCCGCCCCGACGGCGGCACCTGGTGGCGCCACGGCTACACCTACTCCGGCCACGCCACCGCCGCCGCGGTGGCCCTCGCCAACCTGGCGATCATCGAGCGCGAGGGCCTGCTCGACGAGGCGTCACGACTCGAGACGACGCTGGCCGAGAAGCTCACCCCCCTGGCCGCCCACGAGCGGGTTGCCGAAGTACGTTGCGGCACAGGGGCGCTCGCGGCGGTCCAGCTCCACGAGGTCGGCGAGGCCATGGCGCTCGCGAAGACGCTGCGCCGCTTCGGCGTCGCGACCCGCGCGGTCGGCACCGGCGGCATCCAGATCTCCCCGGCCTTCGTCATGACCGACGACGAGGTCGAGGACCTTGCCGAGCGGATCGGCAAGGCCCTCGACGCGTGATGCTGCCCGTCAGCCGAGGTGGCGCCGCCAGGGGCCGCTGATCGAGAACACGTGTCCCGGCTCCTGCACGTTGCCGAAGAGGTAGAGCCCGTCGGGGGTGAAGCAGGGCCCGGTCATCTCGCTGTAGACGTTCTTGCCCGCGGAGTTCTGCTCCTGCACGATGAGGTTGCGCGCGATCGCCTGCGCTCCGAGGTCTCGGGTCCAGGACAGCAGGTGGTTGGCGGTGTTGCCGTCCTCCGTCAGCACGAGGCTCCCGTACGGCGACACGTGGCACCCGTCCGGCCCGTCGAAGGCGAGGTCGAGGCTGCGTCCCAGCCCGGTCTCGGGGTCGATGGTCTCGCTGTGCAGCAGCGCGTTGTAGGGGAAGTAGGCGACGAGCGTGAGCGTCTGCGTGGCGTACTCGTAATACCAGAGCTGTCCGTCGTGGGGCGTCGCGTCAGCCGGCAGGTCGCCGGCCGAGAAGGCGAAGCTCGCCACGAAGTACAGGCCCTTGCGGTCTCCCCACGCACCCTCGAGCTTCTTGCTGTGGGTGACCTTGTCGGCCGGCAGCTGCGCGCGCAGCGAGGTGTCGCGGGCGTGGCGGTCGGGGATGCGGACCCAGCGGGTGCGGAAGGGGCGACCGATCTGGGCCGCCGTGACGTAGGCCAGGTCGGGCAGGATGCCGCCGTCGGGCGCGACGACGGCCAGCGCCTCGAGGGTGCCGTCGTCAGGACCGAGGTGGTCGGCGATCCGGGCGGCAAGGCGGTAGCCGGTCGGGGCGGTCCACCGGTAGAACAGGCCGGTGGGGCTGCTCGCGTCCTCGGTGAGGTAGACCCGGGTGCGGGAGGGCTCGACGACCACGGCCTCGTGGGGCGCGCGGCCCCAGGCCCTGATCGGCCTCGGGACCTGGGCGGCAGGGACGTCGGCGAAGACCTCGAACACGTAGCCGTGGTCCTTCTCGAGCGTCGTGCTGCCGATGACGGTGCCAGCCCTCGCCTCGGTCTCCTCACAGGTCAGCCACGAGCCCCAGGGGGTGGGTCCACCGGCGCAGTTGCTGTAGGTGCCGGACAGGCCCACCCACTCGGAGACACGCGTCCCTCGACGGGTGGTCTCGAGGACGGTGCACCCCCCGGCGAGGAGGCCGCGGTCGTAGGTCGTGCCAGCCACGTGGGGCACGGGCAGCGCGCTGCCGGGGCTCACCTCGTGGTTCTGCACGAGGCGGTATCCGCGGGAGGAGGCCACGGCCAGCGTGCCGTCCGGCCGCTCCGGGGTCGCACCGACGGACTTCCCCCTGCCGTCGTGGATCTCGGTGACGCCCGACTCGGCGACGACGGTCGCCGTGAAGCCGCGGGGGAGGGCCAGGAGGTCACCCGGCGCGGACTCGAGCAGTGGGAAGAGGGCGGGGGAGGACCCGGAGGTCGTGGCGGCGGCGGCGGTCGCCGAGCCGGCGGCTCCGGCGGCTCCGGCGGCTCCGGCGGCAACGAGACCGGCTCCGGTGAGGGCGGAGGAGGACAGGAGGGTGCGGCGAGACAGTGGCATGGGGTCCTTCGGCTGCTCGGGGTGCCAGCAGCGGGGTTGTGGGGTGTTGTCTGGGAACAACCTGAGACGCAACAGGGCGAAGGTGAACCCTGGGTGGTCCTGCAGACGAACATCCGGTGACGGCGACCAGACCCTTGACATTGGATAGTGTCGCTATCCATTATTGGTGAGTTCCACTATCCAGTTTCACGCGCCCCACCGCGGGTGACGAGAGGGAGACGGTCATGGCGAAAACGCAAGCGGGTCGGACGACCCACGACCACGACGGCGAGATCGCCGTCTTCCTCATCGGGGTCCGCTTCACCAAGCTCTACCGGGTGGACCAGTGGGTCCCCGTCTTCCTCGCCATGCCCCGCATGCTCACCGAGCTCTACCAGGCCAAGGCGGCCGCAGCCCGCGGCGAGGGTGAGGACCTCGGCTTCCTCGAGGCCCGGACCCTGCTCGGGGGCAAGGGCCTGACGGTGGTGCAGTACTGGCGCAGCACCGCCGACATCTACGCCTACGCCTCTGCCCCCACCCACGCGCACCGCCCGGCCTGGACGGCCTTCAACCACCGCTCCCGCAAGGCCGCTGGCTGCATCGGCATCTGGCACGAGACGTATGCCGTACCGGCGGGGGCGCACGAGAGCGTCTACGTGGGGATGCCGCAGACGGGTCTGGCAAAGGCGACGTCGTCGGTCCCGGTCGAGGGCAGCCGCAGGAAGCACGCCGCCCTGAAGCCCTGAACCCCAACGCCTCCGACCGAAGTCGGGTGGGGTGGTGTCCCCTGGGTCAGTCGGGGGTCATTCGGGGTCATTCGGGGGTCAGTCGGAGGCTTGGCGGAAGGCTCCGTCGGAGAGGACGGGGACGGCGGTGCCGGTCTCTTCGACGGCCACCTCGACGTCGGCCCCGAACCCTGCTTGCACCAGCTCGAGGCCGGAGGCGCTCGCCCGTACGGCGTCGGAGGGCTCGGGATGCGCCTCGTAGAGGACGCGGGCGGCGTCCGCCTCCGGTGACGCGACGAGCCCGACGGCGTGGGCCAGGAGGGCCGAGAGGACGGCGCCGGCGCCCAGGAGGTCCTCGAGGGCGGGCCGCAGCGAGCCGTCGGGCCAGCGCTCACCGGCCGCGATGACGCAGACCGGGCGGGTGCCACCAGCGACAGCCGCGGCCAGCCAGGCGCCGACGACCCGGGCGTTGCGCAGCGAGGCGGCGACCACCGTGCTCCCGCGGGCGGCCGCGGCGATGGCCGACCCGTTGGGTGAGGGGAGCACGAGGCGGGGCACGGCAGGAGCCGCCCGCAGGCTCGCCGGCGACAGCGACCACGGGCGGGTGTCGGTGACCTCGCTGCGACCCACGGCCAGTACGGCGTCCTCCCGGGCCGCCAGCTCTCCCGCCCGGGCGTCCCCCCACGCGGCGGGGTAGACCGCGGTGCCCCGCTCGACCGCCACCCCGACCGAGGTCGTGAAGGAGAGCACGTCGACGACCACGAGGATCCCTCCACGGACGCTCAGGCGCGCGGCCCCCGTCGGGCCCCAGTCGAAGCGCACCGCCGCGTCGGACTGGCTCCATACGGTGGGTTCCGGGGTGTCCGCGTGCCCCTGGGGTTGGGCGGTGGCCCCGGGCCGGGCGCGCGCCCGGCCGTCGGGCGGCGAGGTCAGCTGACCACGACCGTGTCGCCGACCTGCACGAGGTCGAAGAGGGTCGACAGCGCGCTGTAGTCGCGCACGTTGACGCACCCGTGGGAGGCGCCGGCGTAGCCGCGGGCAGCGAAGTCGGCGGAGTAGTGCACGGCCTCGCCACCGCTGAAGAACATCGAGAACGGCATCGAGCTGCCGTAGATCGTCGAGGTCCACTCGCGGTTCTTGCGGAAGACGGAGAAGACGCCTTCACGCGTGGGGTTGTTCTCGGAGCCGAAGCGCACGTCGACCCTCATCCGTGCCTGGCCGTCGACCACCCAGGTGAGCGACCGGGATGCCTTGCTGATGCACAGCACCCGCCCTTTCAGGCACCGGGCGTCGAGGCCGGCGGTGGTGCCGGTCGCCGGCTTCGGCACGGTGTTGGTGAGCTCGTCGGCCGTGGGCGTCCGGGTCATGCCGCGCAGCCGGTCGGTGGTGCGCTGGTCGACCTCACCCGTGACGGGGATGGCGCGCTTGGCCTGGAACTGCCGCACGGCGTCGGTCGTCTGCGGGCCGTAGGTGTCGACCACCGCCCCCGACCACCAGCCGATCTGCTTGAGACGGGCCTGGAGGTCGCGCACCGCCGCCCCCGTCGCCCCCTGCTTGAGCAGGGCGGGGCCGGCGTGCAGGACGTTGTTCATCTCGTCGCTGGTCGGCAGGCGCGTCATGGCGGCGAGGGCGGCCGACGTCGCGGCGTCCGACGTCCCCGTGACCGGCAGCGTGCGCTTGTCCTGGAAGCCGCGGACCCCGGCGACGGTGGCGGCGTCGTACGTGCCGGTGGTGGGGCCGGCGAACCACGCGAGCTGGGTGAGGCGTGACTGCAGCTCACGCACGCGTTGGCCGGTGGCTCCGGCGGTGAGGGCGGCCGGGAGGGCTGGGGCGACCGCCGTCGAGGTGGGGCTGGGCGAGACCGGCGCGGTGGTCGGGGACGCGCTCGTCGGGCCGGATGACCCGGGGGCGCCGGCACCCGTGGTCGCCGACGGGGTCGTCGAGGAGGTGGTGCTCGAGGGGCTGGCAGCAGACGAGGTGAGCGCCGCCGGAGCCGCCGAGCAGGCCCCCAGGGCGAGGGCCGCGACGGCGGACACGGCGGACGCAGCGACGAACCTCGTCGTCCGGCCGGGGAGCAGGTGGCCGAGCCGGTCCACGCGGAGCTGGGCGCGGGTGGGGGGTGCGGCGCTGGGGCGGCGAGTGGTCACGGGTGTTCTCCCTCGAGGGCGGATGGCGCCGCTCGGTGGGCGGCCTCACCGAACAGACGCCATAGTGCGCCCCGGAGTTGCCTCCTGGACGCCACGGATCTTCGCGGTTACCGAATCGTGTCGTGCGCCCGGCGCCTCGCCCCGCCGTTGGGTAGCCGCAGAATCACCCCTCGACCCCCGGGTGGCGGTGATTCTCTGGCTACCGGGGGGTCAACCGGGGAGGCCGCCGTGCGGGCGACGCAGCACCTCGGTGAGCTTGTTGGCGCCGGCGACCACCGTGGCGGCGTGCAGCCGGCCGGGCTGGCGTGAGAGGCGCTCGATGGGTCCGGAGATCGACACCGCGGCGACGACGCGCCCGGAGGGTCCGCGGACCGGCGCCGATACCGACGCGACCCCCGGCTCTCGCTCGCCGACGCTCTGGGCCCAGCCGCGGCGGCGTACGGCCGACAACGCGGTGGCGTTGAACCGCGCGCCCTGCAGGCCGCGGTGGAGCCGGTCGGGCTCCTCCCAGGCGAGCAGCACCTGGGCCGCCGACCCGGCCTGCATGGTCAGGCTGGCGCCGATCGGTATGGAGTCGCGCAGCCCGATCGGCCGCTCGGCCGCGGCGACGCAGATGCGCTGGTCGCCCTGCCGGCGAAAGAGCTGGGCGCTCTCGTTGGTGTGGTCGCGCAGCGCGCCGAGCACCGGACCGGCGGCCGCGAGCAGCCGGTCCTCGCCGGCCGCCGACGCCAGCTCGCCGAGCCGGGGGCCGAGCACGAAGCGGCCCTGCATGTCGCGGGACACGAGGCGGTGGTGCTCGAGGGCGACGGCGAGGCGGTGGGCCGTGGGCCGTGCGAGCCCGGTCGCCCCGACGAGCTGGGCGAGGGTGGCGGGTCCGGCTTCGAGCGCCCCGAGCACGATGGCCGCCTTGTCGAGCACTCCGACGCCACTGGATGTGTCCATGCACTGATACTGACGTCTCAGAGCCTGAGACGCAAGTTCAGGCGCCGGGGAAGTGCGCGACGCTGGTCCGGCAGTGCCTCACCCCTCGAGGATGCCGCACAGAGGCGTGCGTGCCACCACGGACCCGAGGGGTCGCTCGGAAAGGAGCACTCCATGCCCGGAACGCTGGCCGAGAAGGTCTGGGACGCGCACGTCGTACGACGCGCCGAGGGGGAGCCGGACCTCCTCTACATCGACCTCCACCTCCTGCACGAGGTGACCAGCCCGCAGGCCTTCGACGGCCTGCGCCTGGCCGGGCGTCCGGTACGACGTCCTGACCTCACCCTCGCGACCGAGGACCACAACGTCCCCACCACCCCGGGGCCGATCACCGACCTCGTCAGCCGCACCCAGGTCGAGACGCTGCGCCGCAACTGCGACGAGTTCGGGGTGCGCCTCTACTCCATGGGCGACATCGACCAGGGCATCGTGCACATCATCGGCCCCCAGCTCGGTCTGACCCAGCCCGGGATGACGATCGTCTGCGGTGACAGCCACACCTCGACCCACGGCGCCTTCGGGGCGCTCGCCTTCGGGATCGGCACGTCCGAGGTCGAGCACGTCCTCGCCACGCAGACCCTCTCCCTCAAGCCCTTCCGCACCCTCGCCGTCAACGTCGACGGAGAGCTGGCGCCCGGGGTGACGGCCAAGGACGTCGTCCTGGCGGTCATCGCCCAGATCGGCACGGGTGGGGGCCAGGGCTACGTCATCGAGTTCCGCGGCAGCGCCATCCGCTCCATGTCGATGGAGGCCCGGATGACCGTGTGCAACATGTCGATCGAGGCCGGAGCCCGCGCCGGGATGATCGCCCCCGACGAGACGACCTTCGCCTACGTCAAGGGTCGCCCCCACGCGCCGACCGGCGCCGACTGGGACGCCGCGGTGGCGTCGTGGAAGCAGCTGCGCTCCGACGACGACGCCGTCTTCGACACCGAGGTCCACCTCGACGCGTCGGCCCTCACGCCCTTCGTGACGTGGGGCACCAACCCCGGCCAGGGTCTGCCGCTGAGCAGCTCCGTGCCCGACCCGGAGTCGTTCGCCGACGAGAGCGACAAGGTAGCGGCTCGCAACGCCCTGGCCTACATGGGTCTCGAGGCGGGCACGCCGCTGCGCGAGGTCGCCGTCGACACCGTCTTCGTGGGGTCATGCACCAACGGCCGCATCGAGGACCTCCGGGCCGTCGCCGAGGTCGTCAGGGGCCGCCGGGTGGCCGCGGGGGTGCGCATGCTGGTCGTGCCCGGCTCGGCACGGGTGCGACTGCAGGCCCAGGAGGAGGGACTCGACGCGGTCTTCACCGCTGCGGGCGCCGAGTGGCGGCTCGCCGGCTGCTCGATGTGCCTGGGCATGAACCCCGACCAGCTCGCGCCGGGAGAGCGCAGTGCGTCCACGTCGAACCGCAACTTCGAGGGTCGCCAGGGCAAGGGGGGCCGGACCCACCTCGTCAGCCCCCTGGTTGCGGCGGCGACGGCCGTACGAGGCACCCTCTCGTCACCGGCCGACCTGCCGCCGCTGCCCGACGGGCGCGACCACCCCGACCACTCCGATCTCGTGGAGGCCTGAGCCATGGAGAAGTTCACCACCCACACCGGTGTCGGGGTGCCGTTGCGCCGTGGCAACGTCGACACCGACCAGATCATCCCGGCCGAGTACCTCAAGCGCGTGACCCGCGACGGCTTCGAGGACGGCCTCTTCGCGGCCTGGCGCAAGGACGACTCCTTCGTCCTCAACAACCCTCGGTATGCCGGTGGCTCGGTCCTCGTAGCCGGCCCGGACTTCGGCACGGGGTCGAGCCGCGAGCACGCCGTCTGGGCCCTGATGAACTACGGCTTCGCGGCCGTGCTGTCGTCGCGGTTCGCCGACATCTTCCGCGGCAACAGCGGCAAGGCCGGCCTCCTCACGGCCGTCCTTGCCCAGGACGACATCGAGCTCATCTGGAAGTACCTGGACAACGAGCCCGGTGCGCAGGTGACCGTCGACCTCGTCTCGCGCACGGTGACCGCCGGTGAGATCGTGGCGCCCTTCCAGGTCGACGACTACACGCGTTGGCGGCTGCTCGAGGGTCTCGACGACATCGGGCTGACCCTGCGTCACGAGCAGGTCGTCACCGCTTTCGAGGCCGTGCGCCCCTCGTGGAAGCCCCTCGTCAGCTGACCCCGACCGACCCGCAAAGCACTCCGCTTGGCGAAATCCCCTGCGCGACACGCCGAATCGGCGTGATGCGTGGGGGATTTTCTCGTCATCCCGGCTGTCGGCGCTGCCGTCGGCGCCCTGTGGTGCTCCGCAGGCCCGGGAACGAGCGTGCGCACCACCTGTCGGGACTCGGCGATCGACGGATGATCTGCCCAATTAGCTTGCGGCACAGTGGTTCTACGGTTTTCGGGAGGCATCGTCGCAGGTCAGCGCAATCTCGTGAGGCGGGAGGGAGGGCCGCGTGCAGGAGGGTGATGGAGGCCTCATCGAGACGTGATCAGGGCCGAAACCTCTTGGGCGACAACATCTTCACCCCCATCGGTGCTCGACTGGAGCGGCGACTCGGCTTACGGTTTAACCCAAGCCGGGCATTCGCCCGGGTCCACACCGTCGTCGGGCGCCTGCTCGGCGCCGCACCCGTCGGAGGGTCTTCACCGTGAACAAGGCAGAGCTCATCACCGCGATCGAGGTCAAGCTCGGGAGCAAGAAGGCCGCGAGCGACGCTCTCGAGGCCGTTCTGGATGCCGTCATCCGCGAGGTCGCCAAGGGCGGCAAGGTCGGCATCACCGGCTTCGGCACCTTCCAGAAGGTCGTCCGGGAGGCCCGCACCGGCCGCAACCCACGCACCGGCCAGACCGTGAAGATCAAGAAGACCACGGTCCCCCGCTTCCGCCCCGGCACGGGTTTCAAGGAGGTCGTCGCCGACCCGCGCAGGCTTCCCAAGGCGACGGCGGCCGGCGCTCGTGCCTCGGCGGGCACCGCCACCAAGACCGCGACGAAGGCGGCCCCGGCCAAGAAGGCCACCGCCACCAAGGCTGCTCCGGCCAAGGGTGCTCCGGCCAAGGCTGCTCCGGCCAAGGCCGCTCCGGCCAAGGCCGCGGCGACCAAGGCGACCCCGGCGAAGAAGGCGACCACGACGAAGGCGGCTCCGGCCAGGAAGGTCGCGACCAAGACGGCCGCGCCCGTCAAGGCCACTGCCACCAAGGCGGCTCCGGCCAGGAAGGTCGCGACCAAGGCCGCGCCCGCGTCGAAGGTGGCGGCCACCAAGGCGGCTCCCGCCAAGAAGGTCGCGACCAAGGCCGCACCCGCCTCCAAGGCGGCGGCCACCAAGGCGGCTCCCGCCAAGAAGACCGTGGCCAAGAAGGCCACGAGCCGCTGAGGCCGTGAACCGCTCACCCGGTGAATCCTGGAACCGCTGAGCCGCTGAAACCCTGAGCCACGTGCTCCAGGCGCCGTGAGGCATCCCCCGACGACGGCCGGTCACCGCGAGGTGACTGGCCGTCGTGGTGAGCGGACTCCCCGTACGCGGGGTCAGGCCCGCGAGGCAGCGAGCAGGGCGTCGACCTCCGCCCGGGTCGGCGCGGTGGCCGGACCTCGGCGGGTGACCTTGAGCGCGGCGGCCGCGCTCGCGCGCAGGGCAGCTGTGCGCAGGGGGGCGCCCAGGGCCAGCTCGGCCAGCAGCACCCCGGTGTGGGTGTCTCCGGCACCGTTGGTGTCCAACGCGACCTGAGGGAAACCCGGTATGGCGATCGTCTCCGCGCCGACCCGCACGTAGCAGCCCGCGGCGCCGTCGCGCACGATCGCGATGGCGCCGGGACGCAGCGCCGAGGCCATCACCTCCACCGCCTGCACGGGGACCGGTTGGGCCGTGAGGTCAGCCGCCTCCTGGGCGTTGCCGCTCCAGAGGTCGGTGCGGGCGAGCACCGTGGCCCGCAGCCACTCGGGCAGCTGCGCGAAGGGGGCCCCGGGGTCGAGCACGACCACCACGCCGTCGTCCAGCTCGTCGAGGAGACCGAGCACAGGCCCGCAGGTCGGCCCGACGAGCGAGTAGCCGCTCAGGCACAGCAGATCGCCCGCCACGGGGGTGGCGGAGGCCAGGCTCTGGGCCGTGACCTGTCGCTCCGCCCCCTGGGTCGTGATGAAGGTGCGCTCGCCCTCGGCGTCGAGGATCACGAGGCAGACGCCGGTGTCGACGTCGATGACCACCGGGCTGCTGATCTCGATCCGCTCGGCGGCGAGGGTGGCGCGCACGAGGTCGGCGTGCGGGCCGGTGCCCACCGAGCCCGAGTGCACCGCAACGGCCCCCGCGCGGGCCGCCGCGACGAGGACGGTGACCGCACCACCGGCATACCTCCCGAAGCCGCGAGCGACGGCGTTGCCCCCGCGTGCTGGGAGGGCCTCGACGACGGCGATCTCGTCGACCAGCGCCTGGGCCGTGTGGATCACCCGTGGTGACGCCCCACCCTTCGCGTCGGTGCCCATGCGCTCAGCCGATCGTCTCGCCCGGCCCGATCCCGACGATCCACAGCCGGGTCACCGTGGGGGCCGCTCCCTCGATGCTCACCCGCTGCCCGGGACGCAGGTGGCGCAGGGCGCTGCGGTCGAAGACCTCGGGGGCGAAGGCCCACTCGTGGCCGTCGTCGAGCAGGACGCTGCCCGCCCGGGTGGTCTCGTCGAAGGTGTGGATGCTGGCCTGCACGCGCCCAGCCTAGGGAGTCGGGGTCCCCTGCGGCACCAGCAGGTGGGCCAGCAGCGTCGCGGTGGCGGTGCCGACTCCGAGGCACAGGGCGGCCCGCAGTGACGTCTCGTCGTCGACGTCGCGCCGCAGACGGGGCAGGTCGAGGTCGAGGCGCCGCGCCCCACCGCGCTCGTGGGCCCGCGCCGAGGGTCCGCCGAAGCGGGGGTGGAGCCGATCGCCCGAGCGGGCCGAGAGCAGCACGGTGCCCACCCCGTCGGCGTCCGGCACGACGGCGGCCTCGACCTCCTCGCACGCGGCGAGGGCTGCCAGCAGGTCGTCGGCCCGCAGGCAGGGCAGGTCTCCAAGCAGGGCGGCGACCCGGGCGTCCTCCGCTCCCGGAAGGGTTACGGCACGCGCGGCGCCTGCCAGCACAGCCGCATCGAGACCCTCGGCGGGGTCGGCCTCGACGACGACCCCGAGCCCGCGGACCGCGGCGTCGATCTCGGCGTCGGAGGTGACGACGACGACGTGGTGGGCGCCCACCGCGCCGACGGCAGCCGTGACGGTGTCGAGGGCCAACGCGGTCGCCAGTCGGGCGTGGTCGACGCCGTCGGGCGCCCGGAGCCGGCTCTTGGCCAGCGGTCCTCCCTTGACGGGGACGACGACGACCCATCCGGGCCCGCCAGGGGCAGGGGCAGAGGAGGGGGCGGGCTCGGGGTCCGGACCGGGGTCGGCCTGCGGCGGGCGCGTCGACATCGCGCCCAGTCTGCCGTCCGCGCGCGCTCGGGCACACCCCGGCCCGGAAGTTCTGCGGGGCCCCGTCCCGACGCGCCTGCTCGACACGGCCCGGCCGGGAGGCGAGGATGGCGACACCCGGCCGACGGACGCCACCGGGGCGTCGTCCGTCTCGGCGTCGTACCGGGGCAGGAAGGCCAGGACAGGCACCGTGGAGCCAGCGCGACGACGGCAGCGCCTCAACGTCGGGTACGTGATCGCCCAGGCGATCGTGCGTCCCGTGATGTTCGTGTTCACCCGCAAGGTCTGGTCGGGGTGGGAGCACCTTCCGCACGAGGGAGGGTTCGTCGTGTCGCCGAACCACATCTCCAACTTCGACCCCTTCCCCGTGGCGTGGTACCTCTTCCACGCCGGCTGGGTGCCCTTCTTCCTGGGCAAGGAGTCGCTCTTCCGCCTGCCGCTCGTCGGGCGCCTGCTGCTAGCCGCGGGACAGGTGCCGGTCTACCGCCGAAGCAGCCAGGCGGGTGATGCCTACCGGGCGGCGGTGCAGGGGGTGCGCGACGGCAAGTGCATCGTCGTCTTCCCTGAGGGGACCCTGACCCGCGACCCCCAGCTCTGGCCGATGATCGGCAAGTCGGGGGCGGCCCGGATCGCCCTCGAGACGCGGTGCCCGCTGGTCCCGATGGCCCACTGGGGGGCGCAGGAGGTCATCCCGCACTATGGGCGAGGGCTATGCCTGTTGCCGCGCAAGACCCTGCAGGTCACTGCCGGGCCGGCGGTCGACCTCAGCGACCTCTACGACCGCCCGATCGACGGTGCCACCCTGCGCGAGGCGACGGCCCGGCTGATGGCCGCCGTCACCGACCTCGTCGCCGGCCTGCGGGAGCAGGCGCCCCCCTCGCAGCGGTGGGACCCGCACGAGCACGGTCAGAGCGACACGGGCAACTACCGCAAGGGGCAGGAGTGACCCGCGCGGCCGTCATCGGGAGCGGCAGCTGGGGTACGGCGTTCGCGGCCACCATGGCCTACGCCGGCACCGACGTCGTCATGTGGGCCCGCCGGGCCGAGCTCGCCGTGCAGATCGCGCAGGGGCGCAACGCCGACTACCTGCCGGGCATCGAGCTGCCGGCCCTGCAGGCCACCACCGACATCGCCGAGGCCCTGCAGGGCGCTGACGTCGTCGTCTTCGCCGTGCCCTCGCAGACCCTGCGGGCCGGGCTCGAGCAGTGGGCGGACCTGCTGCCCGACGACGCCGCGGTCGTCTCGCTCATGAAGGGCGTCGAGCTCGGCACGACCAAGCGGATGAGCGAGGTGATCGCCGAGGTCGGGAGGGTCGAGAGCGACCGCATCGTCGTGGTGTCGGGGCCCAACCTCGCCCGCGAGATCGCCTCACGGCAGCCGGCGGCGAGCGTCGTCGCGTGCAGCGACGAGCTCATGGCCGAGCGCGTCGCCGACGCCTGTGTGACGCCGTGGTTCCGGCCCTACACCAACGACGACGTGGTGGGGGTCGAGCTCGGCGGCGCCGTCAAGAACGTCGTCGCGCTCGCCGTGGGCATGGCCGAGGGGATGGGCCTCGGTGACAACACCAAGGCGTCGCTCATCACCCGCGGTCTGGCCGAGACCGCCCGGCTGGGTGCCGCGCTCGGTGCCTCCCCGACGACGCTCATGGGCCTCGCGGGTGTCGGCGACCTCATCGCCACCTGCATGTCGCCTCTGTCGCGCAACCACACCTTCGGGGTCGAGCTGGCCCGGGGGCGCACCGTGGAGCAGATCTCGGCGGTTCTCCACCAGACCGCCGAGGGGGTCCGGTCCTGCGAGTCGATCCTGCAGCTCGGCCACGACCACGGCGTCGACCTGCCCGTCGTCGGCGCCGTGGTCGAGGTCGTCCACGGCCGGGTGACCCCGATCGAGATGGTCGGTGAGCTGATGGGTCGCAGCCTGAAGTCCGAGGCCGACTGACCCCGCTTCATACCTCCACTCGTTGCGGTGAGCGCTGTGTTTCGGGGCCCTCGGAGGCCATGTTCGCAGGGCTCAGCGCCGCCGCCGTCCGTCCCCCGCACGTCGCCTTGTTGCTCCCGTTGCGCCCTTCCGGGGGCTCTGCGGGGCCTTTTCGGGCACAAACGGAGCAACAAGGCGTCGTACGGGGTGTCGGGTCGCCGGGTGAGGGTCCCGTCCGGGGTCAGGCGGGGTGGGGGATGGCGGCGCGCAGGGCCCGGTCGAGGTCTCGCCAGAGGTCGTCGACGTCTTCGATCCCGACCGAGAGACGCAGCTGGTGCTCCGGGACCGTCACCGCCTCGGCGGGGTACTTGCGGCGACGCTCCAGCAGCGACTCGACCCCGCCGAGGCTCGTGGCGCCCAGCCACAGCCGGCACCCGGCCGCCACCGCGTCAGCGGCCTCCGCGTCCCCCGCGACCTCGAAGGCGGCCATGGCCCCGAAGCCCGGGTAGCGCACGTTCTCGACGCAGGGGTGGTCGGCGAGGCGGCGCACGAGCTCGGCGGCGTTGGCGCTCGAGCGCTCCACCCGCACGTGCAGGGTGCGCAGACCGCGCAGGGCCAGCCACACCTCCATCGGGCCGGCGATCGCTCCGTGGAGCGTGCGGCGGCGGGTGAGCCGCTCGAGGAGCTCGGGGCCCCGGCCGCCGGCCGCGGTCACGGTCGCGCCGAGCACCACGTCTGAGTGCCCGGAGAGGTACTTCGTCACCGAGTGCACCACGACGTCGGCGCCCAGCTCGAGCGGGCGCTGGAGGATGGGAGTCGCCATCGTGTTGTCGCACACCGAGATCGCGCCCGCCGACCGGGCGGCCGCGAAGATCGCCGGGAGGTCGGCGACCTCCATCATCGGGTTGGAGGGCGACTCGGTCCAGACCAGGTCGGCGCCGTCGAGGGCGGCGACCACGGCCCGCGTGTCGGTGAGGTCGACGGTGCGCACCTCATAGCCCTCGGACTCGTAGTCGGCGAAGAGCGCCGTCGAGAGGTTGTACGCGTGGCGGGGGGCGACGACCACGCCCCCGCGGGGCGCGAGCGAGGCGGCCGCGGAGATGGCGGCCATGCCCGAGCCGAAGACCCTGGCCGTGCCTCCCTCCAGGGCGCCGAGGGCGTCCTCGAACGCCGTCCACGTCGCGTTGCCGTTGCGGCCGTAGCCGACTCCCGTCTCCGGGGCGGCATACGTCGAGGTGAGCTCGATGGGTGGGTTGACGCTGGCTCCGGGCACCCGTTCGGGGCGACCGGCGGCGACGACGAGGCTGGCGGGGGAGAGGTCCTCGAGATGGCTCACCGCGCCAGCGTAGGCGGTGGCCCCGCGCGGTGGCGCGTGGCTCGGGGCTCGGCCTTGTAGGGTCGGCGTCGATGAGCGAGCAGCCCCTGTCACAGCCGGAGACCCAGACCCCGTCGACCCGCCCCCGGGTGGCCGTCGTCTTCGGCGGCCGGTCGTCGGAGCATGCCGTGTCGTGCGCCACGGCCGGAGGCGTGCTGCGCGCGATCGACCGCGAGAAGTGGGACGTCGTGCCCGTCGGCATCGCCAAGGACGGCCGGTGGGTGCTGGCCGCCGACGATCCCGAGCCCTTGCGCATCGCCCCCGGCCACCTGCCCGAGGTCGACGGCTCGGCACCGTCGGTCGTCGTCCCCTTCGGCACCACCGACCGTGCGCTGACCGTCCTCGAGCCCGGCGTGCCGCCGCGCGCCCTCGGCGACGTCGACGTCGTCTTCCCGCTCCTGCACGGCCCCTTCGGTGAGGACGGCACCTTGCAGGGCTACCTCGAGCTCTCCGACATCCGGTACGTCGGCTCCGGTGTGCTCGCGTCGGCCGCGGGCATGGACAAGCACTACATGAAGGTCGTCTTCGCCGCGGCCGGCATCCCCGTCGGTCCCTACGTCGTCATCACCGACCGCGCCTGGGCCGCCGATCGCGCGGCCGCCCTCGCGTCCGTCGACGGCCTGCAGTACCCGCTCTTCGTCAAGCCGGCCCGGGCCGGGTCGAGCATGGGCATCACCAAGGTGGGCAGCCCGGAGGGGCTCGAGAGGGCCGTCGAGACCGCTCGCCTGCACGACCCCAAGGTCGTCGTCGAGCAGGGCATCGTGGGCCGCGAGATCGAGTGCGCGGTGCTGCAGGGCCACGGCACCGACGCGCCGCGCACGTCACAGGTGGGCGAGATCGCCGTGCACGGTGACCACGACTTCTACGACTTCGAGGCGAAGTACCTCGCCGAGGCCGACGTCGACCTCGCCTGTCCCGCCGACCTCCCTGTCGAGCAGGCCGACGAGGTACGACGACTCGCCGCCGCGTCCTTCGAGGCCCTCGCCTGCGAGGGGCTCGCCCGGGTGGACTGCTTCGTGACACCGGAGGGTCGTGTCGTGGTCAACGAGATCAACACCATGCCCGGCTTCACCCCGTTCTCGATGTACCCCCGGATGTGGGCCGCCAGCGGTCTGGCCTACCCGCAGCTGATCGACGAGCTGCTCACGCTGGCCATGGAGCGTCGTACGGGGTTGCGCTGAGGAGCCCTGGTCTACCCGAGCCGCGCCGGAGCAGCTGGTCTCAGCCGATTCCCTGTCGACTCTCTGCAGACGGTTGCTAGAGCTCGTTGAAGGAGCCGATCCCGGCGAGCCGGAGGACCTCGGTGCGCACCGCCGGGCAGCCTGAGGAGGTGGCGTCCTCGAGCACCTGACCGTCCGCGTGCGTCCCGTGGGCCTCGAAGAAGGTCTCGAGGTTGCCGGCGAGGTTGGCCTGCACCCCGACCGCAGATCCGATCGTCCGCAGGGTGGGAAGTCGGCCGGCGAGGTACGGGCAGACGTCAGCCGCGGAGATGGCGGTCTCGGAGCCCGTCGTGCTGGGCGCCGGCGTCGGCGCCGCCGGGGTAGCGGAGGATCCCGAGGGTGTGGGGGTGGTCGGCACCGACGACGCACCGGCCGTCGGGGGGCTGCTGGTCCCCGAGCAGCCGGCGAGACACAGGGCCAGACCCAGCGCCGCTGTCGCCGGCCATGAAGGCATCATCATCGGAATCTCCCGTTTCCTGGGGTGTGGACGGCTGGCGCGCGTCACCGTCAGGAGAGACAGGACGTCTGTCCTGATACCACCCGGCCGGGTGGTCGCCCAGCATGCCACCCCACAGGATCGGGGGTGAGGATCACGATGGACTCAAGCCGCTCGGCTCGTCTTCGGGCGCAGGGGACGACGTACGACGCACCGGCTCGCGGGGACCCCAACACCGTCCGCTTGTTGCTCCTGCTCGCCCCTTTCTGGGCGTTACGACCCGTGGAAAGGGCCCAGGGGGAGCAACAAGGCGACGAGGTCAGCCGCTGCAGGAGCGGCCGGTCGTGGGCAGCGCGCGAGCCGCCGGGCCGAAGACGGGCAGCAGGGAGCCCTCGTTGCCGGGCGCCGCGTGGATGGAGGGGATGAGCACCTCGATGGCCGGCGAGCGGCCAAAGGTCACGAACTTGGCTCCGTCGGAGAGCGTGGAGACGACCCAGTCGACGCCGTCGACGCTCAGGCAGTCGGTCGACGGGCCCGGGTCGGCAACGCCGCAGCGGGCGATGACGGCCGGGTCGCCCCAGGCGCGCACGGCCGGCGAGCCCGGAGAGGTCGTTACGGCGCTGAGCCCCGAGACGTCTGAGGGCCACACCCGTGCCGCTGCCGCACACGCCGCGGACCCGGCCCCGGAGGGCAGGGCCACCTCGACGGCCCGGCTGCACCCGGCCAGGGTGACCCAGACGCCGAGGAGGAGCAGCGAGCGGGCGGCGACGGCATACCGACTGTGCCGACCGGCCCGCCGCTCGGACCGGGCGACGGCCGGGGCTCTCACCCGCAGGGGCTCAGACGTGCACGACGGTGCACGTGAGGGTGCGGGTGATGCCCGCGACGTCCTGGATCTTGGCGATGACGAGCTTGCCGAGCTCGTCGACCGTGCTGGCCTCGACGCGGGCGATGCAGTCGTAGGGGCCGGTGACGTCTTCGGCGACGACCACTCCCGGGATCGCGCCGACCGTCTGGGCCACGGTCGCGGCCTTGCCGACCTCGGTCTGGATCAGGATGTAGGCCTGGACCACCTGGGGGCTCCTCACAAAGTCACATGTCGGTCGGGGGGCGCCGGGTAGTGGCGCCTCGAGGCCGGTGCGCGTCGTCGCGCAGGAGTGACGCTACCGTGCGGAGTGCCCTGCCCGTGTCTCGGGGGACAGAAGGAGACTCATCGTGCCGGACCCCGGCAATCCCGGCGCCACCGCGGAGACCTTGGCCGATGTGTCGGAGGAGGCGCTGCTGGCCCGCATCTTCCCGCTCGTGGCCACCCCCGACGCCGAGGTCATGCTGCTCGGCCCCGGCGACGACGCCGCGGTGCTGTCCACGTCGTCCGGCTCGGTGGTGGCGACCACCGACACCATGGTCCGTGACCGCGACTGGCGCGACGCGTGGTCCACCGGCGCCGACGTCGGGCACAAGGTCGTCGCGCAGAACCTCGCCGACGTTGCCGCCATGGGCGCGGCGCCGACCGGCCTCCTGCTGACGCTGGTCGCCGACCCGGCCACCTCGGTGGCCTGGGTGCTCGACCTGGCCCGCGGTGTCGGCGAGGCCGCCCGTGCCGCCGGCGTGGCCGTCCTCGGCGGTGACCTGTCGTCGGCGCCGGGCGGGACGCTCATGGTGTCGGTCTCCGCGCTCGGCGACCTGCAGGGGCGCGGCGTCGTACGACGGTCCGGTGCCCGGCCCGGCGACACTGTGGCCCTCGCGGGCACCCTGGGTCTGGCGGCCGCCGGATGGCGCCTGCTCGAGCGTGGCGCCCCCGCCGCCGGGGTGGGTACCTCGACGGCATCCGATGTCGCCGAGCGGGCCATAGCCCGGCAGCGGCGACCGCACCCCCCGGTCGCTGCCGGGCCCCAGGCCGCGGGCGCCGGAGCGACCTCGATGCTCGACCTCTCGGACGGCCTGCTGCGCGATGCCGGTCGGCTGGCCAGGGCCAGCGGGGTCGTGATCGCGCTCGACGGTGGTGCGCTGGCCGGTGACATCGAGCTGCTGACCCCCGTACTGGGGGCCGACGTGGCCCGTGAGTGCGTGCTCGCCGGTGGGGAGGAGCACTCGCTCCTGGCGACCTTCCCGCAGGGAGCCAGCCTCCCCCCGGGATGGCGGGCCCTCGGTCGGGTCGAGGCCCCAGGTCCATCCGGCGGGCCGCAGGTCACGGTCGACGGCTCGGTCGAGTCCCCTCGCGGCTGGGACCACTTCGCGGGGTGAGCGGGAGCGACGGGCTCCCGGCGCGACGGCGACGGGGAGCCCAGCGGGCAGGTGCCTGGCCTGGGGAGCGGATGCCCTCTCGCGACCGCCCGACGAGCCTGGAAAAAAAGATTGTCGAGAAACCTCGCGAAACGTGCGACTCGTGCCGATGAGCACGGTGTCGAAGACGAAGTCACCGGGTCACGTGGGGACCCGAGGCGGATGGCTGTGAGGGCCGATGCTGCCCAGGTGACGTCTCGAGAGGGCAACGGCGGGTAGGACCCCGGACCACTGTGAGGGTGGTCCCGGGTCCTACCCCTGTGTGCCCCGGCCCCGTGCGGCCCCGTGCGGCCCCCGTGCGGCCCCCGTGCGGCCCCCGTGCGGCCCCGTGCCGCCGCGGGCCCCTCTGGCTCCGGTCGCCTCGGCGACGCACCCTCCCGTCACGTCGTCTTGTTGCCGCGGATCCGCCTTCTTCCGGCTGTTTCGAGGCCCGGAAGGGCACATGAGGGGCAACAAGGCGAGGGTGGGGGCTTCGTACGACGCGACGAGGCAGCCCACACCGAACGGGGTGGGGGGCTTCGTACGACACGACGAGGCAGCCCACACCGAACGGGGTGGGGGGCTTCGTACGACGCGACGAGGCCGGCACCCCTCGTAGGGGTGCCGGCCTCGTGGTCAGCTCGGGCTTCGGCCGTACGGGGCCGACGGGTCAGCGCGTGACCTTGCCAGCCTTGAGGCACGAGGTGCACACGTTGAGGTGGGTCGGCGTCGACTTCACGATCGCCTTGACGCGCTGGATGTTGGGGTTCCAACGACGCTTCGTCCGGCGGTGCGAGTGCGAGATGTTGTGTCCGAAGGACGGTCGCTTGCCGCAGACGTCGCAGGTGGCAGCCACGGTGGATCTCCTGAGAATCGAGGGTGTTGGTAATTGGGCGGACTCGCCCGCCGAGCGCACACTCACGACCTGGGGCCGCGGCGCAGTCAAGGCAACCGTGCAAGGGTAGCCGACCGGGCCGGACGCGCCAAAACCGGCAGCAGGTGGGGGTGATCCAGCCTGCGCGCCCCTGCGACGGGTAGCCTGCCACGCAAGCCGGTCGCCCGCCCGGCCCACGCCGTCGCGGAAGGACTCGTGTGGGGAGGCAGTCGGTCACCGGTGGTGCCGTCCTCACGGTCCTCGACGCCGGGGCCGCGCGTCGCTGGGCTGTCCTGGCCCGCAGCGCCTTCGCCGCCCGCCGGGCCGAGATCGACGACCTCAACGTCTACCCCGTGCCCGACGGTGACACCGGCACCAACCTCTTCCTCACCATCGACGGGGCCCTCGCCACCGCCGCCGGGGCGACGGACGAGTCGGTGCCCCCCGACCTGGCCCGTCAGTCGCGGGCCTTCGCCCGCGCCATGCTCCTGACCGCCCGGGGCAACTCGGGAGTCATCCTGAGCCAGATCTTCCGCGGCCTGGCCGACGAGATCGAGAGCAGCGGCACGACGACGCTCGACGGCCTCGGGCTGGCCCGGGCCCTCCGGCGCGCCGACGAGCTCGCCTGGGCCAGCGTCGGACGTCCGGTCGAAGGCACCATCCTCAGCGTCTCGAGGGCGGCGTCCCGTGCTGGCGCGCTCGCCGGTGACGACCTGCCCACCGTGGTCCGCGCGGTGCTCGGCGCGGCCCGGGAGGCCCTGGCTCGCACCCCCTCGCAGCTGCCGGCGCTCGCCCGGGCCGGGGTGGTGGATGCCGGTGGCACCGGTTACGTCGTGCTCCTCGAGGCCCTGGAGCACGTCGTCGGCGCCGACGCCTCCACCGACCCAGCGCACGTGGCCCCGTCGCGACGACGTCGTACGGAGCCCCGCCCCTCACCTGACGCACCGGCGTCTCCTCCTTCACCTGTCGCACCGTCCTGCGACCTCTCGATCCTGCCCGGGGACACCGACACGTACGCCCCGCCGGGCGGGTCGCCTCCGTCCGAGGCCGAGGCCGAGGCCGAGTACGAGGTGATGTACCTGCTCGACGACTCCGACGACGACCGCGTCGGCACGCTCCGCTCCCGGCTCGACGAGCTCGGCGACTCCGTGGTCGTCGTGGGGGAGGGCGGGCGCTGGACGGTCCACGTGCACGTGGCGGCCGCCTTCGCGGTCGGGGCTGTGCTCGAGGCCGGTATCGAGGCGGGACGACCCCACCGGATCGCCGTCACCCGTTTCGCTGACCTCGACGCCCCGGCCGCGTCCGACCCGGCCGCGTCCGCCCCGGCCGCGTCCGCTCCGGCCGCGTCCGCTCCGGCCGTGTCCGCTCCGGCCGCGTCCGCCCCCGATGCGTCCGCCCCCGACGCTCTCGCCCCTGAAGGGAGCCCCGCGGACCGACGCAGGGGTTGCGCCGTGCCGTCGGCGCGCACCGGGTCGGCCGTGGTCGCCTGCGCCGCGGGGGAAGGGCTCGCGGCCCTCTTCGCGTCAGCGGGTGCGCAGGTCGTGCCCAGCGCTCCCCGGCGCAGGGCCTCGGCGGGCCAGCTGCTCGACGCCGTACGGGCGACCGGAGCCCTAGAGGTCCTGCTCCTGCCCAACGACGGTGACACCGTGCTCGCGGCTGACGCAGCCGCGGAGGTCGCCGCCGAGGACGGGGTCACCGTGAGGGTCGTCGCGCAGGCGCAGGCCGCGGTCCAGGGCCTCGCGGCGCTCGCGGTGTGGTCGCCGCAGGCCGGACTCGACGACAACACCGCCGCGATGGGCGCCGCTGCCGCTGCGACGCGACGGGCCTCCGTGACGGTCGCGAACCGTGACGGCGAGACCTCCGCGGGCCCCTGTCGCGCCGGTGACGTGCTCGGCCTCGTCGACGGCGAGGTCGTGCTCGTGGGCCACGACCTCCCCACGGTCGCGATCGCCGTCGTGACCCGGCTGCTGGCCCAGGGGGGTGAGCTCGTGACCCTCGTCGTGGGTGAGCTGGCCCCAGCGGGGCTGGCCGAGGCGGTGGAGGTCGAGGCCCGGCGCACCCGGACCGGGGTCGAGGTCACCCGGGTCTACGGGGGGCAGCCGGTCTTCGCGCTCTTCGTGGGCGTGGAGTGACGATGGGCCTCACCGAGGACTCCGGGGTCGTCGCCGTCGCCGGGAAGAAGGCCGGCGCGCTCCTGGAGAAGAACAAGGGGATCCGCACCGTCGGCGACCTCCTCGAGTTCGTGCCGCGCCGCTACCTGCATCCCGGACGGCTCAGCGACTTCTCCTCCCTCGTCGAGGGGGAGTGGACCGTCGTCGTGGCGAGGGTGGCGGAGGCGACGACGCGGTCGATGGCGCGCAACCCGAAGCAGCGCATGCTCAACGCCGTGCTCACCGACGGCCAGCACCGGTTGGGGCTGACGTTCTTCAAGGCCTGGGGTCACACCGACGCCATCGTCCCGGGGCGGGTCGGCATCTTCGCCGGCAACGTCTCGCGCTACCGGGGGGCGTGGCAGCTGACCCATCCGGAGTACGAGATGTTCGAGGGGGACCCGCTCGACCCCACGGCCCTGCCTGACGCCTCGTCCCCGCCGCTGCTCGAGCACGAGGTCGACGACCTCGCTGAGCAGTGGACCACCCGACAGGTGGCCGTCTACTCCACGACCGGGACGATCACGTCGTTGCAGATGCGGCGGATGCTCCGCACGGTGCTCGACACGATCGCCGAGATCCGTGAGCCCCTGCCGCCCGAGGTCCGCGAACGGCGGGGCCTGCTCGGCCGGCGCGAGGCCCTGACCCTGGTGCACCGGCCCCTGCTCGACGAGGACCCGCGCGTGGGTGTCGACCGGCTGCGCTACGACGAGGCCTTCGTGCTGCAGACCATCCTCGCGCAGCGGCGGGCCGCGACCGAGGCGCTCGAGGCGACGAGCCGGGTCGCCCGACCCGGTGGGGTCCTCGAGGCCTTCGACGCCAGGCTGCCCTTCACGCTCACGGGCGGCCAGCGCGAGATCGGGGAGGTGATCACCCGCGAGCTCGCGGCGCATCGGCCCATGCACCGGCTGCTGCAGGGTGAGGTGGGCTCCGGCAAGACGGTCGTCGCCCTGCGCGCGATGCTCGCCGTCGTCGACGCCGGGGGTCAGGCGGCCCTGCTCGCCCCGACTGAGGTGCTGGCGGTGCAGCACCACCGCTCCATCCGGGCCATGCTCGGAGACCTCGCCGAGGGGGGTCGGCTCGGAGGGTCCGAGGTGGGCACCCGGGTGGCCCTGCTCACCGGCACCCAGCCGGCCGCCGTACGACGCTCCACCCTCAACGACATCGTGACCGGTGACGCCGGCATCGTCGTGGGCACGCACGCCCTGATCCAGAAGCACGTCGCCTTCCGCGACCTGGCGCTCGTCGTGGTGGACGAGCAGCACCGCTTCGGCGTCGAGCAGCGAGATGCTCTGCGCGAGAAGGGAATCACGCCCCCGCACCTCCTCGTCATGACGGCGACACCGATCCCGCGCACCGTGGCCATGACCGTCTTCGGAGACATGGAGACCTCGACCCTGCGCGAGCTGCCGAGTGGTCGCTCGGGCATCGTCACCCATGTCGTGCCCGCCGCCCTGCCGTCGTGGCTCGAGCGCACCTGGCAGCGGGTGGCCGAGGAGGTCGCCGCAGGGCACCAGGCCTTCGTCGTCTGCCCGAAGATCGGGGCCGACCAGCCCACGGGTCCGGGCGACGACGACGACGGCGGGTGGTCCGACGAGGAGTGGGCCCTGCTCGACAGCGAGGAGGTCGGGGGGATCGACGCGGACGGGGCCGACGAGCCGGGGTGGACCCTGGAGGTCGAGGGAGCCGACGCGACGCCGGGCGAGACCGAGGAGCCGCGCGAGCTCATCGGCGTCATGCAGCTGGCCGAGCAGCTGCTCGCGGAACCCTCGCTGCAGGGCCTGAGCATCGCCGTGCTCCACGGCCGCATGCCCAGCGAGACCAAGGACGCGGTGATGAGCGCGTTCGCCGCCGGCGACCTCGACGTGCTGGTGGCCACCACGGTCATCGAGGTCGGCGTCGACGTGCCCAACGCCACGGTGATGGTCGTGATGGACGCCGACCGCTTCGGCATCTCGCAGCTGCACCAGCTGCGCGGTCGCATCGGTCGTGGTTCGGCGCCGGGTCTCTGCCTGCTCGTGACGCCGGCGCCCCCCGACAGTCCTGCCGGTGAGCGGCTGGCGGCCGTCGCCTCCACCACCGACGGCTTCGAGCTGGCCCGTCGTGACCTCCAGCTGCGGCGGGAGGGAGACGTGCTCGGCGCGCGGCAGTCCGGTCGCTCGTCGTCGGTGCGCTTCCTGCGGATGGGCAACCGCGACGACGAACGGGTGATCACGGAGGCCCGCGAGGATGCGAGCGCCCTCGTCAGGGCCGACCCGACCCTCGCCGGGCACCCACCGCTCGCCGCGCGGGTCGCGGCCCGGCTCGACGAGGAGCAGGCGGCCTACCTCGAGCGTGGGTGAGCCGCCAGCTTCTCGTCGTCTGGGTCGGGAGTCGGCTTCGTCCGTCCGGCCCCCGTGCGCCACGATGGGCGGTGTGACCCGGATCATCAGCGGCCTGGCGGGTGGACACCGGCTGCGCACCCCGGCGGGGCCGACCACCCGGCCCACCTCGGACCGCGTGCGCGAGGCCCTCTTCTCGCGGCTCGACCACCTCGACGCCGTGCGTGGGGTGCGGGTGCTCGACCTCTACGCCGGCTCCGGGGCCCTCGGCCTCGAGTGCGCCTCGCGGGGGGCCTCCGAGGTCGTGCTCGTCGAGTCGGCGCGTGCCGCCGTGGCTGCGGCCCGGGCCAACGCCGCCGCGCTCGCCACCGTGATCGCCCCCACCCGGGTCGACGTGCGGTCCGACACCGTCGAGCGGGTGCTGGCCGCCGGGTCGGGCGGCCGGCCCGCGGGTCTGGTCCTCCTCGACCCGCCGTACGACGTGACGGAGGGGGCCCTCGCCGCCGTGCTCACCATGCTCGTCGAGCGCGGCTGGCTCACCCCCGACGCGCTGGTCGTGGTGGAGCGCTCGTCGCGCAGCCCCGAGCCACGGTGGCCGGACGGTCTGGTGCGCGAGGACGAGCGCCGGCACGGCGAGACCCGGGTGTGGACCGCCCAGGTGCCCATCGCGCCCGCCCCGGCCTGACGGCCTGCGGACGGGGGTGGGGCGATAGCGTCGCCGTATGACGACCTCGCTGCGCCGCTGTGTCTGCCCGGGGTCGTTCGACCCGGTGACCCTGGGGCACGTCGACGTCATCCGCCGGGCCGCCGCCCTCTTCGACGAGGTGGTCGTGGCGGTCCTGCACAACCCCGCCAAGGCGGGCACCTTCGGTGTCGCCGAGCGGATGGACCTCGTGCGGGCCGGTCTGGCCGAAGGGGGTGAGGTCGACGGGGTGGTGCGCATCGAGGCCTTCGCCGACCGCCTGCTCGTCGACGTCTGCCGCGAGGTGGGGGCGACGGCCATCGTCAAGGGACTGCGCGGCGGCACCGACTTCGCCTACGAGCTGCCGATGGCACTCATGAACAGGCACCTCACGGGGGTGGAGACCCTCTTCATGCCCGGGGACCCGCGCTTCGAGCACGTGTCGAGCTCGCTGGTCAAGGAGGTCGTGCGCTACGGCGGCGACGTCAGCGGTCTGGTGCCCGAGGTCGTGCTCGCCGCCCTGCACCGCGAGGTCGCCGCCGTGAGACCGGCTGACCGCGGTCCTGATTTGGGGCAGGGCGAGCCGCTCCGGTAACCTTTGCTGTCGGTCTACGTCCGTTCGTGATGTGGGCCGAGCCTCTCCGCCTCGACGTTGGACACCATGACTCGTCTCGACCCCCGCAGCCCCCTCGTGCTCGACACCAGGGAGCTTCAGCGCAGGCCCGGGACGATGCAGGAGGTCCTGCGTGAGGTGGAGGCCCCGGAAGACCTCGGCACCGATGTCATCTCCGTCCCGACGGGCACGCCCGTCGAGCTGGACCTGCGTCTGGAGTCGGTGGTCGAGGGGGTCCTCCTGAGCGGCTCGGTGCGCGCCACGGCGACCGGAGCGTGCGTGCGGTGCCTGGAGACCGCCACCTACCGGGTGGCGGCTCGTGTCCAGGAGCTGTACGCCTACTCCGACCGCGCTGCGCACCACCACGAGGTGGACGCAGAGGACGACGACGATGAGGTGCGGGAGATCGAGGGTGACATGATCGACCTCGACCCCTTCATCAGGGACGCGGTGGTGCCTTCACTGCCGTTCCAACCGGTGTGTCGACCAGACTGCCCCGGGTTGTGCTCCGAGTGTGGGGCCCTGCTCGCCGAAGACCCCGACCACCACCATGATCTGCTCGACCCCCGATGGGCCGCCCTCAGCGGCCTGCTGGACACCAGCGGGGACCCAACCGACCCTGAGAGAAGGACCTGACGTGGCCGTCCCGAAGCGGAAGACCTCGCGCTCCAACACCCGTTCGCGCCGGGCCAACTGGAAGGCGACTGCTGCCACGCTCACCGCGTGCCCGCGCTGCGGAGCCAACACACTCCCGCACGTCGCCTGCCCGTCCTGTGGCACCTACAAGGGGCGTCACTACGCCACCGCGGAGCGCACCGAGCACCAGGGCTGAGCCCACGCCGTGACGACGCCGCCGGCACCGCCGCGGCCCGTCGGCGCGCTGATCGACTACCTGCTCGCGGTAGTCGATGAGCACGTCGACGAGCCGCTGCTCGTGCGATCCCTGACCCACCGGTCCTTCGCCTACGAGAACGGTGGGCTGCCCAACAACGAGCGCCTCGAGTTCCTCGGTGACTCGGTGCTCGGGCTGGTCGTCACCGACACCCTGTACCGCACCCATCCCGACCTGCCCGAGGGCCAGCTGGCCAAGCTGCGGGCGTCGGTGGTCAACATGCGGGCCCTCGCCGACGTCTCGCGCACCATCGACCTCGGCGACTTCATCTTCCTGGGGCGTGGTGAGGAGGCGACCGGCGGTCGCGACAAGTCCTCGATCCTCGCCGACTCGATGGAGGCCCTCATCGGCACGATCTTCCTCTCGCTCGGCATGGCCGGGGCCGAGACCTTCGTGCACCACCTCTTCGACCCCCTGATGGCCCACTCCGCCTCGCTGGGCGCCGGCCTCGACTGGAAGACCAGCCTGCAGGAGATCGCGGCCTCCGAGGGCACCGGGTCCCCGGAGTACCGCCTGACCGGCACCGGTCCCGACCACGCCAAGACCTTCAGCGCCCTCGTCCTCATCGGCGACGAGGTGCTCGGTGAGGGCACCGGGGGCAGCAAGAAGGAGGCGGAGCAGCAGGCGGCCGAGCAGGCGTGGGTCGTGCTCAACGCCCGTCGGGCGGGCACGCCCGGCACGTCGGCCTGCGGTCGGGGAACGCTCGCGTCCACCACTCCCGCGCCCGACGAGCCCGACGGCCCCGACTCCTGACCCGCTGCCCGTACCGTGCCTGAGCTGCCCGAGGTCGAGGTCGTCCGACGCGGCCTCGCCGACCACGTGGTCGGCCGCCGCATCGTCTCCGCCGAGTTCCTCGGGGCCCGCGTGGCGAGACGTCACGTCGCCGGCCCGGCCGACCTCACCCTACGGGTCACCGGTACGACGGTGACGCAGGCCCGTCGACGGGGCAAGTACCTCTGGCTGGTGCTGGTCGGGAGCGACGGGCAGCAGCAGGCCCTGCAGATGCACCTCGGCATGAGCGGCCAGCTGCTCGTCGAGCGGGCCGACGCACCCGACGAGAAGCACCTGCACGCCCGGTTCCTCTTCGACGACGACGGGCCGCAGCTGCGGTTCGTCGACCAGCGCACCTTCGGGGGGATGGCCCTGGCCGAGATCGGGCCGGGTGGCATCCCCGAGACCGTCGCGCACATCGCCCCCGACCCGCTCGAGGCCGGTTACGACGAGCGCGCCGTCGCCGCCCGGATGAAGCGCCGCGACAGCGCCGTCAAGCGCGCGCTCCTCGACCAGTGCCTGGTGTCCGGCATCGGCAACATCTACGCCGACGAGTCGCTGTGGCGGGCGCAGGTGCACGGCGAGCGGGTCGCGTCGTCGCTGACGAAGCCGACCCTGCAACGGCTGCTGGGCCACGCCCGCGAGGTCATGCTCGAGGCGCTGGGGCAGGGCGGCACCAGCTTCGACGCGCTCTACGTCAACGTCAATGGCGCGTCGGGCTACTTCGACCGGTCGCTCGCCGCCTACGGGCAGGAGGCACGTCCCTGTCGCCGGTGCGGCACGCCGATCCGCCGCGAGGCGTTCATGAACCGCTCGTCCTACTCCTGCCCACGGTGTCAGCCGCGCCCGCGAGGGCCCCGTACGGCACCGGCGACGGGGACGGTACGCCGCCGGGCGTGAGCACCACCGGGGTGCGGGCTAGGCTCGGGCGGTGACGAGCGCGCCTGCCCCCCTGACCCTGCCCGCCGCCGACGCCGCCGAGAGCTGGCTCGAGCACCGGTGCGCCACCGACCTCGACCGGGCCCGCACGCTGGTCGCGGCGCTCAAGGCCCAGCCGCCAACCGACGCCCTGGCCGCCCTGCAGCAGTGGAACGCCATCAGCATCGCGCTCGGCAACGTCGGCTCCCTGGCGTCGCTCTTCAGCGAGGTCCACCCGCTCGAGGCGGTGCGCACCCGCGCCGAGTCGGCCATGCAGGAGGTGCAGAAGCTCAGCACCGAGCTCAGCCTCGACGCCGACCTGTATGCCGCGCTGTCGGCTGTCGACCCGTCGGGTCTCGACCCCCTCGCCACCCGGCTGCTGGAGAAGGAGCTGCTCGACTTCCGCCGCGCGGGTGTCGACCGCGACGAGGCCACCCGGGTACGCATCACGCAGCTGGCGCAGGAGGCGATCCTCGTCGGGCAGGAGTTCAGCAAGAACATCCGCGACGACGTGCGCACGGTCACGGTCCGCCCGGAGCAGCTCGACGGCCTGCCGCAGGACTGGGTCGACGCCCACCCGGCCGGTGACGACGGCATGGTGACGCTGACGACCGACTACCCCGATGTCATCCCCTTCGCGACCTTCGGGCGCGACGCAGCCACGCGGCGCGAGCTGCGGGTGGCGTTCCTCAACCGCGGGTGGCCGGCCAACGACACGCTGCTGCACCGGCTCTTCGACATCCGCAAGGAGCACTCGGGGCTGCTCGGGTACGCCGACTGGGCGGCGTTCGACGCCGAGGTCAAGATGATCAAGCAG
>JBBRNQ010000014.1:0-59042 GCA_038230235.1 Actinomycetales bacterium
CGACCAGATCATCGACTTCGCCGGCATCGACGAGTTCATCGACACCCCGGTCAAGGTCTACTCCAGCGGGATGTACGTGCGGCTGGGCTTCTCGATCGCCGTCACCGTCGACCCCGAGATCCTCATCGTCGACGAGATCATTGCCGTCGGTGACGAGGAGTTCCAGCGCAAGTGCTTCGACCGGCTCTACCAGCTGCGTCGCAAGGGCACGACCATCGTGCTGGTCACCCACGCGCTGGGTCTGGTGCAGGACCTGTGCGACACCGCGGTCTGGCTCGACCACGGCCGGGTGAAGGCGATCGGTGACTCGCGCGACGTCGTCCAGGGCTACATGGACGCGGTCAACACCAAGGAGGCGGCCGCGCGGGCCGAGGAGGTCCAGGACGAGCCCGAGACCGCCGGCGGTCACGCCCGTCTGGGCAGCGGTGAGGTGCGCGTCGACCGGGTCGAGTACCTCGACTCGTCCAACCGCCCGGCCACAGTGGTCCTCGCCGGCGAGCCCGCGACCTTCCGTCTGCACTACACCGCGCGGGAGCCCCTGGAGGAAGTGGTCTTCGGGCTGGGCTTCGTGCACGAGTCCGGGCACACCGTGGCCGGTCCCAACTCCGGGGCGAACGGCCAGCACGTGCCGCGGATCAGGACCCAGGGGCACGTCGACTTCGCCGTGCCCGGTCTGACGCTGCAGCCGGGCAACTACCAGGTGTCGGTGGCGGCCGTGTCGAAGGGACACGTCTACGACTACGTCGACCGCGCCTACGACCTCATGGTCCGCGGCTCCACCACGGAGCCCGGGCTCACCCGAATGTTCGGTAGCTGGACGTACGACGGCTCGCGGTCTTCCGTCAAGCCCCTGACCGAGGTGGATTATGCTTGATCTGGACGAGTTGGCCGCTGTTCTGCACGCGGAGCTGACCGGCTTCAGCGACCGGGCCCTCAACGTCGTGGCGATGTCTCCACGCCTCGACGACTCGGAGCGCAAACCGTTGCTGCGCGCCCTCGAGGCGCCCACGCCGCAGGAGCGGATCATCGCGATCGGCGACGCCCTGCGGGTCAGCGACACCGACCGCAGTCTCGTCAACGAGGCCTACCGGGCGGCCTTCTACGGCTCCGACGACTGGCGGCAGCTCTCCACGGACCCGCTCTTCGCGTTCTTCTCGGCCAACCACGCGGGTCACGTGCTCGACAAGTGGGTGCACTACTTCCCGATCTACAGCAGGCACTTCGCCCCGTACGTCGGCAAGCCCATCTCCCTGCTGGAGATCGGTGTCTACCGCGGTGGGTCGATGCGGATGTGGTCCAGCTACTTCGGCCCGCAGACCCGGCTGGTCGGCCTCGACATCGACCCGCTGGCGAAGACCGCTGCCGGCGACCGCTACGAGGTCGTCATCGGCGACCAGACGGACACCGACCTGCTGCGCCAGGTGGTCGAGCAGTACGGGCCGTTCGACATCATCATCGACGACGGCGGCCACACCATGGAGCAGCAGATCGCGTCGGCGGAGGCCTTGTTCCCGGGCGTCAAGGAGGGCGGGGTCTACCTCGTCGAGGACTGCCACACTTCCTACTGGGCCGACTACGGCGGTGGTCGCAACCGCCCGGGCACCTTCATCGAGTGGACCAAGGACCGCCTCGACGACATCCACGGGTACCACCAGCCGGCCGACAGCGTGCACCCCGAGTGGACCCAGCACCTCGACGGGCTGCACGTCTACGACAGCATCGTCGTGCTCGACCGCAAGAAGCGGTTCGCGCCGTTCTGCGAGCAGAACGGCGGCGCCGAGTTCGTCTTCGGCAGCCGCCCGGCCTCCATCATCGCGTCCGAGCTCGTCGCCACCCGCCAGGCGGTGCTCGACGAGCGGGCGGCCGTGGACCAGGAGGTCGCCCGGCTCGAGGCCGCCCTCGCCGACGCGGAGAAGCGGGCCGAGGACGGCGAGTACGTCCGCGACCTCGAGGCCCAGCTGGCCGAGAGCGAGGAGGAGCTGCGCGGGATCCGGGGCGAGTTCGGGGCCCTGCGCCCCCGCCTCGCCGCCACCCAGCGCCAGCTCGCTGACCGCGAGGACGAGCTGGGCAGGCTGCGCAACAAGCTCCTCGACTCCTGGGACCACGTCCGCGAGATGCGGCACACCGTGTCCTGGCGGGCCACGTCCCCGCTGCGTCGCTTGAGGGGCACCCGCTGAGGTGAGTCCGGCCGTCCCCTGGCGTCAGCCGCCAGTCATCGCCCGCGTCCTCCCGCAGCTGCGCGTCGAGCACTTCACCGAGCTGCCGCGGGACGCGGCCCGTGTGGCTGTCGTCGCCCAGTTCAGCAAGGGGCCGCGCGTCACCCCGTCGCTCGAGGAGCTGCTCCGGCAGCTGCTCGACGGCGGATACCACGTCATCGTCGTGTCCGCCTCGCCGACGAGGCTCCCCCTGCGGATCGACCCGGGGGTGGGTGGGCGCCTGACGCTCCTGCGCAAGCCCAACATCGGCTACGACTTCGGGTCCTGGGCCACGGCTCTCGCCTGGGACCGCCGCATCGCCTCGGTGGACAACGTCATCTTCACCAACGACAGCCTGGCTGGCCCGTTCGTGCCGCTGGCGCCCGTCCTGCGCAGGTTCGAGGGGTCGCAGGCCGACGTCTACGCCCTGACCGACAACACGCAGTTCGGGCGTCACCTGCAGAGCTACTTCCTGGGGTTCCGCCGGGGGGTCCTCCACGAGGCGCCCCTGGCGCGGTTCTGGGACTCCATCCAGCACATGGAGGACAAGGAACGCATCGTCCTGCGCAACGAGGTGGGGCTGAGCCGGCTCCTGCGTCGCGAGGCCTTCGCGGTCGAGGTGGCGTTCCCGCACGCCGAGGTGGTCAACGCCTGGCAGAACCCGACGATCGACGGGTGGGCCCGCCTGCTCAACCTGGGCTTCCCGTTCGTCAAGCGCGAGCTGCTGCGTCGACCGGAGCTCGTGGCCGACGGGGCGCGCATCCCCGATGTCCTGCGTGACCAGTTCGGCGTGAGCATCGAGGAGTGGACATGAGGCAGATCACCGTGGCCGGCGTGCGACGGCGGGCGTCGAGGTATCGCAGCATCGTCGCCCCCAGGCGTCGGCTCCACCGGCTGCTGGGGCTGCCCGCGCCGTACGCCCTGCCCGGCGAGTCGGGCAGCCCGGCCGACTTCGGTGCGTGGCTCGACCGCATCGGCGGTCGGGCGGTAGCCGGCTACCCCGAGCACTGGAACGTCACGGGCATCCTCGACCTCGAGACCCCGAGCAAGGTCGCGGCGGTGGTGCACTGCTACTTCCCCGAGCTCTTGCCCGAGATCGTCGATCACCTGAGGTCGATCCCCGTCCCCTTCGACCTGCTCGTGACCAACGCGACGGGGGCGCACCTCGAGGTCGACACCAGCACGGTCGAGCGGGTGCGGTCGGTGAGGGTGTTCGACGTGCCCAACCACGGGCGCGACATCCTCCCGATGGTCTTCCTGGTCAACTCGAAGGCGCTCGACCCCTACGACCTCGTCGTCAAGGTGCACACCAAGAAGAGCGAGTGGCGCCAGGAGCACGAGCTCGGCGGGAGCGGAGAGCAGTGGCGAGCAGCCCTGCTCGGAGAGCTGCTCGGGTCGCAGGAGCAGATCTGCGCGATCCTCGAGCGGTTCGCCCGCGAGCCCCACCTGGGCATCCTCACCGCGGCCGGCAGCGTCCTGGGCCCGGAGATGTGGGGCGACAACCAGACCGTGGCCCGCACGCTGTTGCGGCGCCTGGAGATGCCCCTGGTGGAGTCCGACCTCCGCTTCGCGTCCGGGTCGATGTACTGGGTGCGGGGCTTCGTGCTGCAGGGCCTGCGGTCGCTCAACCTCAGCGCCGCCGACTTCGAGGAGGAGGCCGGGCAGGTCAACGCGACGACCGCGCACGCCCTCGAGAGGATCATCGGAGTGCTCGCCGGCGAGGCGGGCCTCGACGTGGAAGAGGTGGGCGCCGACCGGCCGCAGACCCCCGTGGAGGGTCACTGGCGTCGGTTCGACGACGGCGAGACCCCCGTGCGGGCTCGCGTCGTGCCGTTCTACCTCCCGCAGTTCCACCCGGTCGCCGAGAACGACCAGTGGTGGGGGAAGGGCTTCACCGAGTGGAACAACGTGGCCGGGGGGAGGCCGGTCTTCCACGGGCACCACCAGCCCAAGCTCCCGCGCGACCTCGGCTTCTACGACCTGCGACTCGACTCCGTACGGCGTGAGCAGGCGGCGCTCGCGCAGGCGCACGGCATCGAGGGCTTCATGTACTACTACTACTGGTTCGCCGGGCGGCGCCTGCTGGAGAAGCCGATCGACGACCACCTCGCCAGCGACCTCGACTTCCCCTTCTGCATCATGTGGGCCAACGAGAACTGGACCCGACGCTGGGACGGTCGGTCCACCGACGTCCTGATCGGGCAGGACTACGAGCACGTCCCGGCCGAGCTGTTCATCGACGACGTGCTGCCCTTCCTGCGCGACCCCCGCTACCTCCGCGTCGACGGCAAGTGCGTGCTGTCGATCTACCGACCCGGGCAGATCCCGGACTTCCCTGCGGTCGTGCGGGCTTGGCGCGCCCGAGCGGCGCAGGAGGGGATCGAGCTGCACCTGGTGAGCGTCGACGTGGCCCAGGGCTTCGACGCCCTCGACGTCACCACGGCCGAGGCGGGGCTCGACGGCCTCATGGGCTTCCCGCCGCACAACCACCTCTGGTCGTGGCTCCCCCACGAGGGCCTCGGCATCGACCCCCGCTTCAAGGGCAACACCCTCAGCTACGACAAGCTCGTGCGCGACGCGGAGCGCAAGCTGAACGCCGGCACCCCCGACGGCTCCTTCCCGGCGACGATGGTGACCTTCGACAACACCGCGCGGCGGCAGTGGGCTGGCGACGTCTGGCTCGGCTCGAACCCGTACACGTTCCGACGCTGGCTGGCGACGGCGGTGCGCAGCGTCATCGACCGTCCGCGTGACGAGCGCATCGTGTTCGTCAACGCGTGGAACGAGTGGGCCGAAGGAGCCGTCCTCGAGCCCAGCGACCGGTTCGGCGCGACGTACCTGCTGGCTGTGAGGGATGTCCTCCACAGCTGACCGGGCTCCGCTGGTCGCTGTGCCCGTCTACGGGCGGCTCGATCTCGTCGAGCGGGCCGTGCGGTCCATCGATGCGGCGACGCCTCCGGACGTGCCGCTGCTCGTCGTCGACGATGCCGGCCCGGAGCAGCTGACCGAGCTCGCCCTACGGGGCTGGCTGACGTCGTCGCGCGAGCTGGAGCTGGTCTGCCACCCGGTCAACCTCGGCTTCGTCGGGTCGGCGAACGACATCTTCTCGCGCCGGGACGGGCGCGACGTCGTCCTGGTGAACTCCGACGTGGTGGTCTTCGACGGGTGGCTCGAGGGGTTGCTGGCGGCCCGGGGTGACGAGACGGCCAGCGTCACGGCGGCGACCAACAACGGCTCGCTCGCCACGGTCGCCGACGGCGCGTCGTACGGCGGCCCCGACGAGCTGGAGCCTGTCGCCCGACAGGCGCGCCAGGCGGGTCTGGCGCAGCGGTCCCTCCCGGTCTGCGTCGGGCACTGCGTGCTGCTCACCGACCGGGCCCTCCGCGAGGTCGGTGGCTTCGACCCGGCGTTCGCGCCGGGCTACGGGGAAGAGGTCGACTGGTCGTTCCGGGCGGGGCGCCGGGGGTTGCGCCACGTGCTCGCCGCTCGGACTGTCGTCTGGCACGACGGCGGCCAGAGCTTCGACCGGGTGTCGGTGCGCAAGCGGTGGCACGAGGCCAAGATCCTGCGCCGTCACCCGGTCGGCTTCCTGCGGCTCCGCGGTCTGTGGCCCGGGGCCTAGCGGCCATGCCGCTCCGCTGAGTGGGCCTAGGGCACGACCACCCGCACGCAGCCGAGCGGGCTCGCGGGGCCGCCCCCCGCGTCGGTGGCCGCGGCACACACGGCGTGGCTGCCCCTCGCCGTGGTGAGCGTCGTCGTGAATCCGGCGTCGGGCCCGGCGGCCGGGTAGACGGCAGCGACGTCGGGCCGGGCCACTGAGGTGGAGACCGAGACCGAGGCGGCTCCGTCGACGGTCGTCGTGACTCTCACCGGGCTGCGGGAGTCGGCGTCAGCAGCCCAGCCGGCGAGGGCGACCCGAGACCCTGTCCAGGTGGCGGCGTCGAGGTGCCCGTACGGCGCCGAGTCGCTCACCGTCGCGGTGAGGCAGCCCAGCGACGGGTTGACCGTCGGTGACCCGACGTTGATGGCGTAGGCGCAGACCGAGTGGGTGCCCCGCGAGGCCGGGAGCTGCAGGTCGAAGCCGTGCGATGCCCCCCAGGTCGGCCAGACGGCGGCGACGTCGGGGCGGCTCGCCGCTGCCGGCGCCTGGGAGACGTTGCGCCCGTCGACGTAGACGTGGACGGCGATGGGTGCCGTGGTGTCGGGGTCGACGGCCCAGCCCGTGACGTGCAGGCGACCGCCCGGGGAGGCGGCAGCGACGTCGAGGTGGCCGAAGGGCAGCGTGGACTGGATCGTGAACCAGGACGAGAGCAGCCCGGAGGCGAGCGACCCGCCGCTCACGGCCTGCGACCCCCGGCTGCCCACGAGGACGGCGGTGAGCACCCGGCCGCCCCAGTCGCCGTGAGCATCGCGGCTCGTCACCTGGATCTGCTGCAACGTGCCGATCGACGGGTAGCGGGCCTCGAGGTCGGAGGCGCGCATCGTCGTCGTCCACGAGTGCACGGGGTTGCCGGGGGCGGCTCCGTCCCAGGGGTCGGCCTTGGCGACGAGGTAGGGGACCCCGCCCGATGTCGACCACCCTCCGTTGGAGGAGGAGTACTCCGTGACGGCAGGGGCGCCGCCGTAGGTGAGGATCTGCGCAGCGGTGTCACGCACGGCGCTGTCGCTGGAGGCGTACTCGAGCGACGACGCCGAGCCCGCCGCGGTGTAGGAGGTCGTGCCGCTGAAGACCTGGCAGGCGGTGGAGTCGCACAGGTCGGAGGAGGAGCGCGCGTTGCGTCCCGCCGCCGCGACGGCGTACGTGCGGGCGGCGACCGCCTGCGAGCGCAGGGCGTCGGCTGGCCACGAAGCGGGACTCTCGCGGGGCACCACACCCCGTAGGTAGTCGTCCACCGGGAGGCGCAGCACACTGAGGATGCTCGTGCCGGACAGCACCGCCGACGGGGTGCCCCGGTAGGCGGTCGACGTGTTGTTGGCACGGAAGAGGCGCACGAGTCCGCTGCTCGCGGTGAAGCGGGCGCCCGAGGCGACGCTGCCCGAGCCGTGGACCGGTACCGCGTGCCACGTGTCGGTGAGCTGCTGCAGGGTCAGTGAGCCCGAGCCGTTGGGGGCCAGACGCCACTGGCTCGCAGCGGTGCTGAGCGGGGTCGTGACGCCCGAGGTCTCCACCAGGGCGAGACCGCCGCCGCTGGCCGCACGCAGCTGCCCGGAGTCCAGGGTGAGCCGCACCCTGATCGTCGACGTCGCGCTGGTCGTCAGGGTCGTGCCGGGGTAGTAGGTCGACAGGATGGTGCGGTAGGGGACGCCCAGGTGGGCGGCTCCGTACGCGCCCCACTGCGACATGCCGCGGCCGTGGCCGAAGCCGTGGCCGTGGAGGGTGAAGGTGCCACTCGAGGGTCGGGCGTAGCTCTCGGCGCTGGCCGGCGCGGGCGCGATCAGGGCCACCGTCCCCGTGGAGAGCAGCACCGTCGCGAGGGCGGCCAGGCGACGTCGTCGCCGGGGGGAGGGGGAGGCCGACCCGGCCCCAGGTCTCGCCGCCGGCATGGTGAGGGTACGCAGCAGGGGGTGTGACAGTCTCATCGCAGGCCTTGGGTGTGGGGGAGGTGGGGGAGGGGGAGCGCGAGCCGAAGCAATACCATAAATACGACTAATTACCCCGTAAGGGTACTTTACGGCGCGTCGTCGCGCATCCGGGATGGCGAGTCCGGTCGTCGGCGCGGAGAACCTAGGATGGGCCGGCCCCGGTGAGCCTCCTGACTGCTCCCACCGTGGCCCCCTCGTGTCCTCCTCGCCCGCCTGTCCACCAGCCACCCCCTGACCCCGAAGGAGCCCGCCGCCGTGACCCGCATCCTCGTCGACGCCACGGCGCTGCCCGCCGACCGGGGAGGCGTGGGCCGCTACGTGGATGCCCTCCTCCCGGCGCTGGCGGCGCGGGGCGCCGACGTCCACGTGGCGGCGCAGTCGCGCGACACCGACCGCTACGAGGCGGTCCTCGGGCGGTCGCACGTCCACTCCCTGCCGGGTGTCCTGGCCTCGGCCCCGGCCCGGATGGTGTGGGAGCAGACCCTGCTTCCCCGGCTGGCGTCCCGGTTGTCGCCGGACGCCGTCCTGTCTCCCCACTACACGATGCCGCTCGTGCCGATCCCGGGTGCGCGACGGGTCGTCACCCTGCACGACGCGACCTTCTTCAGCGACCCCGAGCTGCACGACGGGCCCAAGGCGCCGTTCTTCCGGGCCTGGACGCGGCTGTCGGGTCGGCGGGCCGACCACCTCGTGGTGCCCAGCGAGGCCACGCGGTCCGAGCTGGCCCGGCTGGCGGGGGTGGCGCCCGAGCGGATGTCGGTCGTGCCCCACGGCGTCGACCACACGCGGTTCCGGCCGCCCGCGGCGGAGCAGGTGCAGGCGGTGAGAGCGCATCTCGAGCTGGGGGACCGGCCCTTCATCGCCTTCCTCGGCACGCTCGAGCCGCGCAAGAACGTGCCCGCCCTCATCCGGGCCTACGTCGACGTCTGTGCCGGCCGGAGCGACCCACCCGCGCTGATCCTCGCCGGAGGTCGGGGGTGGGACGACGGCGTCGACCCCGCCCTGGCCGCTGTGCCGGAGCGGCTCGACGCCCGACGGGTCGGGTTCGTCCCCGACGAGCTGGTGCCCGCGCTGCTCGGCGCCGCCGAGGTCGTGGCCTACCCCGCGCTCGGCGAGGGGTTCGGTCTGCCCGTGCTCGAGGCGATGGCCTGCGGAGCCTGCGTCCTGACCACACGGCGGCTGTCCCTGCCGGAGGTGGGTGGCGACGCGGTGGCGTATGCAGACTCGCCCGACACCGCCGACCTCGCCGTCGCCCTGACGGCTCTGCTCGACGACACCGGGCGCCGGCAGGAGCTCGGGCGGGCAGCGGCCGAGCGGGCGGCCACCTACACGTGGGACCGCGCGGCCCGACAGCACCTCGAGGTGTTCGAGGGGGCCCCGCCGCACCACGGTGCGGGGAGCGACCTCCATACGCCGGGCGGGCCGCCGAGCGGCGACGGGGGCCGGCCATGACGGCCGGCCGGATCCGCGCCGTGGTGGTGGCCTACTCGTCCGGCACCTACCTGCACGACCTCGTCGCGTCCGTCCCGGCGGCCAGCACGGAGCCGGTGGCGGTGACCGTGGTCGACAACGGCTCCACCGACGGCACGCAGGACTGGGTGCGCGCGCAGGCGGGTCTCGAGCTGGTGGAGTCGGGGAGCAACCTCGGGTACGGCGGCGCGGCCAACCTCGGTGCCGCGGGGGCGCAGGAGGAGTGGCTGCTGGTCGTCAACCCCGACATCACGTTGCACGCCCACGCCCTCGACCTGCTGCTGGAGGCGGCGAGGCGCTGGCCCTCGGCCGCCGTCCTCGGGCCGCGGATCATCACCGACGGCAGGGTCTATCCCTCGGCCCGCGAGCTGCCGTCTCTCGGTCGGGGGATCGGCCACGCCGTCTTCGGCTGGTTCTGGCCGGCCAACCCCTGGACGGCGTCGTACCGTCGCGAGCGGGGCGAGCCCGTCGAGGGGGTCGTCGGGTGGCTCAGCGGCTCCTGCCTCCTGCTGCGCCGCGATGCCTTCGAGGCCGTCGGGGGCTTCGACGAGGCGTACTTCATGTACTTCGAGGATACCGACCTCTGCGCCCGCCTGGGGAGGGCCGGGTACGACGTCGTCTACGCGCCGGAGGCCGTCGCCACGCACCACGGCGGTCACTCCACCGTCAACCACGCGTCGGCGATGACGAAGGTCCACCACGCGAGCGCGTACCTCTACCTCTCCCGTCAGTACCCCGGGTGGCGGTGGCTGCCGCTGCGAGTCGTGCTGCGGGCGGGGCTGGCCGCGCGCTACGTCCTGGCCACCCGGGTCGTGCGCCTACGTGACGGTGCCCAGCCGACGCGGCCGGCCTGAGCCGGTTGACCTGACCCGGACCGGTTCTCCGGCTGCGGCGACCCAGTCGGCCTGTGGCTGAGGTGTCCCCGCGACGGAGGAAGCCGACCGGGATAGTGTCACGACCATGCTCGCTGCCTTCGCTGCCCGGATCGACTCGGACGACCCCCTCAGCGGACTGGAGGTGGGACAGCGACCTGAGCCGGAGGAACGGCAGGGGTGGACGACCGTCACGGTGCGCACCGCCGGTCTCAACCACCACGACGTCTGGTCGCTCAAGGGGGTGGGCCTGCCCGTCGAGCGCCTGCCGATGGTGCTGGGCTGTGACGGCGCCGGGGTCACCCCCGACGGTCGCGAGGTCATCGTCCACGCGGTCGTCTCCAGCCCCGACTGGAGCGGCGACGAGACGCTCGACCCCCGCCGGTCGCTGCTGTCCGAGATCCACGACGGCACGCTGGCCCAGCAGGTCGCCGTCCCGACGGCCAACCTCCTGCCGAAGCCCGAGGGGATGTCGTGGTCGACGGCCGCCTGCCTGTCGACCGCGTGGCTGACGGCCTACCGGATGCTCTTCGTCAACGCGAACGTGACACCGGGCGCGACCGTGCTCGTGCAGGGCGCCGGGGGTGGCGTGGCGACGGCCCTCGTGCAGCTCGGCACCGCCGCGGGCTACCGCATGTGGGTCACGAGCCGCGACGAGGCCAGGGCGGCCAAGGCCGTCGAGCTCGGGGCCGACCGCGCCTTCGCCTCCGGTGAGCGCCTGCCCGAGCGCGTCGACGCGGTGATGGAGACGGTGGGCGCCGCGACGTGGTCGCACTCGGTCAACTCCCTCAACCCCGGCGGCACCATCGTCATCTCGGGGGCGACCTCGGGCGACGCCCCGGCCAAGGCCGAGCTGACCAAGATCTTCTTCCGCCAGCTGCGGGTGATCGGCTCGACGATGGGGACGCGGGCCGAGCTCGAGCGGCTGGCCCGCTTCGTCACGCTCCACGAGATCGAGCCGACCGTCGACGCGACCCTGCCCCTGGCCCAGGTCCGTGACGGCCTCGCCCGCATCGCGACCGGAGACGTCTTCGGGAAGATCGTCATCGAGTGCTGAGGCGGGCCCGATGACGGGCGGCGGACCCGTTGCGGCGCGGTCGTCTGAGTCAGGGGGCGCGTTCTGACGCACCGGGCTCGTCGTACGGGGGCGTGCACCACCCAGCGCCGGTAGGCAGTAAGTCCTCGGGTGGTCGAGGGCCGGACGGCCGGATGGCTTCGGCCTGTGCCGCGCTCCTACATTGCGTTGTCACGCTCGAGCAAGTGATCTGGCGAGGCGGCAGCAACCAGCGCCACGGACACTCCATCCGGGGTGGCCGGTTGGTGGGTGGGTGGGTGCCCACGTGTAGGTATGGAGCAGACGGGCCGAGGCGTTCGGATCCGGGCCTTTCCCATCGCGCACCAGATCGTGGTTGATCGTTAGCCTGAATGTGTGGCAGAGCGCCGACAGCAGCGTGCGCGGGAAAGCGCCGTGCCAGACCCGAGTGGGAGGGCGGCTCTGCGGGCGTGGGCCGACCTGGATCGATTCGAGGTCCCTGAGGTGCCTCTTAGTACGGAGGAGGGCTGGGCGGCTGTCGGCGTGATCGTCCGTGGCCAGAAACCTGAGCCTTGGCCGCCCCATCCAGAGAAGTCGCCCACGAGGAGCGACAGGTCCGTGCTGGTGACGCGGGTGATGTTCGGATGCGTGCCGGTTTCCGAGCTCGAGGATCTGCTGGATCGGCTGTTCCCAGATGACCAGCGCTTTGTCCAGACCGGGATCCGCCCGACTCGGCCGCAGACGAACGTGGCCGTCAGCGCCCGCAGTGCAAGGACATGCCGAGGCTCGTTCCTGCTGGACGCCGCCGGAATTCCCCTCCCCGACTCGCTGAGCTACTCGCCGCTGATCGACTTCGCCCGACACGTCGAGCGACATCTCCAGGATGGCATGGAGCGGCGGCGTGCTGTCACGGCTGCGTTGAGGACCGTGGACGATCGTGGGGAGAAGTACCTCACCGAATGGGAGAAGGTCGCTGACGGGGGGACCGACCGGGAGGCCTCCGAGCTCGTTGGGCAGCTTCTACGTGCGGTGTCGACCCAGCGTGACGAGTTTCGGTACGTGACACAGTGGGTGCCCGCGGGCCAGCAACCGGATGGCCATCTGCCCGCATTCTTTCGAGGTGATTTGCTTGCGGCCGCTGAGTCCCCCACATCACCGCTGGTGTGCCGCTATCTGACCGGTCGCCCAGCGGGCCGACCAGAGGCGACCGAGGATGTCGCTGGACGGGAAGCCCTGACCGCACTGGTTCGGCCGGAGCGAACGCCGCTCGCGGCGTGGCCGGGCAAGAACCTTCCCCGCCTGTCGCAGCAGATCGGGTTGAGCGCCGTGCTCGGTCCAGACCAAGACCCCCTCATGTCGGTCAACGGACCGCCCGGCACCGGCAAGACGACATTGTTGCGCGACGTCTACGCCAACGTTGTCTTCGAGCGCGCGAAGCTGATGGTCGGCTATGAAGACCCGTCGACCGCCTTCGGCAGTCGACGAGAGGTGCCGTCAGGCACGCAGCGGACGTGGGAGCTCTACGCACCCGAGCAAGCGGTGTGCGGCTTTGAGATGCTGGTTGCCTCCAGCAACAACGCCGCCGTGGAGAACGTGAGCCGTGAGCTGCCCGCGCTGGCAGGCGTGGCCCCCGGCCTCGCCGGTCAGGTCACCTATTTCAGGACTGCGACCGAGCCCGAGCTGGCGCCCCCAGACCCTCAGCTGGCTTCACCAGAGGTCGGGAGCGTGGCGAACAAGAAGCTCGACGTGATCCGGCCAGGACTGTTGCCTGATGGTGCTCCGGCATGGGGGATGGCCGCGGCCGTACTGGGTAGTCGTGGACGGGTCGCCACCTTCTCCGCTGTGGTCGACCGCTACAACCGCGGTGCTGGCCGATCCTCTCTGCTCGCCCAGCTAGCTGCTGGCGCGACCCCCGTCCAGTGGGAGGCCGCACAAGAGCGCTTCAAGCAGGCACAGCTAGCCGTGGCTCAGCGGGTGGAGGGTATGAAGCAGGCCGAACTGGCGATCGACTCCGTCGAGCAGCTTGCTGCGGACGTGCGCGCCGGACAGCAGGCCGTCAAGGAGGCGCACCTGGCCCTCTCTCGGTGCCGGGCCGCTACCGTCCGGGCGCAGGAGACGGTAAGCGCCTACGAGGGCCCTGCCGCGGCGGCAACCCTTGCCCTGGCCCAGCTACGCCGACGGCCGCCAGCGGCGCTGTCACGCTGGCTGCGAACAGCTGCAGCGAAAGCGTGGTCCGCGGATGTGGAGGCGGCACAGCAGTCGGCCCGTGCCGCGCAGCGGGAGCTGGACGCTCGGAACGGACTCGTGCAGACCCACCTCGCCGAGGAACGAGCTGCGCAGGGCGCGGTCGTGTCCGGCGAGGCCACGCTGCGGCATGTGCAGCTGCTGCTGCACGAGTCGCAGGCGGCAATCGAGGCCTGCCCCAACCCTCTGGACGAGCATTGGTGGCGCCTCGAACCCGGACCTGGACAACCTGATCCCCGACAGTTGGTGCCTCTCTGGGTCGATGAGGAGCTTCAGCAGGCGCGAGCCGAACTGTTTGCTGCCGCGATGCACGTGCACGAAGTGTTTGCGCGACGGGCGGGTAGACAGATGGCCGCAAACCTGTGTACGTGGATGGCGCTACAGACCAACGAGGTGGAGGCGACTGTCGCGACAGAAATCACGCTGGCGGCTTGGCAGGCGTTCTTCCTGCTCGTGCCTTTGGCTTCGACAACTTTCGCATCGATGGCACGGCTGATGCAGAACGTGCCACCTGGTTCGCTGAGGTGGCTCATCGTTGACGAAGCTGGACAGGCGGTTCCGGCGGCCGCTGTCGGGGGATTGGCCCGGTTTCAGCGAGCCTTGGTGGTAGGTGATCCCCAACAACTCGAGCCCGTCGTGACCCTGCCCGGCGCTCTGGTGGCCGAACTCATGCGACACCACCATGCTCCGGCCGAGCTCGCACCCAACCGCGCGTCGGTGCAGACGCTGACCGACTCGGTGAGCCGCTTCGGAACCACGCGGTTGGACACGTGGATCGGGCTGCCGCTGCTCGTGCACAACCGCTGCTTGGACCCGATGTACTCGGTGGCCAACAAGATCGCCTACGACGGCGAGATGATCCATGGTCGTCGCGACCTGACGGTCGAGCACGTGCTGGGTGATAGCCGTTGGATCGACGTGCCCCGGCCGGACGGCGCTCACTTTCGGACTGAGGATCTCACCGAAGTTCTCGACCTGTTGAGAAAGCTGGACTGGTCGCAGGATCAGTCGATCGCGATCATCTCACCGTTCAAGGAGGTCGTTCGGGGACTCCGCAGGCCAATCGAGCGTGAGGTGCTGACGTTGTTACCGCCAGAACGGCAGTCGAAGGTTCAGCGGGACGCGGCCGTCGAGTCGGTCAAAGTTGGTACCGTCCACACGTTTCAGGGTCGCGAGAAGGTGGCTGTGATCCTCGTGCTCGGTGGCGGATCGGGCGGTGCGCGACAATGGGCTGGTCGGAGCCCCAATCTTCTCAACGTTGCTGTCACACGCGCCCAAGACCGGCTCTACGTCATCGGCGACCGGGGAAAGTGGCAGACGGCTGGCCATGCTGGCACTCTTCACCAGCACCTACCCGCTACGTAGTTGCTCTGCGAGGGTTCAGAGGTTGCGCCCCTCATTCCCATCCGGCGCGGCACCTGGTCGAGATCGGGGCGTTGGTGCGTGAGGTGGTCGCCGACTACGACGACCGGTCGATGCACGGGGCGTGACCTGGTGGAGCGGATGCTGCGCAGCTCGGGGCGGCGGGTCGACCTCAGCTCGCCGTTCGTCGACGCGATGCTCCCCGACGGGTCGCGGTTGCACGTGGTGATCCCCGACATCACGGGGACTGTCTCAAGATGTACTCGTCCAGGGAAGTTCGATGTGGGTGGGAATATCGAACATGATGCCGTCTTGAGGATCTCGTTGGCCTTCGCAGCTCACGGTTCTCCCGCTCGAGCTCAGCGATGCGTTTCGCCTCCGCTGTGGTCGTCCCGGGCCGGTGCCCGTCGTCGATCTCGACCTGCGTGACTCAGTTCCTCAGAGACTCGGGGTTGATGCCGAGCTTCCCACCGACTCGGCGCAGCGCGCCCTGACGGGTCGCGGGGTCCCGCCGCAGATCGACGGCCATCCTGATCGCCCGCTCGCGAATCTCCCCCGCGTACTTCCTCGGCGCTGCGATGACTCTCATCCTTTCGTGGAATGAGAGCCTCCTCAGACCCGGTACGAGACAGTCTGTGACTGGGTGTGGGTCAGTCATCGGGGTCGCACCTGTCGGTTGGTTGGCGTCGGCTGGTCTCTCGACACGGTGACCCGTCGGGGTTCTCCCATCATGCGGACGGGAGACGGGACCTCGTCAGAGTCCCCAATCCGGTGGCATCTCAGCGCTGCTGAGGATCCCGGAGCTGAGTGTCGTTGTCGAGGTCGGGTTGGCGGCGCGGTCCATCGCGTACCACGTCGCGTCGAGGTCAAACAGCGCAAGCTGACTCGCGAGGCGCATGGTGGTCAACCGGCTGAAGGCGTAGTGAATCCGGCGGTAGTCGGTGCTGTCAGTGAGCCAGTTCGACCATTGCCGGCCATCGGGGAAGGTCGACAGCGAGTCACCTGGGGTCGAGCCGATCCACTCGAAGGTGGTCGGGTAGTTGAAGGTCGAGTAGTACGGCGACCAATAGGCGCCGGCAATGGTGCCGGTGCCTTCGTGCCAGGCGTACTCCAGACTGGTGTTCCCACCAAGAACCGCTAGGTGCCCCTTCATGGGCGGATGGCAATGAATCTGGTTGATCATCCGATCGCGTACGCCGCGCACGGTCGCGGCCATGTGTTCACGCTCAGTAGCCAGTTGTTGGGGACTCTGCGTGGAATCGAGTGCGACGAGTACTGCGGCCCGGGCGGCGACGGCGTAGAGCAGCGTTCCCAGCGCCCAGCGGTGGTCCCACACCAGGGAGGAGCCGTCATAACTCGCCAACGGCTCGAGATCGGCCTTGTAGCCCAGCTCCGCCGGACGGTCGAGGAACATGGGGTGGCGCATTCGGGTCCAGAGCACACCGTCGAGGTCGCGGAGGAGGTCGACGGCGCGGAATGACAAGTCGTTTGCCATGTCGAGCTGACTGCTGGTGGGTGGCGGCCCCACTGTCAGCGGCCTGTAAAGCTTGAACTCGTACGGATCCGACGGGTTGAGGTGTGGGCTGTTCCGGCACAGGTTGACGGCTGATGCGCACATGCTGCGTACCTCTGCCAGCATCCGCTGGTTATCGCGAACGTCTGCGAGCACGATCCCCTTGGTCGACCGTTCTATGAGATCGGCAATGTGTGCGAGTTGCTGGGAGATCACGGTCAGCGGGTCTGTGTTGTCCTTTCCGTAGAGCCAGTCCAGGAACGCCATCATCTTCCTGATCGCGTCGAGGCCGCCGGTGATCGGGCCGGTGACTGAGGAGAATGTCGCGGTCACGGTGGAAATCTGTCGCAGGGCTGCGCCGACCCAGTCGTCATCGACGCCGTCGGGCGACGGGGTGGGGTGTTCGTCACCGGACGGCATGCCGGCCTCCTTCCTCGGTGTTCAACGCAGTCCCGTCGCGTACGAGATGAGGACGGGCGATGTCTGCCAGGTTTCGTCGGCGGCGACCGTGGCCAGGAGTGGCCGTGACGACTCGAGCGCCCACGGTCGCTCGTCGTAGCTCAGAACCAGGTCGCGGGGTTGCCCGTCGTCCAGTTCCACGAGGCCGAGGCAGGTCGCCTCCGCTGCGCGCGGCTGCTCGATCTGGACGACCTGCTGAACGGGCCTCCAGGCCTGTCCGTTCCACTCCCGGCGATAGTGGTAGACGCCCTCGTCAGAGGTGACCAGTTCGAACCCGCCGGTTGAGTTCTGCATGAAGGCCGGAGCGCCGGCACAGCGGATGGGGTGTCCGGATGTGTCGGTGAATGGTGTCCCCGTAGACCACTGGCCGGTGGAAGCCGGCGCTTGCATGCTCAGCAGGGTGGACGTGCCAGTCGTCGTGTCGAGGGCGGTGACGACCAGCTCTATGGATCCGTCACGTGGTCGTCCCGCTGGTGCCCGGTTCGTTTGGCAGGCGGCGACGGCGACGACCTGGTGGGTTGCGACGAGGTCGTCTGGGAGGTTGACGGAGCTGAACTGCGTGAAGTCCGTACGAGGGCTGCCGATACCGCTGTACGCCCGGTAGTGCACGACACCTGGGCCGAATGGCGTGAACAGGTCGTGGCACAGCGAGTGTCCGTCGTCGACGGTGAGCAGCGCGGCGTCCCCGGTCGCCCCCGGCGTGAAGCCGGGGAGTGGGGACCACGTGCTGCCGGGACCGTCGGAGACGAACAGGTGGACTCCGGCCGGTGACGCGCCCACCGGCCCGACCGTGATGGCCGCGAGCAACCCTCCTGGTACCTCGCCGTGCACATGCTGCTGGGTGAGGCTTACCGCCGTCGGCACCTGTCCTTCGGGCACCGTCCACACGTCCGCCGCGTGGAAGGGGTCTCCGAGGGGAGCAAAGGCCGGACGGCTGAGGTGGAGCACCCGTTGGCCGTCGATCACGAGCAGGTCGAGACGTTGGCCGAAGCGGATTGCTGGCGCGGTGCGGTGGTACTGGGTGTAGGTACCTGTCGACGGCAGGGGGTAGGTGTCGAAGTCGAATGCTCCGAGGAGCGTGCCGGGTGTGCGGCCGAATTCGACGGCCAGCGATCCCCACCACGTCTGCTTGATCGGACCCGAGCCCGATCGCCACGTGGAAATGCGCCTCCCTACCGCGTCAGGGATGCCGCGCAGTTCCTTGCTAGCGGCGATTGCCCGGTCGCGTTGAAGCCGGTCGCGCGCTTCGTTCATCCACTCCCGGGCGAGATCGTTCACCATGTCGTCGTCGTACTCGTTCGGCTCTGGCTTGTCCCGTGGCGAACGGGCCCAGCCGGCGTCGCTCATCGGCACCGGGTCGCCTCCGTAGGGTTCGGACACGAAGCCGAGGTCAGGTCGGATCGACAGCGCCATCCCCGCAACCGCGGAGGTCCGCTCCAGTGCCGCTCGGTGCTTCGAGAAGGCGGCCCCGCAGGCCTTCTCGAGCCAGTTCTCCTCCAACTCGGACTGCACTTCCAAATTTGCATTCGCCTGCGCGCTCGCTCCGACCGTCTCGCCGACGGTGGTGTGCACTTGCCGCTGTTGGGTGATCGCCAGTGCGCGCAGCATGGCGATGTCGGTCTCCAGGTCGCGGATGTACTTCCGCGCGGAGTTGCTGCGGATCCTGGGGTCGAGCTGGGCCGTCACGAGCGCGTAGCCGTAGCTCATGGCGAGGTCGATCTTGCCCGGGTCGATCTCGGCGGTGCCGATGACGTCGAGTTCGGGCACGATCGAGGTGACGACCGGCGGCCAGTCCGGTCGGGGGGTCGTCTCGTGGACGGTCAACTGGTCGTAGAGCAGGTCGCCGATCGACCGGATGCCGTGCTTGAGCAGCCGCGAATGCCCAGGGCTCAGTGCGACGTCGGCCTCGAAGGGTTCTGGCGTCGCGAACGGTGAGGCGCCCATGTGGTCGTAGGGGAGCGCCCACCCGGGAGCGGTGACGGCGATGATGCGCTGGGCTCCGATGGCGACCGCGTGGGCGATGGGGGTGACCATTCGCACTCCGCCGTCGACCATGAAGTCGTCGAGCAGCTGTAGCGGCGAGAAGGCGATCGGGATCGCCGCGGCGGCGAGCACGGCATCAGGGAAGGAGCATGCACCGGGCGCGAGGAGCTGGCCGCGCTCGTCCAGCACGTCGGCCTTGCCGCGCCGCAGCTGACCGAACAACATCGCTCCAGCGCGCTCGGCGACGAAGCCGACGCGGACGTCGACCCCCTGCCGGGCCAGCAGTCGCCACGACAGTCGTGCGTCGTCGTCGAGCAGCTTGCGCATCGGTTCGAGGCTGCCGAGGCTGTCGGTCTGCAGGATGCGCTTGATTTTCGGCAGCAAGGACCCCGCGTTTGCGAGCAGTTCGAGGGGGCCGTCCTCTGTCGGGTGCAATGACGACGTGTAGCCGCCGAGCACCCGGTGGACGTCGGAGGTGAACTCAATCATGTCGGCGCGCGAGGACAGTGAGCGCCAGATCCGGGCAAGGCCGAGCACGCCTCGGGCGGTGTCCTCTGGTGGTGCCGGCTGGTCGACCAGGTACGGCTCCTGCCCCTCGGCGATCTTCACGGCGTTGATCGCGCCGACCGACACGCCGATGAGGGTCGAGGCGTGGATCCCCAGCGCCCGGTCGAGATACAGGGCTACCCCGACCTCCACGGCCCCCTTTGTGCCGCCACCACTGAGGACCAGCGCCGTCATCGGTCGTGCCTGACCGTTGCCGTGATCGAGTTGGCCATCGGAACTCCCTCCGGTGCGTATCGTGAGCGGTAGCATCGTGCTCCCGCTGAGTCGGCTGCCGCAGCGGGTGATGACGGGTGCGCATGGGTCTTGCGTCGGCCCTGTGTCGTATGCACTTCGGCCGTTCGCCGAGTGCCGTCGAGGAAGCAGCCCGCGTGGCTGGAGATGATGTGGAGCAACTCGACCTGGACGCTGTGGCCACCTTTGTCGCGGTGCTCGAGGAACGCCATTACGGGCGGGCAGCGACCCGGATGCACCTGACCCAGTCCGCGGTCACCCGACGACTGCATCGACTGGAACGACAGCTTGGCACGCAGCTGCTCGTGCGCGACGGCAGCGGCGTCAGCGGGCCCACCTCAGCCGGCCTGCGCTTCGCCACCGAAGCCAGAGCACTCCTGCAGCAGGCGTACATCGCCCGTCAGGCAGCACGCCATCTACCCGAGTCCCACACTGTGCGTCTGGGTGTGCCCGGCGCCCTCGGGGACTATCCCACTGCCGCGCAACTGCGCGCCCTCGCCCGCACCATGCACAGCGAGTGTCCACACGTCAGACTGCGGGTGGTCGGCGTCCCGCTACGCGAGCTTGACAACTGCCTGTACGACCATCAGGTTGACGTGCTCTGGACCACGGCACTGCACCACGAGAACGAAAGTCTGTCGTACACGGACCTGACGGTGGTGCGCCGCGTCGGTCTGGTTGGGAGCCGGCACGAGCTCGCCGACACCGAGATGGTCGACGGACAGACCTTCGCCGCGTACCCCATGTTCTGCGACGTCACCGCACCAGCCGCATGGATGTCGATCTGGCTGCTGAACGACCTCCGACCCCTCGGCGAGGCGCAACTTGTAGAAATCGACCCCTTCTCGCGCAAGTCCAGTCTGTACGCCCATATCGGTTCCGGGCAGACGGTGACAGCCGTCCACGCGCCGATCGCGGATCGACTACCGCAGTCCCTCCACGCTGTCCAGCTGACCGGGGTCCCCGCTATCCGATACGTGGCGGCCCGCCGACGCACGGACCACCGGGAGTCCGTTGAGGCCCTCGTCCGCGCTATGCACGCCATCGCCTCTTCAATCTGAGGTGGAGGGCCCAGGCCGACCGACCCTCTGCGCTTTGGGTGCGATGGCAATTCTGATCCACCCCGGGTTTCGTGGATGCTGATGACCCGGAAGCATCTGGACTAGCAGGGTCGACGCCTGCACATTCGCGACCGTCGCCCGCGGCGCCCACACGGGTCAGACCGCGGGGCTGGGTGAGCCGCCCCGCGAAGATCGTTACGGTTGGGGGCACCAAGTGCGAGGCCATCGTGGCGTTGATGGCGAATGAGCCTGGTCTGACCCGCGCGCAGCTCGCCGAGAAGGTGGGCGCGACCCTGGGCCGGGGTCGGGGAGGTCGTGCGGTGGCTGGCCGTCAACGGCACACCCGAGGAGCGGGCGGTCGTGGCCGCGCAGTTTTAGCCCAGCCGGCGCGGCGCAACACGACGGCCCCGGAAGTGGTCGAGGTGGCGCCCGAGGAACAGCCGGCTCCGAAGGCCAGGGCCACGCGGTCGCGCGCGACGGTGGCGGCGCCGTCCTAACAGGGTGGCCCCTCGGGCATGAGAAGCGCCCCGTCCGCTGCTGCTGCCCGGCAGAGGGCGGGGCGCTTTGGTGTTGCGGTGGTGCTGGCGCTGGCCGGCCGTACCCGTACGAAAGGTTCGGGCTCGGAGGTTGCTGGTCGGCCATCGGTCCCCAGGCCGTCGGGTCAGTCCCTGCTGCGGGTAGGGCCTCGGGTTGGCTGGGGCGGCGTTGACGCCGGGTGGGAGGCGGGCGGGTGGGGTCAGCGAACTGCGGTGACCACGGTGAACACCTTGGGACGGGCGGCGGCGACGTCGGCCCGCACCCATGCGAGGCAGCCGACCTGACCGAAGTGGGCGTCCCGCCCGTCCAGGACCTTGATGGTGATCGAGGTCCGCAGACTGATGAGCAGCTGCGAGAAATCGCCGACGATGATGTCGGAGGCGTCTGTGCTGGTGCCCTGGGTCTTGTTGATGGGGATCTGGTTCGTGCCGTACCGGGGGACGTCGCGCAGCAGGCCGGGCGGGTTCAGGTACCCGGTAGCCCCTGTCGTGACCGGGCAATCGGGTTGTCCCAGTGACGAACCGGGCAGGGTCGGCCCCGGTGTCGGGGGTTGTCCACAGGTGGGCTACCGCTAAGGGCGTCGTGGGTGCTGCTGCTGGCTACGATGTGGCGCGCGGGTCCGGTGCGGTCGCCGGGGGAGTCATCGGTGGGGTCGTCGGTCGAGCGGGTCAGGGGTTGTCGTGTCGGATGCGGTGCGGGTGGTGGAGGGTGAGGTCCGGGAGCTGATCCGGCGCTCGGGTCTCGATCCGGCGCGGCACCTGGTCGAGATCGGGGCGTTGGTGCGTGAGGTGGTCGCCGACTACGACGACCGGTCGATGCACGGGGGGATGGCGACGCTGGGTGACCTCGGTGAGGCGCACAAGTCGGTGATGGACACGGTGGCGGGCTACGGCCCGTTGCAGCGGTACTTCGACGACCCGGCGGTCGAGGAGATCTGGATCAACGCTCCGTCGCAGGTGTTCGTCGCCCGGGGTGGGGTGAGTGAGCTGACCACGACGATCCTCACCGACGGTGAGGTGCGTGACCTGGTGGAACGGATGCTGCGCAGCTCGGGGCGGCGGGTCGACCTCAGCTCGCCGTTTGTCGACGCGATGCTCCCCGACGGGTCGCGGTTGCACGTGGTGATCCCCGACATCACGCAGGAGCACTGGCACGTCAACATCCGCAAGTTCGTCGTCAAGGCCGACCACCTCGACGACCTCGTGCGGCTCGGCACGCTGACCCGTCAGGCCGCGACCTTCCTCGAGGCCGCGGTCGTGGCCGGGCTCAACATCCTCGTGGCCGGCGGCACCCAGGCGGGCAAGACGACCATGCTCAACTGCCTCGCCGCAGCGGTGCCGGCGAGGGAACGGGTCGTCACGTGCGAAGAGGTCTTCGAGCTCAAGATCCCGCTCCGCGACGTCGCGAGCATGCAGTGCCGACAACCCAGCCTCGAGGGCACGGGCGAGGTGCCGCTGCGGCGGCTGGTCAAGGAGGCCCTGCGGATGCGTCCGTCGCGCATCATCGTCGGTGAGGTGCGCCAGGCCGAGGCCCTCGACCTGCTCATCGCCCTCAACTCCGGCCTGCCCGGGATGTGCACGGTCCACGCGAACTCGGCGCGGGAGGCCGTGATGAAGATGTGTACCTTGCCGCTGCTCGCCGGTGACAACGTGTCGTCGCGGTTCGTCGTGCCCACCGTCGCGTCCGCGGTCGACATCGTCATCCACCAGGCCCTGGAGCGCGACGGGGTGCGGCGCGTCCGCGAGATCGTCGCCGTGCCCGGGCGGGCGGAGGCTGACGTGATCGAGGTCGCCGACCTGTTCGCCCGACGTCACGGCGTGCTGCGCCGTCTCGACGGCTTCCCGCCCCACCAGGACCGGTTCGAGCGGGCGGGGTACGACGTCGCCGCCCTGCTCTCCCAAGAGGTCTGACGTGGGTGCTCTCGCCATCGGCCTGCTGCTCGGTGTGGGCCTCTTCTGCATCTGGTGGTCGTGCTGGCCCCCAGATCCGCGGCCCGCCCGCGTGCGGTCGAGGCGCGGCCTGACGGCCCGGCTCGGCGACGACATCGCGCAGGCCGGTCTGTCGTCGCTCACCCCGACCAGCCTGATCTCGCTCAGCCTGGGGGCAGCAGCCCTCGTCTTCCTCGTGTTCGTGGCGGGCACCCGGGTGGTCCCGGTCGGGCTGGCCTTCGCCGTCATCGCGGGCTGGGCCCCCGTCGTGGTGGTGCGGATGCGGGCCCGCAAGCGTCGGGGCCAGCTGCGTGACCTCTGGCCCGATGCGGTCGACAACATCGCGTCCGCCGTGCGCGCCGGGCTGGCCCTGCCCGAGGCGCTGAGCCAGCTGGCGATCCGGGGGCCCGAGGAGCTGCGACCGGCGTTCGCCTCCTTCGCCGAGGACTACCGGTCGTCAGGGCGGTTCAACGAGTGCCTCGACCGGCTCAAGGACCGGTTGAGTGACCCCGTCGGGGACCGCCTGGTGGAGTCGTTGCGCATCGCTCGCGAGGTCGGGGGCGCAGACCTCGGCCGACTCCTGCGCACGTTGTCCACCTTCCTGCGTGAGGACGCTCGCACCCGGGCCGAGCTCGAGACGCGGCAGGGGTGGACCGTCAACGCGGCCCGGCTGGCCAGCGCCGCTCCCTGGGTGGTGCTCGCGATGATGTCCTTCCAGAGTGCCTCGCTCGCGGCCTACGCGCGGCCCGCGGGAGTCGTCGTGCTGGCCATCGGGGCAGCGGTGACGGTGGCGGCCTACCGGATCATGGTGAGGATCGGCCGACTGCCCGAGGACGAGCGGGTGCTGCGGTGAGCGGGCTGCCCGGTGCGGGTTGGAGCATTGAGGGTGCTCTGCTCGGGTTGATAGCAGCGACAGGTCTCCTGCTCGCGCTGACGCGCCTGCCGGCGAACCGTCGCCCCGGCCTGGAGGAGCGACTCGAGCCGTACCTGCGTGACACCCCTCGACCGTCGCGTCTCCTACGAGCCGCCGCCGGTGCGCCGAGCCTCGGCCTGGCCAAGGTCCTGCGGCCGCTGCTCGTCGACCTGGCCGGCATGGCCGACCGTCTGCTCGGCGGCACCCCCAGCGTCCGGCGGCGGCTCGAGCGCGCAGGCCGGGCACCCGATGTCGAGCGGTTCCGGGCCGAGCAGGTCATCTGGGGGGCGGTGGGCGCCGGCCTCGGCCTCGCCCTCGGCGTGCTCGCTGCGGTGACGCGCGACGCCGGCGTCCTCCCCGTGGTGCTGGTCGTCATCTCGGCCACGCTGGCGGGCGGCCTCGCTCGCGACCAGTGGCTCAGCAGGGAGGCCGACCGGCGCGAGCACCGGATGCTCGCCGAGTTCCCCACCGTCGCCGAGCTGCTGGCGCTCGCGGTCAGTGCCGGCGAGGGTGCCGCCGGAGCCCTCGACCGGGTGTGCCGCCTCTCGCGGGGAGAGCTGGCCGACGAGCTCGCCGCGTGCCTCGCCGACGCGCGCGCCGGCGCCAGCCTGCCGGTCGCCCTCCAGGGGCTAGCCGACCGCACCGGGCTGGCCAGCCTCGCGCGCTTCGTCGACGGCATGGTCGTCGCGGTCGAGCGCGGGACCCCCCTGGCCAACGTCCTGCGGGCCCAGGCCCAGGACGTCAGGGAGGCCGGGCGACGCCAGGTCATGGAGGAGGGCGGCCGCAAGGAGATCGCCATGATGATCCCCGTCGTCTTCCTCGTGCTCCCGGTCACCATCCTCTTCGCCATCTACCCCGGGGTCAGCTTCCTGCGTTTCCAGATCTAGACGGCTTGCGCCGTATCGACCCCGCGAGCTCCGTTCTCCCCTACCGTCTCCCTCAACCCACCCGCCCCAGCCACCAACCAAGCCCGCTCGGAGGACCCTCATGACCCGCATCACCGACCTGCTCCTGCGGCGCCTGATCTCTGCCGGGCGCCGCGACCGTGGTGACGTGCCCGGCTGGGTGCTCATCACCGTGATGACGGCGGGGATCGTCGCCACCATCTACGCCTTCGCCAAACCGGCCCTGCTCGAGCTCTTCACGACCGCGATCAACAGCGTCACCGGTCGCTGAGCCGGTGCGGGCTCCCACCAGACGACGCCGCACAGGGGCACCCCGGCGTCTGCTGGTGCGGACGTCTGTGCGTCTGGGCGCCCGCGACCGGGGCAGCGCCATCGCGGAGTTCGTCATGGTCTCGGTGCTCGTCCTCATCCTCGGCATCGGGGTGATCCAGCTGGGCTTGCTGCTCTTCGTCCGCAACACCCTGGTGTCGTGCGCCTCGGAAGGGGCCCGGCTCGGCGCCCGACTGGGCGCGTCGCCCGGCGAGGGTGCAGGTCGTACGCGTGACCTCGTGGGCCGCAGCCTCAACCCGTCGTACGCACAGGCGGTCCAGCAGACCACGGAGACGACGGCTGACGGCGTGCGTGTCGTCGACGTGACGGTCACCGCACCGCTGCCGGTCTTCGGCCTCCTCGGGCCGTCGGGCACGCTGACGGTGCAGGGCCGCGCCTTCCTGGAGTCGCAGTGATCCTTCCCGCCGGTTGCGACGGAGTGCGTCGTACGACGCGGTGCTCCCGCCTGGCACTGCTGGTGGTGCGGCAGCGGCTCCGGCTGGGTGGGGCCGACGAGGGACGGGCCATCGTGGAGTTCATCTTCGTCGGGGTCCTGCTGATGGTCCCGCTCGTCTACCTCGTGATGGTGGTGGGACAGCTCCAGGCGGCGTCCTTCGCCGTCTCGGCGGCGTCGCGTGAGGCAGGTCGTGCGTTCACGACGTCACCGACCGAGGCGCAGGCCGGCCCGCGGGCCCGGGTGGCGGCCGCCCTGCCGCTGGCCGACTTCGGCTTCGACTCCGGCACCGACCTGCAGCTGCAGTGCGACGGCTCGCCCTGCCTGCGCCCCGAGGGCCGGATCACGGTCACCTCGACCGTGACGGTGGCCCTGCCGGGAGTGCCCGACCTCCTGTCGGGCGTGCTCCCGACGGGCATCCCGGTATCGGCGACCCACGTCGTCACCTCCGACCGGTTCGCGGGTCGGTGAGGGGTCGGATGTCCCTGCGACAGAAGGAAGGACAGCCACTTCGACCGGGTGGCCCCGTCGGGAGTGGGCCTGAGGACGGCACGGCGAAGGGGCGGGCGGATGCACCGACAGGCAGAGCCTCAGGGAGGGGGCTCCGTACCCGGATGAAGCGGGCAACCGCGCGGCTTCTGCCTGTTGGTGCGTCCGCCCGGACGCCCGGATGCCCTCGGACGGGTTGCGCGGCATACGAGATGGTGCGGGGTCAGGGGGGCGAGGTCAGCGCTCCTCCGTGCCCCGACAGGGCCACGCGGCTGGGGGTCGCGGTGTCGGCCTCGCTCAACCGGCGACTGCGTACGCTGCGCCGGGCGCGTCGCGACGGTGGCCAGATGACGTTGCTCATCCTCGGCCTGCTCGTCGTGGCGCTGGTCGTGGTCCTGGGCGGGATCGACGCGACGGCTGCGCAGATCGCCCGCACCCGCCTGCTCGACGCGGCCGACGCGGTCGCGCTCGACGCCGCTGACGCGATCGACGAGCAGCGGGCCTACACGGCGGGCATCGGCACGTCGGTGACGGTGAGCACCCAGACCGTGCTGACCTCGGCCGAGGAGGGGCTGGCGAGCCGCCCCCGGCCGACCGGGGTCAGCGGCTGGCGGCTCGGCCCGGGGAGCGGGTCGCCCGACGGACGCAGCGCGGTCGTCGTGCTGGAGGGTGACGCCGACCTGCCCTTCGCCAGTGGCGTGCTCTCGGCCCTCGGCAGCTCGGTCACCATCACCGTCGTCGGTCGCGCCCGCGCCGACCTGCGCTGACGGCACCCCCGGCCCCGGCCCCGGCCCCGGCGTCGGCCCGGCCTCGGCCCGACGTCGGCCCGGCCTCGGCCCGACTTCGGTCCGGCCTCGGCCCCGGCGTCGGCCTCGGCCCGGCCTCGACCCCGGCGTCGGCCCGGCCTCGTCACGGCTCCTGCCGACGACTCCAACAGAGGGGACAGCCCTCAGCTCAAAGCAGGGCGAGCGTGGCCGGGTCCGGCTCGCCGTCGTAGAACTTCGCGAGCACCCCGGCGAAGCGGGCCGCCTCACCGTCGTCGGTCGCCTCGGTGAAGAGGGTCAGGCACGAGCGCAGCTTGACGGCGTCGACCTCCCCGAGCACCTCCACCGGGTCGTCGCCCGGCAGCGCGAGCAGTGCGTCGCACGCCTGCGCGAGCCGCGGTCCGAGCACCGGGTGGGCCGCGTACGCGCGGGCCTCGTCGAGGCCGCGCACGGCGTACTGCAGCGCCATCGCCGAGCGACCGAGCCCGGCGACCTGGGGGAAGACGAACCACATCCAGTGGCTGGTCTTGCGGCCGCGGCGCAGCTGGGCCAGGGCGGCGTCGTACGTGCCGCCGTCGTCCTGCGCGGCGACGAAGCGGTCGAGGGAGGCGGGTGCGCGCACCCAGACAGTGTGGCGCACGGGCTGTGCCGTGGTGCCGTCATTCCCCGACGCCGGCGGCTGTGGGCTGAGTCGGCTCGCGCCGCCGCGCTGCCGTAGGCTGAGTGACCGTGGCTGTTGACTTCGGTGAAGAGATCAAGACCCTGCGCGCGACGATGGACTCCGTGCGTGAGGTGACCGACCTGGCCTCCCTCGAGCAGCAGATCACCGACCTCGAGGCCGCGGCCTCGGTCCCCGACCTCTGGGACGACCAGGAGCGCGCGCAGCAGGTGACCTCGGCGCTGTCGAGGGCCAACGCCGAGCGCGACCGCGTCATGGGCCTCGACTCCCGCATCGACGACCTCGAGACCCTCGTCGAGATGGGCACCGAGGACGGGGGAGACCCCGACACCCTCGCCGAGGCCGAGGCCGAGCTGGCCAAGGTGAGGAAGGCCGTCGGCGAGCTCGAGGTGCGCACCCTGCTGGGCGGCGAGTACGACGAGCGCTCGGCCGTCGTGACCATCCGCTCCGGTGCCGGTGGCGTCGACGCCGCCGACTTCGCCGAGATGCTCATGCGGATGTACCTGCGGTGGGCCGAGCGCCACGGCTACCCCACCCAGGTGATGGACACCTCCTGGGCCGAGGAGGCGGGGCTGAAGTCCGCGACCTTCGAGGTCAACACGCCGTACGCGTTCGGTCACCTTGGCATCGAGGCCGGCACCCACCGCCTCGTGCGGATCAGCCCCTTCGACAACCAGGGCCGGCGCCAGACCTCCTTCGCCGCGGTCGAGGTCATCCCGCTCATCGAGTCGACCGACTCCATCGAGATCCCCGAGAACGAGCTGAAGATCGACGTCTTCCGCTCCTCCGGACCGGGCGGGCAGTCGGTCAACACGACCGACTCCGCCGTGCGCATGACCCACATCCCCACCGGCATCGTCGTGTCGATGCAGAACGAGAAGAGCCAGATCCAGAACCGCGCGGCCGCCCTGCGCGTGCTGCAGTCCCGTCTCCTGATCCAGCGCAAGGCCGAGGAGGACGCCACCAAGAAGGAGATGGCCGGCGACATCAAGGCCAGCTGGGGTGACCAGATGCGCTCCTACGTCCTGCACCCCTACCAGATGGTCAAGGACCTGCGTACCGACTACGAGGTCGGCAACACCTCGGCCGTCTTCGACGGTGACATCGACGGCTTCATCGAGGCCGGCATCCGGTGGCGCATCGGCAACGACAAGCAGGACGTCAAGGACGCGAAGGAAGCCAAGGACGCCAAGGACGCGAAGGACGCGAAGGCGCAGGCCTGAGTCCGGCACCCTGGGCACCGGTCGCGGGCTCACCTGCCCACGCCACGCCGGGAGAGGGCGGTTGTGCCCCGTTAACAGGTGGCCGTCGTAGCCTGCTCGGGCGCGTGCTCTCGCCCGTATGCCGCGTGCCGTCCCGCGTTAGGCTTCCGATGATCCTCTTCGACCGCGTCACCAAGTCCTATCCGCGCACCACGCGGCCGGCCCTCGAGGACGTCTCGCTCGAGGTCCTGCGCGGAGAGTTCGCCTTCGTCGTGGGGCAGTCCGGCTCGGGCAAGTCGACGCTGCTGCGCCTGGCGCTCCGGGAGGACGTCGCCACCTCGGGGCGGGTCCTGGTCGCGGGGCGTGACCTGGCCCGGCTGCCGGAGCGCAAGGTGCCGATCCTGCGCCGTGAGATCGGGGTCGTCTTCCAGGACTTCCGCCTCCTGCCGGGTAAGAACGTCTACCAGAACGTCGCGTTCGCCCTCCAGGTCATCGGCACCGCGCGCTCGACGATCCGGCAGACCGTGCCCGAGACGCTGGCCATGGTCGGCCTCGAGGGGAAGGAGAAGCGCCTGCCCAACGAGCTCTCCGGCGGCGAGCAGCAGCGGGTCGCGATCGCCCGCGCCGTGGTCAACAAGCCTGCGATCCTGCTGTGCGACGAGCCCACCGGCAACCTCGACCCCGCCACCAGCCTCGACCTCGTCGCCCTGCTCGAGCGGATCAACCGCTCCGGCACGACGATCGTCATGGCCACCCACGACGACGAGATCGTCAACTCCTTCCGCAAGCGCGTCATCGAGCTGCAGCTCGGCCGGGTGCAGCGCGACGAGCGCCACGCAGGGTACGGCGTCACGGGGTCGGTGCTCCCGGTCGTCACCCCTCGCACCCCCGAGGGTCACGTCGACTCCTGGGTCGACCCCGACACGGCCCCGCCGGCCCGTGGCGCCGAGGAGGGGGACGACGACCTCGTCGCCGCCGCCGAGGTGGCGGCCCTGGCGGCCGCCGAGCCGGCCGAGCCCGCCGAGTCGCGTCCGTCCCGCCGCAGGCTCTCCCTGCGCCGCTCCTGAGAGGCAGCTCCACCGATGCGCGTCACCTTCCTCGCCGGCGAGATCGTCGGCGGCCTGCGCCGCAACGTCTCCATGGTCGTCTCCGTCGTGCTCGTCACGATGATCTCGATGTACCTGCTCGGCCTCGGCCTGCTCGCCCAGCGACAGGTCGACACCATGAAGGACTACTGGTACGACCGGGTCCAGGTCTCCGTCTTCCTGTGTGTCGACAAGTCGCTATACCCCAGCTGCGGCGGCCAGGCCACGACCCCCGAGCAGCGCTCGGCGCTGCAGGCCCAGCTGACGGCGATGAAGCCCCTGGTCAAGGACGTCTACTACGAGTCGCAGGCGCAGGCGTTCGACCGCTTCAAGGAGCAGTTCAAGAACTCTCCGCTCGGTGACCAGGCCACCGAGCGCGCGTTCGCCGACTCGTTTCGCGTCTCGCTCTCCGACCCCGACAAGTACGACGTCATCGCCTCCTCCTTCCAGGGGGCGCCGGGCGTGGGCAAGGTGCAGGACCAGAAGGAGCTGCTGAGCAAGTTCTTCACGTTCATGAACGTCGTCTCCTGGTCGGCGATCTCGCTGGCCGTGCTGATGGTGATCTGCGCGGTCCTGCTCATGGCCACGACGATCCGGCAGAACGCCTTCAGCCGACGCCGGGAGACCGGCATCATGCGGCTGGTCGGCGCCTCCAACCTCACCATCCAGCTCCCCTTCGTCATGGAGACGGTGATCTCGTCGATCATCGGGGCCGGGGTCGCCATGGCCCTGCTGTGGGCCACGGTCCGGTACGGCGTCTCCGGGTACCTCAGCAGCACCCTGCTCGACACCGCCTTCATCGGGGTGGGCGACGTCGCGCTCATCGCTCCGTGGGTGGTGGTGGGGGTCGTCGGACTGGCCGTCGTGACCTCGGGCTTCACCCTGCGCCGGTACCTACGCGTCTGACGGGTATCTCCCCGGTGCGGCGGGGGTCGCGTCCCTCCGGGGGCCTCTCCACGACGTGAAAAGGGGGGCCTCAGCGTCTACTAGGATCGCCGGATGGTCGACTTCAAGGCGCTCGCCGCCACCTTCACCCAGGCCCCGACGATGCCCGACGCCCGGGCCGTGGTGGACGTGCTCAACCAGGCACCGCCCAACCCGTCCGCCGACATCCAGGCCGCCATCGTGGGCGTCTCGTTCGACGAGGCCTACCAGGAGGCAGCGAGCTTCACCGGGGTGGCCCGCGAGTGGTCGAGGAAGCACAGCACGACCACCCAGAAGCGGGTCGTCGACTTCGGTGCCGGCTGGGGCCGGATCTGCCGTTTCCTCCTGGCCGACACCGCCCCCCGCGACCTCTACGCCCTCGACGTCGACCCGGCGATGACGGCCCTGACCCAGGTCTCCCTTCCCGGCGTGCAGGCGCTCACCGTCGACGCGATGCCGCCGACCCTCCTCGAGGACGGCAGCATCGGGCTGGCCACGGCGTTCTCGGTGTTCTCCCACCTGTCGCCCGCCGCGCACGAGGCGTGGGCAGCAGAGTTCGCACGGCTGCTCCCACCCGGCGGCCTCGTGGTCCTGACCCTGCTCGACGAGTCCTTCTTCGACAAGGTGCGCGAGGCGACCCAGTGGGTGGCGGACGGCGAGACCGACCACTTCGCCGTCAGCCTGTCCGTCCTGTTCTCCGACGTCGACCAGGCGGCCGCGGAGTACGACGCCGGCCACCCGGTCTTCACCATCAGCGGCGCCGGGGTGCTCGATGCGGGGTTCTACGGCTGGGCGGCCATGCCGAAGCCCTACATCGAGGCGACATGGGGCGCCGTCGGGTTCGACCTGGTCGAGTGGGTGCCTTCCGGGGTCCTCTTCCCGCAGGCCATGATCTGCCTGCGTCGGCGCGCCGACCCCACGGTCGTGCGCACGGTGGTCCGCCGGGCCCGCGCGATCGTGAGGTCCAGGCGGGGCGCCTGAGGCGAGCCCCCGCGTCACCACCCGCTGGAACCTCAGCCCCCGATCTGGACTACTGCCTCACCTTTGGTTAAGTCGGCTGACTCACGGCCGATCCACAAGGAGCGGAACACACCACGCTGTTCGCCGACGATCGACGGTGGGGTGTGTTACCAATGAGGACTATGGGACGGGTGAGGATGGCTTCGGTGCGGCGACGAGGACTGAGCTGCGCCCTCGTGCTGGCCAGTGTCGCCGCCGTGGGTGCCGTCACCTCGACCTCGGTCGTCGCCGACACCGGTGACCAGAAGCGCCAGGCCGACCAACGGGTCGCTGCCGCCCAGGACGCGCTCGAGGGCACGTCGGCCGCCCTCGTCAAGGCCTACCAGGCCTACCAGGCCACGGCAGCCCGCGTCCCCGCAGCGCAACGCGCCCTCGACTCGGCGCGGGACGTCGAACGGGCCGCGAGCCAGCGCAACGACGAGGTCGCCGCCCGTCTCGCCGTCGCCCAGGCCAACGAGGCGCGGGCGGTCCAGCAGGTCACGGACAACGCCGTCCTCCTGCAGCAGACCCAGGACGCCCTCGACGGGTTCGCGGCCGACGTCTTCCAGGGAGGGGGTGAGACGCAGCTCTCGGTGGCGATGGGAGCCACCAGCCCCGACGACTTCGCCTCGCGTCTCGTCCTCGCCGACACGGTCACGTCGTTGACCAACTCGGCGATCACCGACCTGCAGAACGCCCGCGCCGAGGACGCCGCGCAGAAGTCCTACCTCACGGCGGTGCGTGCCGAGATCGTCCAGCTCAAGGCCGAGGCCGAGCGGGCCCTGGCCACGGCCTCGCTCGCCAGGGAGGGCGCCCAGTCGGCGAAGGCGTCCCTCGACGCCCTGGTGCGCCAGCAGTCGGCCCAGGCCAAGGCCCTGGAGGCGCAGAAGGAGGCCGCCCAGACCGTCGTCGCCCAGGCCGAGGCCGAGCAGCGTCGCCTGCAGGCGCTGCTCGTGGCCCAGGCCGCCCGGGCCCGCGCAGCCGCCGCGGCGGCCGCAGCACGGGCCCGCGTGACCGGCCAGACCTACACCCCGGTCACCGGCGGCTCCGGGTTCCTCAACTACCCGGCCAACGCCCCGATCACGTCCGAGTACGGCCTGCGCTTCCACCCGATCCTGCACGTGTGGAAGCTGCACAGCGGCACCGACTTCGGTGTCCCCTGCGGCACCCCGGTCTACGCCGCCGCCGACGGCACGGTGATCAGTGCCGGCTGGGGCGGTGGTGACGGCAACCGCATCGTCATCGACCACGGGATCGTCAGCGGCGTCGACCTCGCCTCGACCTACAACCACCTCACCTCGTTCGTCGTGCAGAGCGGCCACGTCTCGCGCGGCCAGCTCATCGCCTACTCGGGCACCACCGGCTACTCCACGGGCTGCCACCTGCACTTCGAGACCCTCGAGAACGGCGCGTTCGTCAACCCGCGCAAGTGGATCTGACTCGCGCCACCCCCTCCGCCGTCGCGCAGTAACTCCGTACGGGGCAGTCGCCGTCAGCCGGTAGCGTGGACCCGTGGTCAAGGAGCGAGGTCAGAAGGTGGTCGCGAGCAACCGCAAGGCTCGCCACGACTACACGATCGGTGACACCTACGAGGCCGGGCTGGCCCTGTGGGGCACCGAGGTGAAGGCGCTGCGCGCCGGTCGCTGCTCACTGGTCGACGGCTTCTGCCAGTTCACCGGCGGCGAGCTCTGGCTCGAGGGCGTCCACATCCCGGAGTACACCCAGGGCACCTGGACCAACCACGCTCCCCGTCGGCGCCGCAAGCTGCTCCTGCACAAGGACGAGCTGCTCAAGATCGACGCGAAGACGCGCGAGAGCGGCCGCACGATCGTCCCGCTGTCGGTCTACTTCAAGGACGGCCGCGCAAAGGTCGAGATCGCGGTCGCGACCGGCAAGAAGGAGTACGACAAGCGCCACGCCCTGCGTGAGCGCCAGGACATCCGTGAGGCGCAGCGTGCGATGAGCACCAAAGAGCACCGGTGACCTCGCGGGCCGTGACCTTGCGGGCAGTGACCTCGCGGGCCCGGACCTCGCGGGCCCGGACCTCGCGGGCCGTGACCCGACGGGCGGGGGCCGCCTGGGCGGTCGTGCTCGCGACCGCGCTCATGGTGGCCCTCCCGGCCACGGCGCAGGCCGCCGACATCGCCGACCGGATGACGTCCGTCGACGTCGCCATCACGCTCGACGGCCAGGGTGGGGCGACCTTCCGCGAGACGATCGCCTACGACTTCGGCCCGGGCACCCACCACGGCATCTTCCGCGAGGTCGTCACCCGGCAGTCCGTGGCTGACGCGCAGGGGCAGGGCGCGGCGACGGGCGACCGCTACCGCTACTACGCCCTCGGTGACGTGACCGCCAGCAGCCCGACGGGCGCGAGCGCCGACCTCGAGCTCATCGACCACGGGCTCTCGACCCAGATCCGCATCGGCGACCCCGACACAATCGTCGACAGCCCCCAGCAGTACGTCGTCTCCTACCACCTCGCCAACGTGATGAACCCCTTCCCTGACCATGTGGAGTTCTTCTACAACGTCTTCAAGGACGACACCGTCCCGAAGGACCGGCTCGGCATCACCGTGACCGGGCCCGGCGGGGTCACCGCGGTGCGGTGCGCCCGGGGCGGCTCCGGCACCGACACGACTGGTGACGGCAGTCCCTGCAACGCTGCCACCCCGGGCAACCCGGCACGGTTCCTGCTCACCAACGTGCGCAGCAACGAAGACGTCACGATCGCCACCCAGCTGCCCACCGGCGGTTTCGGCACCCTCACCCCCGATGTGCGCACCGGCACCAGTGGCTACTCCCAGAGCCAGTCACGCGTGCTGTCCGGCCTGGCGCTGGGAGGAGGGGTGCTCGTGCCCCTCCTGGCCGCGGGAGGGATGGGCGTGCTCGTCGCCACGCGCGGTCGTGACGAGCGGTATGCCGGCCTGACGCCGGGGTTGACCCCCGGGCCGACCGCCTCGCCGGGCTCCGTCCCCGTGGTGCGTGGCGGATCACCCGTGGTGGCAGTGCAGTTCACGCCACCAGCCGGCGTGCAGCCGGGCATGGTGGGCACCCTCGTCGACGAGAGCGCCGACACCGTCGACGTGTCGGCCACGGTCGTCGACCTCGCCGTGCGCGGTTACCTGCGGATCGAGGAGAGCCAGACCGGCGGGATGTTCTCGCGCACCGACTGGACCCTCACCCGGCTCGTTCCCGACCCCAGCCAGCCACCCCTGCGGGCCTGGGAGTCCACCGTCCTCGAGGGCATCTTCGAGGACAGCAACCCCGTGCAGCTGTCGGCGCTCAAGACCCACTTCGCCACCACCCTGGCCGCGGCCAAGCAGCAGATGTACGACGACGTGGTGCAGCGCGGCTGGTTCCGCCGCAACCCCGGTAGCCAGCGGGCGGGGTGGCAGGCCCTCGGGTTCCTCTTCATCGGGGCCGGGGTGGCGTCGGCCGTCTGGCTCGGGGGGGCGACGAGCGACATCGACCGCACCGCGGGTCTCGGCATCGGCATCCCCTCGGGGGTCGTGCTCGGTGTCGGACTGCTCGTCGCCGGGCTCATCGTGCGCCTGCTCGGGGCCCGGATGGCGGCCCGCACCGCCGAGGGCTCCGCGGTCAACGCGCAGGCGCTGGGTTTCAAGCGCTACCTCGAGACCGCCGAGGCGGGTCAGATCCGCTTCGAGGAGGCCCAGTCGATCTTCAGCCGGTACCTGCCCTATGCCATCGTCTTCGGGGTGGCCGACCGCTGGGCCGGCACCTTCCAGAAGGTGGCCGAGGCGGCCGAGGCGGCTGGGCAGCCCCTGGTCATGCCGACCTGGTACCTCTACGGCGGCACCGGGTTCCCCGACTTCGGCAGCATCGCCGACGGTGCCGGCAGCTTCGCCACGACCGCCGACGGCACCTTCGCCGCCTCCGCGACCACCGGCGGTTCGGGTGGTTCCGGATTCGGAGGCGGTGGCGGCTTCTCCGGTGGCGGCGGTGGCGGGAGCAGCTCCGGCTCCTGGTAACCCCCACCCCACCAACACCCCCCGCACCCCCCGCCCCCCGCCCCCGCCCCGCCGCCCCCCCGCCCCCCGTACGTGCCTTCCAAACAAGGGAAACCCTCTGTTTCGACGGCTGGCGCACGGTGGAATCGCGGGTTTCCCTTGTCTGGAAGGCGGGGGCGGGGGTGCGGCATCGTGACCTTGACACAATGCGGGGGTGACCGACCTGCCGCTCGAGACCGTGCCCGTGCTCCCGCCGGGGTGGTCGAGCCGTGCGCCCGGCGCCGACGACCTCGCCCGGCTCGTCGAGCTCGGCACCGCCCGTCGTCGCGCGGCGCGGGGCTCTGGCAGCGCCGACGCCGAGGCGGTCACCGCCGAGGTGGTCGGCCGCGGGTCGTGGACCCGCCGACAGCTGGTCGCGTGCGACCCGGCGGGGGAGGTGCACGGCTGGGCCACGGTGCACGACCGGGCAGCGGGACGCACCGTGGTCGAGCTCGCCGTCGACCCCGCCCTCGCCGACGAGGTGGCCGACGCGGTCGCGGCTGGTCTCATCCCGTGGCTCGAGACGACGGCCCTGGCGTACGCCGCCGAGCGCGGGCTGCCGGGGACGCAGCTCGACGCCCTGCTCGACGAGGGCGACGAGCGGCAGCAGCGCTGGCTGGGCGAGGCGTCGTACGCGTGCACCCGCCGCTGGCTCAACATGAGCCGACCGGTCGACCCGAGCGAGCAGCTGCCGGGCCCCCGCGCCGGGGTGACCGTGCGCCGGGTGGGGGTGCACGACCTCGGTGACGGCACCACCCTGCCTGTCGCCGAGGACCTGCAGGCCGTGCACCGGGTGCTCGAGGAGTCGTTCGAGGACCACTTCAACAGCTACCGCGAGTCGTTCGCCGAGTTCGCTGCCCGGCTGCGCGAGGACCCGGGCCACCGATGGGACCACTGGTGGCTCGCGCTCATCGAGGTCGACGGTGCGCAGGTGCCGGGCGGCGCGCTGGTGTCGTCGGTGCTACCGGCCGACGCCGACGGCGTGGAGGGCAGCTACATCGACTACATCGGGGTGCACCGACGGGCCCGCGGCATGGGGGTCGCGAAGTCCCTGCTGCACGAGGTGCTCCACGACGCCGCCGACCGCAGTCGCAACCGGGTCGGGCTCGAGGTCGACGCCGACTCACCCACGGGTGCTGACGGTCTCTACCTCGTGATGGGGTGGCAGACCCGCTACGTCACGCAGTCGTGGCAACGGGATGTCCGGCGTGAGGTCGCCACTGACTGAGCTCTGTGGGCCTCCTTTCAATCCGATGTGCGCGCGGTGTCGAATGACTGTCAGGGACCAGCTCGAGAAGGCCACGACATCGTCTGACGGCCTCTCCAACCAGGCGAGCTCGCCCGCACTTCAAGGAGGAAGTCACATGCGCACGTCCACCAAGATCGCCGGGATCGCCCTCGGCGCAGCGGCCATGGTCGCCCTCGGCGCCGGACCCGCCCTCGCGGACGGCAACGTCTCGGCCAACCTGCGCCCCGTCGCGGGCAACGGCGTCGCCGGCAGCGGCACCGCCATGGTCGCCGTGACCGGCACGACGATCACGGTCACCATGGCCGCCATGGGCCTCCTGCCCAACGCCCCCCACGCCGCGCACATCCACTTCGGTGCCGACGCTCGTCACGAGTGCCCCGTCCTGGGGGACGACACCAACAAGGACGGGCACCTCAACGTCACCGAAGGCGTCCCCGCCTACGGGCCGATCGTCGTGTCGCTGACCAAGACCGGTGACACGAGCGCCAAGAGCGGGCTCGCCGTCGACCGCTTCGACACCGCCGTCGGCGGGAAGATCTCGTACGAGCGGGGCAGCATCACCGTCACGCCCGACGTCGCCTCGGCGATCAGCTCCGGCAAGTCCGTCGTCGTCATTCACGGTGTCGACTACAACCACGACGGCAAGTACAGCGGCACCACCAAGAGCGACCTCGACCCGTCGCTGCCCACCGAGGCCACCGACCCGGCCCTGTGCGGGGTCCTCGCCTCTGCTCCCACGGGTGGCATGGCCACTGGTGAGGGCGGCGCGGCCGGCGGCACCAACGGTGCCCTCATCGCGCTCGGTGGTGCGGCCCTGCTCGGGGCGGCCAGCACCGGGGCCGTCGCCGCACGTCGTCGTCGCGTCGAAGCCTGACCCGACCCGATGGCCGACGTGAGCCGGCGAGGGGGTCGTCGCGGCAGCATCGTTGCCGCGGCGGCCTCCGCCGTACTCCTCCTGGTAGGAGTCGTTGCCCTCGTCGTGGGCCTGAGGGGTCAGACCGGCCCGCCGGCGCCCGCCCTGGCGGGGCCCACCGTCTCGGGCACGGCCGCCGCGACCCCGAGCCCCACGACCCGACCCGGTACGGCGTCCCGCACCCCCGCCCCTGGTGCCGTCACGGCGCAGGCGAAGACCCAGCCGCCCTCGCGGATCGGGGCCTTCCTCGGCGAGTCGCAGCCGACCCGGATCGAGATCGCGTCGATCGGTCTGCGGTCGACGTCCTTCGTCCCCCTGAGGCTGGCGACCGACGGCACGATCACGGTGCCCGGAACCGCCGACGAGGTGGGCCTCTACGAGAACGGCCCCACGCCGGGCCAGCTCGGCCCGGCGGTGCTGGCCGCCCACGTGGACAGCAAGCAGGGTCCGGGCGTCTTCTACCGCCTGGGTTCGGTCAAGGCGGGCGACGTCGTCACCGTCTCGCGGGCCGACGGCCACAGCCTGAGCTACACCGTCGACAAGGTCGCGACGTACCCGAAGGACGCGTTCCCGACCGACGCGGTCTACCACGGCAGCTTCACCCAGTCGGAGATCCGGCTCGTGACGTGTGGTGGCCCTTTCGACAAGGTCAAGCACTACCTCGACAACGTGGTCGTCTTCGGCCACCTCACCCGCATCGCCTGAGCGGGCCCGACCAAGGAGACCGTATGACGACGTCCCGCCCCACCCGCTCGTCCGCCCGAGCCGCCGTCGGTCTCGCGGTCGTCATCGCGGTCCTCTCGATCGCAGCCTGCGGTGGGCCGGCGGCCTCGACCGCGCCCGGCGTCCCCGGCTCGTCGTCTGCCTCCGCGCCGACCTCGACCGTGAGCCCGTCCGCCACGCCCGCTCCCTCGACGTCGAGCTCGTCGTCGCCGCCCCCCGCGACCGCTGCGGCCGGAGCGAAGGTGACGGTGACCATCAAGGACTTCATGTTCGGGGTCCCCGCCTCCGTGGCCCCCGGTGCGAAGGTGACGCTGACCAATGCGGACACCGAAGCCCACACGGTGACGTCGAAGGACGGCGGCTTCGACGTCAAGGTCGCGGGGCGTGGCGGCACCGCCACCCTCACCGCTCCGGGGAAGCCCGGCCGCTACGGGCTCACCTGCGACTTCCACGCCGACATGTCCGGGGTGCTCGTCGTCTCCTGAACGACCCTCAGCCGACCGCGTCGAGCACGACACCCGCCAGGGCCTCGCCGTGCGTGTAGAGGTTGTTGTGCGACCCGTCGAGCACGGCCGTCGAGACCCGGGGTGACGAGGAGGCGCAGGCGGCGAGGGTCTCCAGCCACGACGCGGGCGCGTAGCTGTCGTACCGGCCGGCCGTCAGGAGCACGGGCAGCTCGAGGCCGGTGATCCGCTCCTCGGGTCGGTCCCGCATACCGGAGCGGATGATGCGCGCGACTCCCACGTTCCCCCGCAGGAGGTCGGGCACGACGACCGCCTCCTTGGGTGAGTCGTGTCGGTACGCGGTGCTCGTGGCGATGGTCAACGGCAGCAGACGGCGTTGCGCTGGGTGGAAGGTGGGGCCGCAGAGGACCAGGGCGCTGTCGGGCCGGCAGCGCTGCACGCGTAGGGCGGTCGCGAGGGCGGCCTGCGCTCCGGTCGAGTGCCCCAGCACCACGAGGCGACGGGTGGGGTCGAACCCGTCGACCCAGTCGGCGGCCGTGTCGCCCATCGCGATGACGTCGGGCGCGCACACGAGACCGGCCCCCGAGCCGAAGCCGGGCAGGTCGAGCACGACGCACGCGACGCCCCGACGGGCGAGGTCGTCGGCGAGCGGCTTGACGTACGACGGCAGCCCCAGACCGGGCAGCACGGCCACCACGAGCGGGGAGGACGTGGGCCCGAACCACCGGGTGCGCACGGTCGTCGTCATGGGTTCATCCTGCCCGCTCGCCCCCCTCGACGTTCCGAACCAGAGAAACCCGTCGTTCCGTCACTCCCGGGCCGCCGAAGTGAAGGGTTTCCCTTGTTTGGAAGGCGGGGTGGGGCGCTCAGGCGTTCGCCGGCACCTGGGGGAGGTGAGTCAGGGCCTCCGCGAACCTCGCGTCGTCGGTCACCTCGTCGACCATCCGGCCGCTGAGGAAGGCGTCGTAGGCCGGGAGGTCGAGGTGGCCGTGGCCGCACAGGGCCGTGAGGATGACCTTCTCCTCCCCGGACTCCTTGCAGGCCAGCGCCTCGCGGATGCAGGCCGCGATCGCGTGGGTCGGCTCGGGCGCGGGCACGATGCCCTCGGCGCGGGCGAACTGCACCGCGGCCGTGAAGCACTCGGTCTGGGGCAGGGCGAGGGCCTCGATGAGCCCCAGCTCGTAGATGTGCGAGAGCAGCGGCGACATCCCGTGGTAGCGCAGGCCGCCCGCGTGGATGGGGTCGGGTATGAAGCCGTGGCCGAGGGTGTGCATCTTCATCAGGGGCGTCATCCCCGCCGTGTCGCCGAAGTCGTAGGCGTAGACGCCGCGGGTCAGGGACGGGCACGAGGTCGGCTCGACCGCGCGGATGGTCGGGGACATCCGGCCGGCGAGCTTCTCCCTCAGGAAGGGGAAGGTGAGGCCACCGAAGTTCGACCCGCCGCCGGTGCAGCCGATGATCACGTCGGGGGTCTCGCCGACCTTCGCGAACTGCAGCAACGCCTCCTCGCCGATGATCGTCTGGTGCATCAGCACGTGGTTGAGGACGCTGCCGAGGGCGTACCGCACGTCGTCGTGCTGGGCGGCGACCTCGACCGCCTCGCTGATCGCGATGCCGAGCGACCCGGGGTGCGCGGTGTTGTCGGTGCTCCCGGCGCGGCCCGCCAGGATGTCGCGACCTGCCTGCGTCAGCTCGGACGGCGAGCGGTGCACCGTGCCGCCGAAGGTCTCGATCATCATCCGGCGGTAGGGTTTCGTGTCGTAGCTCGCGCCGACCTGCCAGACCTCGCACTCGAGGCCGAACTGGGCACAGGCGAACGCCAGCGCGGTGCCCCACTGGCCGGCACCGGTCTCGGTCGTCAGCTTCCTGACCCCAGCCTTGGCGTTGTAATACGCCTGTGGCACAGCGGTATTGGGCTTGTGCGAGCCGGCGGGGGAGACGCCTTCATACTTGTAGTAGATGCGTGCGGGGGTGCCGAGCGCCTTCTCCAGCGCGTGGGCGCGGTAGAGCGGCGAGGGGCGCCACAGGCGGTAGACGTCCTGCACCTCCTCGGGGATGTCGACGTAGCGCTGCGTCGACACCTCCTGCAGGATGAGGTCCATCGGGAAGAGCGGGGCGAGGTCGTCGGGGCCGATCGGCGCCATGGTGCCCGGGTGCAGCGACGGCGGTGGCGGCGACGGCAGGTCGGGCACGATGTTGTACCAGCGTGTCGGCATCTCGGACTCGTCGAGCAGGATCTTGTGCGTCGCCAGCGGGGTCATGCTGCGACACGGTAGGGGATCGAGCGAGCCACCGGAAGAGCCGAGCCGCCCCGGATCCCGAGGCCCCCCGCCCCCCTCGCCCTCCGAACAAGAGAAACCCGCCGTTCTGAGGATCCGCGAGCCGCAGAACGGCGGGTTTCCCTCGTGTGGAAGGTGAGGGGCGAGGCGGTCAGGCGGCTGAGGCTCGGGAGCGGCGTTGGTCGACGACGAGGGCGGCCAGGGCGACGAGGGCCAGGGTCGCGACCCCGAGGGAGAAGGCGACACCGGTCGGGACGAGGCCCCAGCGCTGCGAGGCGAGCCCGTCGCCGACGACCGGGGCCGAGATGGCGACGTACGCCACGACGAAGAAGGCCGAGGTGGTGCCGGCCCGGGCGCCCGGCTCGATCTTCGTCAGCACCGAGGCCAGACCCTTGCTGAACGACAGTCCCTGGCCGGAACCGCCAGCCACTGCGGCCACGAGCATGAGCGGCAGGGAGTCGCGCGCGATGGCGAGGGCGAGCAGGGCGGTGCCGACCGCGAGCAGGGTGCAGCCGAGGTTGACCGCGGCGTCGAGCGGGACCCGGGTCAGCAGCACCTGGGCGGCGACCGACGACAGGAGCAGCACGACGACGATCGACACGCTGAGGATCGGGCCGGCGCCCGGGTCGGCTCGGACGACGAAGCGCGGGGAGACGGCCGTCATCAGCCCGAGCACCCCGAAGCCCGCGAAGCCGACGATCGCCGCGCCGACGAACGTCGTCCGGACCGGCGGCGGCACCTCGAGGCGCGCGACCTCGAGGCGGGCTCCCGGCTGCACGTCGACCGTCTCGGGCACGTGGGCGAGGAAGGCCGCGACCGTCAGGGCCAGCACCAGGTGCACGGCGAAGCTGAGGTGCACCGGCCAGGGCCCCAGCGTGATCAGCACCGAGGCGAGCAGCGGCCCGAGGCCGAGGCCGCCGATGTTGGCCGCCGTCGCGACCAGCGGTGCGCGCCGGCGCCACTCCGGCGTCGCCGACTCGAGGACCGCGGCGGTCGCCGTGCCCACGTAGATCCCCGCCGAGACCCCGGAGACGAGGCGTCCGAGGAGCAGCACCCACGTGTCACCGGCGACGAGGAAGACGACGTCGCTGGCCGCCGACAGCGCCAGGCCGGCGAGCAGGAGCGGGCGCCTCCCCACGGCGTCGGACCAGCGCCCGGCGACGAGCAGCGCCCCGAGCACGCCCACGGCATACGTCGCGAAGATGACCGTGACCACGGTGAGGGAGAAGCCGAAGCGCTCCTGGTAGGTGCCGTACATGGGGGTGGGCAGCGTCGTCGCGATCATCGTGACCAGGAAGGCGGCCACCACGGTGGCGAACGCGGGGCGGGGAGCGAGGGTGCGCACCCGGCCACCTCAGCACGGAGGCCGCCGCCGCAGCCACCCAGGGGGGTCGGCGGCATACTCGGCGGGTGACCGAAGCCGCGCCGAGCCCTCATCAGCCTCGGCTGCTCCCAGCCGGCGTGACGGCTCCGGTCGATGTCGACTCGGTGCAGCGCCACACGGTGCGCACCCTCGTGGTCTCGCAGGCGCTGGGGGGCGTCGGGCTGAGCTCGGGCATCGCCGTGTCGGCGCTCGTGGCCCGTGACGTGTCCGGGAGCGAGACCCTCGCCGGGCTCGCGCAGACCGGTCAGGTGCTGGGGGCGGCGGTCATCTCCGCAGTGCTGGCGGTCTACATGGGTCGGCACGGACGCCGGCCCGGTCTCGCGCTCGGCTACCTGCTCGGGGCCCTGGGTGCGCTGCTGTGCATCGTCGCTGCGGTCGAGCGCACGTTCCCGCTGCTGCTGGTGGGGTGCGTGCTCCTGGGGGCGACGACCGCCGCCAACCAGCAGTCACGGTATGCAGCCACCGACCTCGCCCGCCCGGCCCGCCGCGGTCGCGACCTCAGCACCGTCGTCTGGGCGACGACGATCGGGTCGGTCCTCGGGCCCAACCTGACCGGTCCGGGCGCCGTGGTCGCCGGCTGGCTCCACGTGCCCGCGAAGGCAGGGCCCTATGCCTTCACCGGCGTCGCCCTGGTGCTCACGGCGGTCTTCGTCCTCGTGCGGTTACGTCCCGACCCGCTGCTCGTGGCCCGCACCGTCGGGTCGCCGGCCGACGCACCGCAGGCGGTCGGCGCGGACGCACCGGCGGCGACCGACGTGCTGGCGGGGCGCCGTACGGGAAGAGTCGGGGAGGTACCGGGCAGCGGTATGGAGGCGCCCGGTCGCCTCGGTGCCGCGAGGCCGAGCGGCGCCTGGGAGGTGCTGCGAACGGTGCCGCTGGTGCGCGCTGCCGCCATCGGGATGGCCCTGACCCACGCGGTGATGGTCTCGGTGATGGTGATGACACCGATCCACATGGACCACGGCCACGCGAGCCTCGAGGTGATCGGACTGGTCATCAGCATCCACGTGCTCGGGATGTACTCCCTGTCGCCGTTGGTCGGACGGGCCGTCGACCGGGTGGGCAGCGCCCCGGTGCTCGGGGCGGGGGCCATCGTGCTGCTCCTCGCGCTCGCGCTGGCCGGGGGGTCGGCCCCCGGTGGCAGCGTCACCCTGGCCCTCGGCCTGTTCCTGCTCGGGCTGGGGTGGTCGCTCGGCACGGTGGCGTCGTCGACCCTGCTCACCGCGTCGGCCCCACAGACCCAGCGCCCTGCGGTGCAGGGCCTGGTCGACATGCTCACGGGCTTCACGGCCGCCGCCGGGGGAGCGGTGGCAGGGGTCGTCGTCGGGACCCTCGGCTACGGCTGGCTGAACGCCGGTGCGTCGGTGCTGGCCCTGGGGGCGCTGGCCACGTCGGTCGTCGCCGCCCGCAACGCCCGACCGCAGCCGGTCGTGCAGATGTCCTGACCCGACGGGCTCGCGCAGGGGCGATGTGGGTCGAGGCGACAGGAAGGGGTCAGAGGCGCACGAGCATCTTGCCCGTGTTGCCGCCCGTGAGCAGCGACTGGAAGCCGTGGACGGCCTCCTCGATGCCCTCGACGACGGTCTCGCGCCACTGCACCTTGCCCTCCTTCACCCAGGCACCGACCTCCTGCTCGAACTGGTCCCGCAGGTCGAGGTGGTCGCTCTGGATGAAGCCCGTGATGGTCAGCCGCTTGCCGATGACGAGGGCGAGGTTGCGAGGTCCGGGCACCGACTCGGTGTCGTTGTACCTCTGGATCATCCCGCAGATCGCAGCCCGCCCGTGCTGCCTGAAGGACGACAGCGCCGCCTCGAGGTGGTCGCCGCCGACGTTGTCGAAGTAGACGTCGATGCCGTCGGGGGCGGCCTCGCGCAGCCCCTTCCCGATCGGCCCGTCCTTGTAGTCGACGGCCCGGTCGAAGCCCAGGTCGTCGAGCAGCCACTGGACCTTCTCCGGGCCACCGGCACTGCCGACGACGAGCGAGGCGCCCTTGAGACGGGCGATCTGCCCGACCAGCGAACCGACGGATCCCGCTGCGGCAGAGACGAAGACGACGTCACCCTCCTTGAACTCGGCGACCCGCAACAGACCCGCGTAGGCCGTGAGGCCGGTCATCCCGAGCACTCCGAGCCACGCCTGGGCGGGGGCCACGTCGGTGTCGACGACGCGCATCGCCTTGCCGGGGAGCACGGCGTGGGTGCGCCACCCCTGACCGTGCAGGACGGTGTCGCCGACCTGCACGGCCCGCCCGGTCGAGTCGGTCACGTCACCATCGACCTGTCGGACGACACCCACGGCCCCACCGTCCATGGGGGCGTCGAGCCGGAACGACGGCACGTAGGACTTCGCGTCGTTCATCCGGCCCCGCATGTAGGGGTCGACCGACAGGAAGGTGTTCTCGATGAGCACCTGCCCGTCCTCGAGCTCGCGCAGGGTCCCGTCGACGAGCGCGAAGTCGTCGTCGACCGGCGCGCCCTGGGGGCGCCTCGTCAGGTGCCACTCGCGATAGGTCATCGGGGTCTCCTCGGTGCTGTGGTGTTACTGGTACTGGTACTGGTACGGGTGCGGTGCAGGTGCGCAGGTGGTGGCCGCCCCACAGCCGCCGGCCGAGCACATCACACGTCGGTGCCACCCGCAGCCTCGGGGCTGCCGAAGAGCATGACGAAGCCGGTGAGCGCGAGCTCGAGCAGCGGGCGGCGTCCACCCAGGAAAGCCAGCGGCCCCCGGTCGGGCAGCTCCCAGGTGCCGCGCTCGAGCGACACGCCCGTCCACCCGCCCACCGGGCTGCGCTTGGCCCGGCCGGCGAGCGACTGGAGCACCGAGAAGCGGAAGGGCACCCGCCACGGCAGGGCCGACCCGCCGTACAGCGCGGCCGAGCCCAGGGGCCCGTCCTCGCCCGTGGCGGTGAAGGCGGTGCCGCGGCCGTCGTCGGACGGCTCGACGTCGAACCGGGCCAGCTCCTTGGGGATTCCCCACCGGGCCCGGCCGCCGTCGCGCGACACCGGGCTGTCGACCCAGATCGAGGTGACGCACGGCAGGAGGCGCCAGCCCTGGCGGGCCAGCACGGTGACCATCAGCTCGTCGTACGAGAGGACTCCGCCGGGCTCGTAGACGACCCAGGCGGTACCGACGACGCCGTGCCGTCCGAGGACCAGCGGCGTGGCGCCGGGCACCTCGACCGACGGCAGGTGGGCGCGGGGCACGAGCCACACCCCGAGATGCAGGTGGCCGAGCAGCCGCCACGGCTCCGGCGGGTACCCGGCCCGCCAGCGGCGGGCGTCGGGAGCGGACGAGGAAGACATCGGGGCTCAGCGTGGGGGTGGCGGACGACGACGTCAAGACCCTGGCTGCGCCTCGGCCCGCCCGGGACACCCGTCTTCATCCACCGCGACCTCCACCCGACTCATCCACCCGACTCATCCACCCGACTCATCCACCCGACTCGTCCACCGCCACGAGAGGACGGGTGAGCGGGCGACAGCGCAACCCGAGCACCCCGAGAGCCACGACAACCGACAGGCCGCCGCTCACGGCGCTGACCGCGGGCGAGCTGACCGCGGCGACGAAGCCGGCGCGGGCGTTGCCCAGCTGGGGCCCGCCGGCGCCGACGACGAACTCCAGCGACCCCATCCGGCCGCGCAGGTGGTCGGGGGAGGACAGCTGCACCACGGCCCCGCGCAGGACGACCGAGAGCGTGTCGGCAGCGCCGGCGACGGCCAGGCAGAGCAGAGCACCCCAGAGGCCCGTCGAGACTCCGAAGCCCGCCACCGCGACCCCCCACACCCCACCGGTGACGAGCAGCGCCCGTCCCGGCCGGACGAGGTGACGCACCGTGCCCGACACCGCCATGGCCGCCACCCCACCGACGGCCGGTGCCGACCCCAGCAGCCCGAGGGTGGTCGCCCCACCGCCGAGGTGCAGGGCGTTGACGGCAGGGAAGAGCGCGAACGGCATGGCCAGGCCCGTGGCCAGCAGGTCACTCAGCAGAGCCCCGCCCACGGCAGGGCGGGTGCGCAGGAAGCGCAGCCCGTCGAGCACGGCGGCCGGGGAGCGACGGGCACGTGCGCCGACCGGGGGCAGGGCGGGGAGGCGGGCCACGGCATACAGACCGGCGAGGAAGCTGACGGCGTCGAGGAGGTAGCACAGCCGGACCCCGCCGAGGGCGGCCAGGAGGCCCGCGAGGGCCGGGCCGGCGACGAGGCTGACCTGGAAGGACAGCTGCGCGAGCGCCAGCCCGGAGCGGAGCCGCTCAGTGCCGAGCAGGGCTGGCACCATGGCGCGCTGGGCGGGTGACTGGAGGGCGACGAGCACCGCCTGCCCGCCGACCAGGCAGTAGACCAGGGGGAGGCTGCCGCCGGACGACGCCTGGGTGGCGAGCACGACCGAGACCACGAGCTGGGCGGCCATGGTCGTGAGCACCAGGCGACCGCGGTCGACGGAGTCGGCGACGACCCCACCGAGGAGACCCACGACGAGGGTCGGGACGAGCACCACCAGGGCCACCAGCCCCACGGCGGCCGACGACCCCGTGGCCCGGAAGACCTGCAGGGCCACCGCGAAGCTGGTCAGCTGTCCGCCGACGCCGGACAGGAGCGAGCCCAGCCACCATCGGCGGTAGGCGGGGACGTCGTGCAGCGGGCTGACGTCGACCACGAGCCGCCGCAGTCGCACCCCGAGGCTCACCGTCGCGCGTCCCGTGCCACCCCCGGGTCGACGGGTCGGTCACCGCCCGACGACGCGAGGTGGCCGCGGAGCCGGTCACGGAATGATCTGTCGGCCAGGGCCCGCTCGACGTCGGCGACGACCCGGCTCAGGGCGTACGGCAGCTCGGCGTCGAGCTCGCGCAGGGTCAGCTCGGTGGAGCGCCACTCCGCCTCGAGGAAGGTGGTGAGGCGCGCCGCCTTGTCGGTCGCCACGACGGCCCGGGCCCGACGGTCCGCGCCGGCCAGGACGGGCGCGTCGGTGACGAAACCCCCGCGACGCATCGCGGCCACCGTCTGGCTCATGGCCGAGTGGGTGACCTCGGCCCGGTCGGCGAGCTGACGGACCGTGAGCGGACCCCGCCGCCCGAGCTGGATGAGCGGCCCGGCGAAGTGAGAGCGGAAGCCGACGGCGTCGGGGGAGTCGAGGTCGGCGTAGAGCGCGAGGATCTCGCGGTCGAACGCCGCCAGGAGGTGGAAGAGAGGGCGCAGCAGGCTGCTCTCGACGAGGTCGGACGGGTCCGGTTGACGCATCCCCCAACCCTAACAGCACTTATACAAGTGCTGTCACAAGTATCGTACCCGTCCGGCGTGATCACCACCCGTAGGTGCCTGGCGCGCCCTTGAACGGTCCCACGACCCGCGAGGTGATCCACCCACCGTAGAAACCGCCCTCCTGGGGCTGCACGACCTCGCCGTCGAGGGTGATCCGCTCCATGGCGGCCGGCATGAGGGCGACGTGGTCGACCAGCGGCAGGAACCCGTCGGTCGGCTGGGGGTAGGTCCATCCCGCCCGGGGCGCGACGACGGCCGTGCCGTCGGCGGACTGGGCCACGACGTCGAGGTACGACGCCTCGCCCTTCCACTCGCACCACGACGAGCCCGGCGCCGGGCGCAGGGCCCCCTCGATGAAGGACGAGGCGGGCAGGTAGTACGTCGGCGGGTGGCTGGTCTCGAGCACCCGCAGGGACGAGGTCGTGCGGGCCACGACGACCCCGCCGAGCACGACCTCGATCGATACGGGGCTGGCCTCCAGCCGTGGCGGCCGCGGGTAGTCCCACACCGACTCCTGGCCCGGGCCGGGCTCGATGCGCCGGCGGGCACCGGGGTGCGTGGTCACAGCGCGTCCATCGACTTCTGCAGGCCGGCCTGCGCCTCGTCGCCGAGGTGGTCGAAGGCCCCCCGCAGGAAGGGCGCCGCGACCTTGGCGATCCCCTTGAAGGTGAAGTCGGCGGCATACGTGACGGTGGTGCCGCCGGAGGCGGTCGGCGCGAAGGTCATCGAGTCGAGGGCGGTCAGGGTCTTGTTGACTCCCTCCAGCGCGATCCTGGCGTTCTCGACCCGCTCGACGACGGTGTAGACGAGCTCGGTCTCGCGGCCGCGGAAGGTCGAGACGTTGTGGTAGGTCGTGCCGACCCCGCCGTCGCCCGCGATCTTCTCGGTGCGCACCGTGCCCGGGTCCCACTCGGTCGTGTGCGTGAAGTCGCTGAGGTAGGCGTAGACGACCTCGATGGGCCGGTCGGTGGTGACGGTGCGTTCGACGCGCATGGGGAGTGCTCCTTGGTTGGGGTGCTGCCTGGGCCGGGTGGGCTGAGTGTGCTGGGTGGGCGCGGTGATGTGCTGGGTGGGCTGGGTGAGGTGTTGGGTGAGGTGGTGCCGGTCGGGATCAAAGTTGGTCGGGCGGGCGTTGTCTGGGAGGATCGTGCTTCTTGACAACTGCAGAGTGTGACGTGGTCATCCCCCTCGGGGGTGATCGGTTTCGACGGTGGTCGTCTGTCCAGGAGAAGCGGGCCGAGGATGCACGGTTATCTCGTTAACGACCCGTGCAAACCAATAGGTGCCGATTCCAAGCGCACCGACTTCGCCCTCGCCGCCTGAGCGAGCACCGAAGTCCGTCGGCCTGAGCCCGTTCCCGACTCAGTAACCGGCGTCAGCTAGGGGACTTACCGTGTCGTCATGCCCAGGGGCGACGCGGGACACGCACTGGGCTGAGCCTGTCAGGGGACGTGTGCGTGCGAGCCCTGGGGCCGAGAAAATCCATAGCGCACTGCGCCCGGAGAAGTCCTGGATTCGCGTCATCGGACGCGGGTTCGATTCCCGCCACCTCCACCACCCGTGGAGTGCCACGTCACACTGCTGCAGCGGTCAAGAGCACGACGACGACGGGTCCGACCCCCTGGGGGGCCGGACCCGTCGTGTTGCTCTGGTTGCCTGCAATTGTCGTATGAAGCGTCTTCGCCTAGCGGTTCTCGTGCGCCTCCGCCTCAGGCGTGCCGCACTGCCTCAGGCGTGCGCTGCTGCCTCAGGCGTGCGCTGCTGCCTCAGGCGTTCTGGGCGCTCGCCTCGGCGGGCTGCTGGGAGTCGGCCTCTTGCTTGGCGCTCGCGACCTGCTCGCGCACCTGCGCCATGTCGAGGTCGCGCACCTGCGCGATCAGGGTCGCCAGCGTCTCGGCCGGGAGGGCGCCAGCCTGACGGAAGACGAGGATGCCCTCACGGAAGGCCATGAGGGTGGGGATCGACGAGATGTCGAGGGCGGCGGCCAGGGCCTGCTCGGCCTCGGTGTCGACCTTGCCGAAGACGATGTCGGCGTTGGTCTCGGACGCCTTGTCGTAGACGGGTCCAAAGCGCAGGCACGGTCCGCACCACGACGCCCACAGGTCGACCAGGACGATGTCGTGGTCGAGCACGGTCTGCTCGAAGGTCTGGGCGGTCAGGTCGGTCGTGGACATGTCAGGGAGAACGGGTGGCCCCGCGTGCTCATTCCCCGGGCTCGAGGCCGAACGACACGGCCACGCTGGCTGACAACGTGTGCTCGCCAGCCTCGACGGGCATCGCCGACTGCGCGACGAAGGTCATGCCTCGCCCGGCAGCCACCGGGTAGGACGGGGCCGCGCCGACCTCGCTGACGGTCAGCACGTCACCCAGCCGAGCGCCGGCCAGGGCAGCGTACTGCTCGGCCTTGGCCCGGGCGTCGGCGAACGCCGCGTCGCGGGCCGCCACCTCGAGGCCACCCGTGTCGGCGAGGTCGAGGGAGATGGCATCCACCGACAGGGCGTTGCCGGCGCGGGCCGCCACCTGCTCCACCAGCTCGCTCACCCTCGCGGGGTCGCGCACGACGACGGCGAGCTGGTGGAAGGCCTGGTAGCCCACCACGCGCTGCCCGTCCCGGTCGTGGCGCGGGTGCACCCCGGCGCCGGTCGAGGCGATGTCGGCGGCCGGCACGCCCTGCTCGCGGGCCGCCTCGCCGATCGCGGAGACGAGCGCCCCCGTGCCGCGCAGGGCGGCGGCGACGTCGGAGGCGTCGGTGCGCAGGCTCAGCTGCAGGCGCACGACGTCGGGGGTCGCGCTCGCGCGCCCGGCGCCCACGACCTCGACCCGCCTCCGGGGCCCTCGGCGGCGCTCGTCGGACGGTCTCGGGTCGGTCGGGGTCTCCATACCGTCACCGTAGCTGCGGACGGCATCGTCACCCACGGTTCACCCGCACGACCACCGCAGTCGGCGAGCCCGCCGCCTCGGCGCACTGTGGTGGCACCTGGCGACGTCAGATGTTTCGACGAGGTTTTTGCCAGACGCGTCGCGGGTTCGCCCGAGGCGAACTACTGTGACGTGGGTGCCGGGTCAACGGCGCCATTCGGGGAAGAAAGGCCAGCAGTCGTGTCTTGGTTCGGCATCGTCCGCGACGACGAGGCGATCGCTGCGTGGCAGCGGGCAGACGCCGTCCGCCGCGCCGCTGCGGGCCCTCGGCGACGGGCCTCGGGGCGCGCTGGGCGGTGGGTCGGCCTGCCGCTCGTGGCGACGACCGCGTCGGTGCTGGCGATCATCCCGGGGACCCTCGTGCCGCCCAGCGAAGCCGCCGCCGTGGCGCGGGTCGCCCTCGACGCGAGCCCCGTCGGCGAGGCCGTCGCCGGGATCTTCCCGCGGCTGCAGGACGGTTTCACCGGACCCGATCTCTCGTCCGACAGCCAGGACGACCGTGCGGCCTCACCCGAGCGGGCCTTCAGCGCCGCCCAGGGCGCAGCCGCCGTCGCGCTGCTGCGCTTGACCGCTACCGAGTACGCGGCCGCAGCGAAGTCGGCGGCGCTGGTCGGGCTGGTCGGCCCGGCCGGCCCGGTCGGGCCTGCCGGTGCCGTCGGTGCCTCCGGCATCCCCGTCACCGTCCTCGCCGCCTACCGCGCCGCGCAGGCCTCGATCGCGGTGAGTGACCCGGCCTGCCACCTCCCGTGGTGGTTGCTCGCCGGGATCGGCCGGATCGAGTCCGGCCACGCCTCCGGCGGTCGGGTCACGGCCGACGGCACGACCCGGGGGCGCATCCTCGGGCCCCGCCTCGACGGGCAGCTCGCCGGCACCGCCGTCATCCGGGACACCGACGGTGGCGCGCTCGACGGCGACCCGGTCTTCGACCGGGCAGTGGGCCCGATGCAGTTCCTCCCCGGCACCTGGCGCAGCTGGGGTCGCGACGGCAACGCCGACGGCGTCAAGAACCCCAGCAACGTGTACGACGCGAGCCTCGCCGCCGGCGCCTACCTCTGCGCCGGTGGCCGGGACCTGTCGACCGACGCCGGCATCGCCGCCGCGGTCCTGTCCTACAACTACTCGCGGTCCTACCTCGACTCCGTGGTCACCTGGGGCCTGGCCTACCGCGATGGCGTGACGCCCACCACCGACGGTCAGGGCGCGATCCCCCCGCCGGCCAACGGTCCGACCTCGTCGACCCCGACGACCACTCGCCCGACGACCGGCACCCCGGTCCCGTCGACGACCGGCACCCCGACCGCTGGCACCCCGACCGCTGGAACCCCGACCTCGGGCACCCCGACCAGCAGCCCGCCGACCTCGGGCACCTCGACCTCGGGCACCCCGACCACCGGGACGCCGACCACGAGCCCCCCGACCACGGGCACTCCCACCTGTCCCACCACGACCACCGGCACCACGACCACGCTGCCGACGACAACGACAACGACAACGACAACGACAACGACGACGACGACGCCGACGACCACGACGACGACCCCCCCGACCGACCCCTCGTGCCCGACCCCGACGACGAGCACTAGCACGACGACCACGACAACGAGCACGAGCCCGGTGGGCATCCTGACGGGCACGTCCACGGGCTCGCCGGGCACCTCGAGCGGCTCGACCGGCTCGACCGGCTCGACCGGCACCTCGTTGGACGCCGCGACCACCACGAGCACCACCACCACCACCACCACCGGCGTGAGTGGATAGCTCGTCTGCCCGGGCCCGGTGGTGGGCTGTCGCCGGCGTGGTGGTGGGCGGGGCGCACCTCGCCGCTCTCTACTGGCCGCGGGTCACGGTTGCTGGTCCGGTGACCTGGACCGACAAGGTCGTCCATCCCGTGCTCTTCCTCGTGCCCCTCGTCGTATGGTCGCTGTGGTGGGGGCGGTGGCAGCCCGTCGCGATGCTGCTCGCGGCCCACGCCGTGGTCAGCGAGCTGGTCCAGCACTTCTGCCTCCCGAACCGGTCGGGCGACCCGTGGGACGCGGCGGCCGACCTGCTGGGCGTGGGGATCGGACTCGCGCTGGTGATCCCCCTGCTGCGACGACGGAGCCTCGCCGACGACACCGCCCGGGGGGCGTCGGCGGCGGGCTGGAACCGCTGGTAGTCTGGGGTCACCCGACTCCGAGGCGCACGGCAGCGCCCTCCGGTCATCGCGTGTTCAGCACCCTGCTACGACCTGGTCGTACGGGCCCGCGGACGTGCCTGACCCAGCACCACTCCCAACGCGGAGCGGGTCTGTCGCCGGCCAGCAACCCTGCTGGATGCCGGCTCACCGGGCGCCATCGGCGCCTGAGGCTCGTCTTGCCCGGTCACCCTCGCCAGGTGGCTCGAGACGCGTCTGCTCGAGTCATCCGAAGTGAGTTGAAACACCGTGAGCAACTACCCGACCTCCGGCGCGCCCAAGAAGGCCCGCTGGTCCACTGACAAGAAGGCCGCGCACGCCGGCACCAAGAAGCCGCACCGCGGTCAAGGTGGCCAGGGCGCGCCCGGCGCCACCGGCCCGTCCGATCGCTTCTCGCGTCCTGATCGCGGCGTCGCGGCCGCCCCCCGCCGCGAGTGGTCACCGCGCGGCGACCGCCCTGACCGCGGCACGGATGGTCCGCGTCGTGAGTGGGCCCCTCGCACGGAGCGCACCGACCGCCCCGCGCGGGCGTTCGACGGCCCGCGACGCGAGTGGACGCCCCGCACCGAACGCAACGACCGTCCCGCCCGCGGCACCGACGCCCCGCGTCGCGAATGGGCTCCCCGGACGGAGCGCAACGACCGTCCGGCTCGGGCGTTCGACGGCCCCCGTCGTGAGTGGACGCCCCGCAGCGACCGTCCCGACCGCAGCGACCGTCCCGCCCGCGGGACCGAGGCCCCGCGTCGCGAGTGGGCCCCCCGTACGGAGCGCACCGACCGTCCGGCCCGCGCGTTCGACGGCCCGCGTCGCGAGTGGACCCCCCGTCCCGACCGCACCGAGCGCACCCAGCGCACCGACCGGCCGGTCCGCGGGACCGACGGCCCTCGTCGTGAGTGGGCGCCGCGCGACCAGCACGTGGCCCACGAGCACTCGGGAGCGCGCCACGAGCGCAACGACGGTGGCCAGGACGCCGAGGCCGAGCGCCTCGAGGCCGACACCTGGACCAAGTCGTCGCGCACCAGCGTGAGCGACGGCCCGGTCGACGTCGCCGCCGACAACGGCTTCGCGGCCCTCGGCCTGCCCGAGCGTCTCGTCGAGCGCCTGGCCCGCGACGGCATCACCACCCCGTTCCCGATCCAGGTCGCGACGATCCCCGACGCCCTCGCCGGCCGCGACGTCCTCGGGCGGGGCCAGACCGGGTCCGGCAAGACGCTGGCCTTCGGTCTGCCGACGCTGACCAGGCTGGTGGCGGACGGTCCGCGCTCGGCGCCCCGCCGCCCCCGTGCGCTCATCCTGGTGCCCACCCGTGAGCTGGCCATGCAGGTGTCCGACGCCCTCGAGCCCCTGGTCCACGTCGTCGGGCTGACCCACAAGCTCGTCGCCGGCGGCCTCAGCTACACCACCCAGATCAGCGCGCTCAACCGCGGCGTCGACCTGCTCATCGCCACCCCGGGTCGCCTCAACGACCTGATCGAGCGCGGTGCCGTCGAGCTGCGCGACCTGCAGACGGTCATCCTCGACGAGGCCGACCACATGGCCGAGATGGGCTTCCTGCCCGAGATCTCGAGCATCCTCGACGCCCTCCCCGCTGGCGGCCAGCGCCTGCTCTTCTCGGCCACGCTCGACCGCGGGGTCGACGCCATCGTCGAGCGCTACCTCACCGACCCGGTGACGCACTCGACCGACGACGCGAAGGCGTCGGTGACCACGATGGAGCACCATGTGCTGCTCATCGACCCGCAGCACAAGAAGGTCATCACCGCCGAGGTCGCCAACCGCGAGGGGCGCACCGTCATCTTCGTGCGCACCAAGCTCGGCGCCGACCGCGTCGCCCTGCAGCTGCGCGAGCAGGGGGTCATGGCCGCGGCCCTGCACGGTGGGCTCAACCAGGGCGCGCGCAACCGCGTCCTCGGGGCCTTCCGTGACGGCTCGCTGCCCGTGCTCGTCGCCACCGACGTCGCCGCCCGCGGTATCCACGTCGACGACATCTCGGTGGTGCTGCAGGTCGACCCGCCGGCCGACCACAAGGACTACCTGCACCGCTCGGGCCGCACCGCCCGCGCCGGTGAGAAGGGCAAGGTCGTGACCCTCGCCCTGCCGCACCAGCGCAAGGGTATGGAGCGCCAGCTGCGCGACGCCGGTGTCGACGCGGTCCCGACCCGGGCCGTCCCCGGTGACGCGACGCTGGCCGCCACCGGTGCCACGACGCCGACCGGGGTCCCCGTCTCTGAGGACGCGTTCCGCCGTCTGCTCGAGGGTCCGCCCAAGCGGCGCCCGGGTGGGGCCCGGGCCCCTCGCCCGGCGGGTCGCGGCTACCGCCCCCAGCACGGTGCCGGCTCCGCCCGCCCCGAGCGCAGCGACCGTGGCGGCGACCGACGTCGCTACGACCGCCAGGGCTGACGCACCGGCCGCACCCGCGGCACCCGCGGCGTCATGTACGACCGGCTAGACGAGACACGCCCCCCGTCCCCTCATGAGGGAGACTGGGGGCGTGTCGTCGTCCTCGGGCTCATCGGGCTCACCAGGCTCCGGCTCGTCGGGTTTCCTGGCGGGTCGCCTCCTCGTGGCCACGCCGACGATCTCCGAGGGACCGTTCCGGCGCTCGGTCGTCCTCGTGCTGCACCACGACGAGGGTGGCGCGCAGGGGGTCATCCTCAACCAGCCCCTGAGCGCGAGGATCGACGCCGTGCTGCCGGGGTGGGGCGAGGTGGCGACGAGGCCGCGACAGATCTTCCGCGGGGGCCCGGTCGAGCTGGACTCGGCCCTGGGGGTGGTCACCGTGCCCGGCGACGACCCTGAACCGCTGGGGGTGCGGCACCTCTTCGGCGGGCTCGGCCTGGTCGACCTCGACGCCCCGCCCGCGCTGGTGGCCCCGGAGGTCGCCGGGATGCGGATCTTCGCCGGATACGCCGGCTGGTCACCGTTGCAGCTGGAGGGCGAGGTGCGCCGGGGCGACTGGTACGTCGTCGACCACGAGCCCCGCGACGCGTTCAGCGCCGAGCCGGAGGGGCTGTGGGAGCAGGTGCTGTGGCGTCAGAGTGACAACCTGCGGCTGGTGGCCTGCTTCCCGGACGACCCGACGATGAACTGACGCGAGCGCACGACCCACAGAAGCATCTTCCGTCTAAAACGGCACAAATTGGGGCTCTGTGTGCTAGTGACAAGACGGACAAATCATGCCAAGGTGGGACGCAAAGCCCGATTGGGTGCGTCGAGCATGAGGTGGTCACGATGGACGGCAAGCGGCTGAGCGCAGCAGCAGAGGTGAGCGGGGGCACCGGAGGACGTCCCGGTGGGGTGATGACGACCTCGAGGGCTCGCCGGCGGACCCTCCCGCTCGGCCTGCTGCTCCTCGGGGTCCTCGGGTCGCTGCTCGTGGGGATGAGCCTGCCGGCGGCCGCAGCCGGTGCGCCGTTCGTCGCCCTGGCCGCCCCTGCCCGCATCCTCGACACGCGCGTGGGCGGCACGACCGCCGACGGGCAGTTCCAGGCCGGTGGGCGTTTCAGCGCCGCCCAGACGCGCGAGCTGACCGTGGCCGGGCGGGTCGGCATCCCGGCCAGCGGGGTCGGGGCCGTCGTCCTCAACGTGACCTCGGTGACGGCGAGCAGCAGTGGCTACGTCACCGTCTACCCCTGCGGGACCCGCCCCAACACCTCCAGCCTCAACCTGCGCGCCGGTGGCACCGTCCCCAACGCCGTCATCACCACACTCAGCTCGACCGGTCGGGTCTGCCTCTTCTCGTCCGGGGCGACCGACCTGCTCGTCGACGTGAGCGGCTACCTGCTCAGCAGCGGCGTCGACGGGCTCGCGTCACCCGTGCGGCTGCTCGACACCCGGGCCGGAGTGGTCGCCCTCGGGCAGACCGGCCGAGGGCCCCTGGCCGCCGGTCAGGAGATGCCCGTGGCCGTCGCGAACCGCGGTGGCTTCGCTCCCAACGTCTCGGCGGTCGTCCTCAACCTCACCGTCGTCAACGCGCGCACCGCGGGCTACCTCTCGGTCTACCCGTGCGGCAGCCGACCGAACTCGTCCAACCTCAACTACGGTGCCGGGGTCACGCGGGCCAACGCCGTGGTCACCGGCCTCGTCAACGGCCAGTTCTGCGTCTACTCCTCCGGTGCCACCGACGTGCTCGTCGACGCGAGCGCCACCCTGCCGACCACGACCTTCTCCCCGCTCGCCCACCCGGAGCGGCTGCTCGACACGCGAGCGGCGTCGACGTCCGACAACCAGTTCTCCAACCTCGGCGCCGAGCCGGCCAACGCCACCCTGACCCTCCCGCTGGCCGGCCGCGGGAGCGTCCCCTCCGGTGCCAAGGCGGTCGTCCTCAACCTCACGGCCGTCGCGCCGACCGGCGGCGGCTACACCTCCGTCTACCCGTCCGGACCAGCCCCCAACGCCAGCAACCTCAACTACAGCAAGGGTGAGATCGCCGCCAACCTGGTCGTCGCCCCGCTGAGCGCGACGGGAAGCGTCTGCATCGGCACCCGGGCCGCCGCCACCGACCTCGTGGTCGACGTGACGGGCTACCTCCTCGCCGACGTCCCTGCCGGTACGGCGCCGTGCCCGTCGCTCGCCGTCTCCACCGTGCCCGACACCGTGCGTGACCGGCTCGTCTACCGGTCGCCGCTCCAGCGCGTCGTCGGGGCCGACAAGGTCGCCGTCGTCGTGTGCACCGTCCCGGTGGGATACCCGGGCTACGACGACCCGGCCTACACGCCGATCGCCAGCACCAGCTCCGCGACGGTGGCCGCGTGGGCCAACGCGCAGGTCGCCCCGTACTTCACCAACGTCTCCGGCGGGAAGTACGTCCCGACGTTCGTGGCGCTGCCGGGGGTCACGCTGTCGACGGCCAGCGCGAGCGCGGCCGGGGGACCGGATGACTGCCTCGCCAAGGCCGCCAGCGTCGCGGGCTCGACGTACACCAACGTGCTGGCGACCGACAACCGCAACGTCGACTACGGGTTCGCCAGCCCGGGTGGCATCCCCGCCACCGCGACGTCCAACCCCACGGTGCTGACCTCGGGCCCCCCAAGCACCTCCCAGCGGGGCCTCTACGTCGGTGGCGACACCGTCTTCACCCACCCCAACCCGATGATCACGGTGCACGAGATGGGGCACACCATCCACTGGCCGCACTCCCACCTGTCCTCCGACGAGTACGACAACCCCACCGACCTGATGAGCGGGAGCCCCGGTGGGCCGGGGACAGGCTGGTGCAGCAGCGGCGACGCCTACGCCTACGCCTGCGCCCCCCAGAGCGCGCTCGCCTTCGACCGCATGGCGGCGGGGTGGATGACGGCTCGCCAGTCGATCGTCAACACGGGAGTCGTCAACTACGACCTCGACGCCGCCAACTCGACCGTCGCCAACAGCGGCGGTACCCAGCTGGTCGCCGTACCCGACCCCAACGACCGCTACAGCTTCCTCACCCTCGAGGGCCGGGCCAGCGTCGGCTACGACTCGCTCCTGTCGAGCACCTACTGCCACGTGGTGCCCGACCCGTCCAAGCCGGCGGGGACGACGATGTGCGACCCTGCCGCCCTCACGAGCGGTCACGACGGCGTGGTCGTGTCGCTGGTGCACCAGACCGAGAACGTCGACGGGGTGAGCCTCAACCGGCGCCAGAGCCAGGCCGGGGGACTGCCCTACTCGTTCGACCACGTGCTGCAGCTCCACGACTCCGTCGTCGTCGACGGCGTGAGGATCTCGGTGCTGGCGCGAGCGGGCAACGTCTTCACCGTCAGCGTCGGGGGCAGGTACGCCACCCCCACGAGCATGAAGACGGTGGCGGCCGCCGCTGCTGCGGTACCGGCCCCCGGCTCGGTCGTCGTTCCCCGATCCGCCCCCGAGACCGCTCACTGAGGCCCCGGCTGCCGGCTCAGGAGACCCGGCGCAGCCTCGCAGTCACCGCC
>JBBRNQ010000015.1:0-54874 GCA_038230235.1 Actinomycetales bacterium
CGCTTCCTGGCGTCAGCAGTGGAGCTGGTCTAGGGGGTGGCGCCGGTCGAAGCCGGCGGGGCCGGTCTGCCGGTCGAGGCCACCGTGCCGGTCGAGGCTGGCGAGGGCTGAACCGTGCCGGTCGAGGCTGGCGAGGGCTGACCGGTCAGCGTCGAGGACGGTACGTCGTGCCGCTCTTGCGCCCACCCGAGCCGAGCGGTCGTTGCCCCCGTCCGTCATCGGTGGGGCCGATCCCTCCCTGGCAGCCGGGGCAGTAGAACATGGTGCGCTCTCGAGGAGCCTCGCCGATCGGTGCCACGCGGATCGTCGTGCCGCAGCGTAGGCACGGGCGACCGGACCGCGCGTGGGCGTAGTGCCACTCTCCTCGGTCACCGCGCCCGGTCGTGACCTGGACGGCGCCCTCCTTGCCGCGGTCGAGCAGCCGGTGGGCGCGGGCGACGAGGGCCGAGACCCGAGCCGGGTCGAGCTGGTCAGCCCGTGACCACGGTGGGAGTCGCTCGAGGAAGAGGGCCTCCGCGGCATACATGGTGCCGACACCCGCGAGGTTGCGCTGGTCGAGCAGCGCGGCCCCGATGGTCGTCGGGCTCGCCAGCAGCCGGCGCGTTGCCTCCCCGGGGTCCCAGTCCGGCCCCAGCACGTCGGGCCCGAGGTGTCCCACGAGGGTGTGCTCCTGGGCGGTCGGCACGACGTGGAGGTCGCCCAGCCGCATCCCGACCGCCGTCCAGGTGGAGGTGGCCATGACGGCCCGGATCTGCGGGTTGGCCAACCGTCGCGCGTCGAGCGACTCGGGGTGCTCGATGCGCCACTGGCCCTCCATCCGCAGGTGGGAGTGGATCGTCACCCCGCCCTCGATGCGCTGGAGAATGTTCTTGCCCCGCGGCACGACCTCGAGGGTCTGCCGGCCGACCAGGTCGATGGTCGACAGCTCCGGCCACCGCAGGTCTGTCATCGTGAGCGGCGCTCCACGCAGCGCGCGGTCCAGGCGGTCGGCGGTGCGGTACACGGTGTCACCCTCGGGCATGGGGACACCTCCTGCGCGGGGTGCGCGAGGCACGCGAGGCACGCGAGGCACGCGACGAGCGCGAGGCACGCCACGCGCGCGAGGCGGAGCTCGTCAGGTGAGGCGCGACAGGAGTCATCGGCGTAACCGGAGGCCACGGGGCGTCGCGTGGAACCCGGCTCGAGCCAGGGCGTCCGCCAGGGGATGACCGGACCCGAGCACGTGTGCCCCATCGGTCTTCTCGACCGTCAGCCTCCCCAGCGCCCCCTCCCGGACGGAGAGCGCCAGGGCATCGGCGGACCGCTGGAGGGCCGATGGGTCATCGGTCCAGGTGAGCAGGGTCTTGCCTCCTCGCTCGACGTAGAGGACGAGGTCGCCGTCGACGAGCACGACCAGCGATCCCGCCTTGCGGCCGGGTTGGTGACCGCGGGTAGCGGTTCCTCCCTCGCGAAGCTTTCCCGCTCCCGCGGCGGCCGTCGTCGTGACCGTGGGTCCGGGACCGGCCGCCGGCCCGTGACCTGGGTCAGGATCGAGGGCAGATGGGGTGCGGTCGGGCCAGGTGAGGGCGGCGCCGTACGGGTTGGCGGGGTCGCAGGCGGCGAGGACCACCGCCGGCGCCTCCTCGCGGTCGCGACCGGTGTCACCGATCGAGCGGGCCTGCGCCCGTAGGCGGTCGACCGCGCCGGTCGAGGCGAACTGCGCGGCCCCGAGACCCTCGACGAAGTACCCCCGACGGACCCGGCCCGACTCCTCGGCAGCCGCCAGCACCCGGTAGACCGCGGCGAAGCCTCCCGGCACCGACTCGGCCATCACGGAGCCCCGCGTGAGGACGCCGTACCGGTCGAGCAGCACCTCGGCCGTCGCGTAGGCGACGAGCGTCGCGTCGGGCTCGACCTGTGGCAGCAGCGACCACCGACCGGCCACTGACGGCGGACCGACCCGGGCCGGCATCGAGGGTCGGGCCAGACCGGACCTGGGACCGCTGAGCCCACCCAGCGCGCCCGTCCGCCCGGCGTAGCGACCTCGGCGAGGACCCACCTGCCGGCGCTTGTGCGCGGTGCGCCCACCCCCGAGCACGGCCCGCAGCGGGGTGAGGGTGTCGTTGGTGAGACGGCCGGACCACACGAGGTCCCAGAGCACCTGGCCCAGCGCCTCGTCGTCGGTGCTGCCGACGGCGTCGGAGAGGGAGCGGAAGAAGTAGGCGCCCCCGCCCGCGAGGGCGTCGAGCACGGTGTGGTGCAGGTCGCCGAGCTCCTGCGACTCGTCGGGGGCGGTCATGGTGAGCGGGGCGAGGTCCGCGACGTGCAGCGAGACCCACCCGTCGTCACCGGGCAGCGAGCCGTGACCCCGCCAGACCACGTCACCGCTGGAGGTGAGCTCGTCGAGCATCCCCGGCGTGTAGCCGGCCACCCGACCCGGGAGCACGAGCGTCTCGAGCGCGCTGGCCGGCACGACCGCCCCACCGAGCTGCTCGACCGCCCTGACCAGCCCCTCGAGACCGCGCAGCTGACCGCCCACGCCCTGCCAGGCGGGCAGGAAGCGAGCCAGGTCAGTGCCGGTGACCGGCTCGACCTCGGCACGGAGCGCCGCGAGCGAGCGTCGTCGGAGGGTGCGCAGGACCGCCGCATCACAGAAGTCGAGGCCCCCGGCGCCGGCGCCGGTGGGGTCGGGTCGCAGCGCTCCCTCGACCAGCCGCCCAGCTGACACGAGACGGCGCAGTGCGTCCTTGACGACGGCGGTGCCGAGGCCGAGCCAGGCGGAGACGTCGGCGAGCGGGAACGGGCCGTGCGTGCGGGCGTAGCGGGCGACGAGGTCACCGAGGGGGTCGGAGACCGGCTGGAGGAAGACGTCGGGGACACCGACCGGCAGGGACGAACCGAGGGCGTCCCGCAGCCTCGAGGCGTCCTCGACGGCGGCCCAGCGCTCGTGACCACCGATCCGCACCCGGATGAGCTGCCGGGTCACCTCGAGGTCGACCAGCCACTCGCCGACCGTGCGGGCCGAGGTGCCGTCTTCGCAGCGGGCGAGGATGGCATCGTGTGACAGGGGCCCGAGGGCCCGCAGCAGGTCGACGACGTCCTCCGAGTCGCGGCACCGGCGGCTGTCGTCGAGCCGTTGCAGCTCGGCCTCGGTGCGGGCGACGGCGGCCGGGTCGAGCAGGTCCCGCAGGGACAGGCCGTCGCCGCGGCCGAGCAGCTCGGCCAGCAGGGTCGGGTCGAGCGACAGGGCCGCAGCGCGGCGCTCGGCCAGGGGGGAGTCGCCCTCGTAGATGAACTGAGCGACGTACCCGAAGGTCAGCGACCGCGCGAAGGGGGATGGGCTGGCCGTCTCGACGTCGACCAGCGTCAGCTCGCGCGACCCGATCCTGCGCATGAGCTCGGTGAGACCGGGCACGTCGAAGACGTCCTGGACGCACTCCCGCACGGCCTCGAGGATGATGGGGAAGGAGGGGTACTGGCTGGCGACCTCGAGCAGCTGGGCCGAGCGCTGACGCTGCTGCCAGAGGGCTTGACGCTGTCCGGGGCGGCGACGGGGCAGGAGCAGGGCGCGGGCCGCGCACTCGCGGAAGCGGGAGGCGAAGAGGGCCGACCCGCCGATCTGCTCGGTGACGAGGTCGTGGACCTCGTCGGGCTCGAGCAGGATCAGCGACATCAGCTCGTCGCCGACCTTGCTGCCCGACCGGCGACGGGAGGGTGCGGCGCCGAGGTCGTCGTCTTCCGGGTCGCCCGCGGTGATCTCGTCGAACTCGAGGTCAGGCAGGCGGAAGACGATGCCGTCGTCACCGTGCATGGCCTGCACGTCGACCCCGAAGCGCTCGCGCATCCGCGCCGAGACGCACAGGGCCCACGGCGCGTGGACCGGCGCGCCGTACGGCGAGAGCACCGCGATGCGCCAGTCCCCGAGCTCGTCGCGGAACCGTTCCACGACGATGGTCTTGTCGCTCGGGAGGTGTCGGGTCGCCTCCCTCTGCTCGTGGAGATAGGCGAGTAGGTTGTCGGTGGCCCACTCGTCGAGCCCGGCCTTCCCGACCCGCTCGCGGGCCTTCTCGGGCGACAGGCCCCCGACCTCTCGCACGAAGCGCCCGACGGCCTCCCCGAGCTCGGTCGGGCGCCCGAGGGTGTCGCCCTTCCAGAACGGCAGGCGACCGGGCAGGCCCGGGGCCGGTGAGACCAGCACGCGGTCGTGGGTGATGTCCTCGATCCGCCAGCTCGAGGTGCCGAGCGTGAAGACGTCGCCGATGCGCGACTCGTAGACCATCTCCTCGTCGAGCTCACCCACCCGCCGGCCGGTGCCTTCGGACCCCGCCAGGAACACGGCGTACAGGCCGCGGTCCGGGATGGTGCCCCCGGAGGTGACGGCGAGCCTTTGTGCTCCCCGACGCCCGGACAGCACGCCGGTCACCCTGTCCCAGACCACCCGCGGGCGCAGCTCGGCGAACTCGTCGGAGGGGTAGCGACCGGCCAGCATGTCGAGTACGGACTCGAGGACAGAGCGGGGGAGCGCAGCGAAGGGTGCGGCCCCCCGGACCAGCTTCTCGAGGTCGTCGACCGCCCAGTCGTCGAGGGCGCACATGGCCACGACCTGCTGCGCCAGCACGTCGAGCGGGTTGGCGGTGACGGCGAGCGCCTCGATGCTGCCGGCTCGCATGCGCTCGACCACGACCGCTGTCTGCACGAGGTCACCGCGGAACTTGGGGAAGAGGACCCCGCGGGAGACCGCCCCGACCTGGTGCCCGGCCCGACCGACGCGCTGCAGGCCGCTGGCGACGCTCGGAGGCGACTCGACCTGGATGACGAGGTCGACCGCCCCCATGTCGATGCCGAGCTCGAGGCTGCTGGTCGCCACGACGGCCGGGAGCTGTCCGGCCTTGAGGGCATTCTCGATCTCGGCTCGTTGCTCCTTGCTCACCGACCCGTGGTGCGCCCGGGCGAGCAGCGGTGGCGCCCCGGCCGAGGCACCCGACTGGGCCATGAGCTCGGCTGGGGTACGCCCGGGTACGGGGTGCCGCACCACCCGGTGGGTGGCGGCACGGTCTGACCGGTCGGTGCTCGTGGTGCTGTCGGTGTTGTCGATGCTGTCGGGCTGCTCGGAGCCCGGCTCGTCGGCCCGGGCGGCCTCGCCGGCCTCGTCGACTCGCGTCTCCCAGATCTCGTTGAGACGGGCGGTGAGACGCTCGGCCAGCCGTCGCGAGTTGGCGAAGACGAGCGTGGAGCGGTGCTGCGAGACGAGGTCGACGATGCGCTCTTCCACGTGCGGCCAGATGGAGGCTCGACTCTGCTCGCCGGCGGCCGGGCCACTGAGGTCCTGCTCGACGACCTCGCCGAGCGACGACATGTCCGCCAAGGGGACGACGACCTCGAGATCCCACTGCTTGGTCGACGGGGGTTGGACGATCTCGACGGGTCGACCACCCGCGAGGAAGCGGGCGACCTCCTCGACCGGGCGGACCGTGGCCGACAGCCCCACCCGCTGGGCGGGTTGGGGCAGGAGCGCGTCGAGCCGCTCGAGACTCACGGCCAGGTGGGCGCCGCGCTTGGTGCCCGCTACGGCGTGGACCTCGTCGAGGATGACCGTCTCGACCCCGGCCAGGGCCTCACGGGCGTTCGAGGTGAGCATGAGGAACAGCGACTCGGGAGTCGTGATGAGGATGTCGGGAGGCGTGCGGGCGATCGCTCGGCGCTCCTGGGCCGTGGTGTCACCCGACCTGACTCCGACGGAGATGGGTGACATCGTCTGGCCGAGACGGTCTGCCGCGTGCCCGATGCCGACGAGGGGGCTGCGCAGGTTGCGCTCCACGTCGACCGCGAGCGCCTTGAGGGGCGAGATGTAGAGGACCCGACAGCGCTGGAGGCGTTCCTGCGGTGTCGGGCTGCTGGCGAGCCGGTCGAGTGCCCAGAGGAAGGCCGAGAGGGTCTTGCCGGACCCGGTGGGGGCCACCACGAGGGCGTGGTGACCCGAGCTGATGGCCTCCCAGGCTCCGGTCTGCGCGGCGGTGGGCGTGGTGAACGACCCCCGGAACCACGCGGCGGTGGCAGGGGAGAACCGGTCGAGGACGTCGGGTGCCATCAGGTGGTCAACCCTGCCACCCGCCACCGACAGCGGCTACCGTGCGGTCATCACGCGGCACCTGCCGTCACCTGCCGTCACCTGCCGTCACCTGCCGTCACCTGCCGTCACCTGCCGACCACCGGGCTCTCACCCTCCAGCGTGCTGTCCGTCTCGGTCGCGACGTCCCGGTCCGTGCGTGCCACACTCGGGGGAATGCGGCTGAGTGTGTTCTGGACCCTCATGGACGACGAGTTCGGGCCGTCCTACTCCCGGTCGGTGGCCCGCGACCACACGATGCTCGCGCTCGGGGACCGCACGGTCGACGAGGCGATCGAGGCAGGCATCCCCGCCCGTGACGTCTGGGATGCCGTGTGCGACGCGATGGACGTGGCGCCGGAGCACCGCTTCGGTCGTGAGCGGCAGCAGCAGAAGCGGCGCTAGAGCCCCCAGCCGTCGTCCGGCGGAGAACCCTCCCCGACCCGGTTCCGGCGTGTCGCGCGTGTCCTTCGCCTGTCGAACAGGTGTTCGGCTAGGTTTCTCCACAAGGGGTCGGCCCGCCAGCCGCGTTCCACAGGCTTCAGCTCAGCCTCGGACCGTTGTCGGTGCCTTCTCCTAACGTCTGACCACGCAGCCATATTCGGGCAGCAGCACCGTCCGACCCGGCCAACACCGGGGATGGGGCAGCGGGTCGCAGGTGGACGGCATCCGACGAGCAAACAGGAAGTGGTGTGACATGGCGGTCAAGACGCCCGATCGTGACCAGGCGATCGCAACGGTTCTCGGTCAGATCGAGAAGCAGCACGGCAAGGGCGCCATCATGCGTCTCGGCGACGACGTCCGACCGCCGATCGAGGTGATCCCCACGGGGTCGATCGCCCTCGACGTCGCGCTCGGCATCGGCGGACTCCCGCGGGGGCGGGTCGTCGAGATCTACGGTCCGGAGTCCAGCGGCAAGACGACAGTGGCCCTGCACGCCGTCGCCAGCGCGCAGAAGGCGGGTGGTATCGCGGCCTTCATCGACGCGGAGCACGCCCTCGACCCGGAGTACGCCAAGAACCTCGGCGTCGACACCGACGCCCTGCTGGTCTCCCAGCCCGACACGGGGGAGCAGGCGCTCGAGATCGCCGACATGCTCATCCGCTCGGGCGCCATCGACATCATCGTCATCGACTCGGTGGCGGCTCTCGTGCCCCGCGCCGAGATCGAGGGTGAGATGGGTGACAGCCACGTCGGTCTGCAGGCCCGCCTGATGTCCCAGGCCCTGCGCAAGATCACCGGTGCCCTCAACAACACCGGCACGACGGCGATCTTCATCAACCAGCTGCGCGAGAAGATCGGCGTGATGTTCGGCTCGCCCGAGACCACGACCGGTGGTAAGGCGCTGAAGTTCTACGCCTCGGTCCGGCTCGACGTGCGTCGCATCGAGACCCTCAAGGACGGCTCCGACGCCGTCGGCAACCGCACCCGCGTCAAGGTCGTCAAGAACAAGGTCTCGCCGCCGTTCAAGCAGGCCGAGTTCGACATCATCTACGGCTCCGGCATCTCCCGCGAGGGTGGCCTCATCGACATGGGGGTGGAGCAGGGTTTCGTGCGCAAGGCCGGCGCTTGGTACACCTACGAGGGCGACCAGCTCGGGCAGGGCAAGGAGAACGCCCGCACGTTCCTCAAGGACAACCCCGACCTCGCCGACGAGATCGAGAAGAAGATCAAGGAGAAGCTCGGCATCGGGCCCCAGGTCGACAAGCCGGCGATCGCCGACGTGCCCGTCGACTTCTGAGCGGAAGCACCTCGAAGATGTCGGCCGACCATCCTGCTCGACGTCTGCAGACCCAGAAGGAGCGCCTTGCCGCGGCCGCCAGAGCTCTGGCGGCCGCGGAGGAGGCGGCCCGGCAGCCCAGCTCGCACACAGGGTCCGGCGACTCACACCGACGGCCAGGGCTCGGATCGCAAACCGGTAGCGGTGATGCGGCAGCGCAGCCCGAGGTCGTCACCCCGGCGGGCGAGGCCGCGCAACGCTGGGTCGACGGACTGGTCGGTCCCGATGGGGAAGGCGCCGAACCCCCTGCGCACCTCGACCTGAGGGCGCCAGAGCCAGCCTCCCTCGATGTCGAAGGGGCCCGGCAGGTCGTGCTGCGTCAGCTGACCATGGGTCCGCGTTCGCGGCGCCAGCTCGAGGACAAGCTGCGTCAGCGGGGCTGTCCCGACCACGTCGCGGTGATCGTCCTCGACCGGATGACGGCCGTCGGCCTCGTCGACGACCAGGCCTATGCCGAGATGCTGGTGCGCTCGAAGCAGGCCGGGCGGGGGCTCGCCAGGCGGGCCCTCGCACAGGAGCTGCGTCTGAAGGGTGTCGACGACGAGCTGGTCGCCCAGACGCTCGGCTCGATCGACCCCGAGACCGAACGGGCCCGCGCCGAGGAGCTGGCAGCCAGGAAGATGCGCACCATGAGCGGCCTCGACCCCCAGGTCCAGTCCCGCCGGCTCTCGGGGATGCTGGCCCGCAAGGGCTACCCGTCGTCGGTCGTCCATGCCGTCGTCCGCGACATCGTCAACGATGCGCCCGAGCACCAGCGTGACTGACCGGCTCGGGGGCCAGGACCACGTCCACGCCGGGCATACCCTTGTCCTGCCATGACGACGACCCACCCGACCCCCACCGCCGCCGCTCCGCACCCGCAGGAGCGCAAGACCTACGATGTGCGCACCCATGGGTGCCAGATGAACGTCCACGACTCCGAGCGCCTCGCCGGCCTGCTCGAGACGGCGGGCTACGTCGACATCAACGGTCTGCGTGGGGAGCGCCCCGAGACGGCCGACGTCGTGGTCTTCAACACCTGCGCAGTGCGCGAGAACGCCGACAACAAGCTCTACGGCAACCTCGGTCACCTGCGTCAGGCCAAGCTGAAGAACCCCGACATGCAGATCGCCGTCGGGGGCTGCCTCGCGCAGAAGGACCAGGGAGCCATCGTCGAGCGCGCGCCCTGGGTCGACGTCGTCTTCGGCACCCACAACATCGGCTCGCTGCCGGCGCTGCTCGACCGGGCCCGTCACAACCACGAGGCGGCGGTCGAGATCAAGGAGAGCCTCGAGGTCTTTCCCTCGACGTTGCCCACCCGTCGCGACTCCGCCTACTCCGCCTGGGTCTCGATCTCGGTGGGCTGCAACAACACCTGCACGTTCTGCATCGTCCCCAGCCTGCGCGGCAAGGAGGTCGACCGGCGCCCGGGCGAGATCATCGCCGAGATCGAGGCCCTCGTCGCCCAGGGCGTCATCGAGGTCACCCTCCTCGGTCAGAACGTCAACTCCTACGGTGTCGAGTTCGGCGACCGCCTGGCCTTCGGCAAGCTCCTGCGCGCGTGCGGGGCCATCGAGGGGCTCGAGCGGGTGCGTTTCACCAGCCCCCACCCAGCCGCCTTCACCGACGACGTCATCGACGCGATGGCCGCGACCCCCAACGTCATGCCGAGCCTGCACATGCCGCTGCAGTCCGGCTCCGACCGGGTGCTGAAGGCCATGCGCCGTTCCTACCGCAGCGAGAAGTTCCTCGGCATCATCGGCAAGGTGCGCGCCCAGATCCCCGACGCCGCGATCACGACCGACATCATCGTGGGCTTTCCGGGCGAGACGGAAGCCGACTTCGAGCAGACCCTCGACGTCGTGCGGGCGGCTCGTTTCTCCAGCGCCTTCACCTTCCAGTACTCCGTGCGCGCCGGCACCCCCGCTGCCACGATGGACGACCAGGTACCCAAGGTGGTCGTCCAGCACCGGTACGACCGCCTCCTCGCCGTGCAGGAGGAGGTCTCCTGGGCGGGGAACCGCTCGCTCGAGGGCCGCACGCTCGAGGTCCTCGTCGCCACAGGGGAGGGCCGCAAGGACGCCGCCACCCGCCGCCTGTCCGGGCGGGCCCGCGACAACCGCCTCGTTCACGTCGGCGTCCCCGAGGGTGCGCTCGAGCCGCGCCCGGGCGACGTCGCCCTCGTCGCGGTGACGTATGGCGCCCCGCACCACCTCGTCGCCGACTCCGGCCTCAGCGGCGGCCCGTACTCCGTGCGTCGGACCACGGGAGGTGACGCCTGGGCCGCCCTCCAGGCCTCGGGCAGCGCGAAGCCGCCCGTCGCGCTGGGCATGCCCGCTTTCGGCCGTCCCTCGGCTGCGCCCGTGAGCACCGGGTGCCGTCCCGCCTGAACCCTTCCCAGCCCTGAACGGCCCCGGCACGGACCCGCGGTCGTTACCCTTGGCCATGGCCCACAGCCCGGAGCCACCCCCGGTCGACCTCGCGTCCCTGCTCGGCCAAGCCTCGTCCGCGTTGACTGCGCGGGTGGGAGCCGAGCTGGCGGACCTCGGGATCTCGGCGCGTGACTACGCCGTGCTGTCGCGCGCGGCCCAGGAGGAGCGCACCCAGGTCGAGGTGGCCGAGCTGGCTGGGCTCGACAAGACGACCATGGTCGTCACCCTCGACGCGCTGGAGCAGGCCGGGCTGGCGCGGCGGCGGGTCCTCCCGACCGACCGTCGCGCGCGAGTGGTGGAGGTCACCCCTGCGGGCCAAGCGGTGCTCGAGCGGGCCCACGTCGTCGTGGCACGGGTCTACGGCGAGGTGCTCGGTGTACTGGACCCGGACACCGCCCACGCGTTCGTCGGGTGCCTGTCGAGGTTGACCACAGGGGTCCTCGCTCCGCCCCACCCGACCACTGCTCCCCGCCGTCGACAGGTCCCACCACCGACGTGACGGCAGGAGGAGCGGGGTCAGCCGCAGCCCTGACCCCGGGCCTGTCCGCGCTCAGGTCGGCCCGGGCGGGCCTCAGGACATCGAGCCGGAGTCCTGCCCCGACTGGCCACCGTCAGAGATGTCGGCGTCCAGCTCCTCGCCGTCGGGACCCGTCGTGTCTGCCTCCTCGGGACGGCTCGGCTCGGACATGCCATCGGCTGCCCGTGCACTCCTCGACGGTGCGTCGTTACCGTGCGACTGCCAGGACGGGCCGGCTGAGGCGTGGTCGTGGCCCTCGTGCCCCACGACGCCCTCCTTGTCAGGATCGGGCCTCGACCCGGATGCCGCGCTCGTCTGCGCGTCAACGTGGGGGGTCAGGCCCGCGCTGCCGTCCTGCTCGAAGCTGTCCTCTTGGCTCATGGTCTGCTCACCTGTCGGTCGGGTGGCGGGGGCGGGGGCACGGGTGGCCGTCGCCTTCGTCAGCTGGTCGTCTCCGTGCAGCATCTCCTACCCACTCCGGTGCCGCCCACCCCCGGTTGCCACCGCTCACCGCCTCCCGTCGCCTCCCGTCGCCTCCTGTCGCCTCCTGTCACCTCCAGTCACCTCCCGTCACCACTCGAGCAGGGTGGGAGGTGCGGTTGGCCCCGGGCAGCCGATGGCTGGTTGACTGGTCCCATGGCCGTCCGTCCCGTCGTCATCTGCGGCGAGCCCGTCCTCCACCGCACCGCCGCCCGCGTCGAGGCCTTCGACGAGGCGCTGGCTGACCTGGTCACCGACATGTTCGAGACCATGGACGCCGCGCACGGGGTCGGCCTCGCCGCCCCCCAGATCGGGGTGGGCCGGCGACTGTTCACCTACGAGCTGGCCAACGACGACGACGTCCCTGCGCGCGGGGTCGTCATCAACCCCATCCTCACGGTGGCCAGGATCGCCACCACCCGACCCGACCCCGACGACGACGCCGAGGGCTGCCTGTCGGTCCCGGGCGAGTCGTTCCCCCTCGTGCGGGCCGACCACGTGCGGGTGCAGGGCTTCAACGCGTGGGGAGAGGAGCTCGACTTCGAGGCCACCGGCTGGTTCGCCCGCTGCATGCAGCACGAGTTCGACCACCTCAACGGCAAGCTCTACGTCGACCGTCTCGACGGTCGCTGGGCCAAGAAGGCCAAGAGGGCGATCAAGGCCAACGGCTGGGGGACGCCCGGGCTGTCCTGGATGCCGGGGGTCGACCGCGACCCCTTCGGCCACGACGACACCGACGGCGAGCACGACCACGCAGACCACGACGACTGCGACCACGTGGCCGCCGGTCACGGCGACCTCGAGCACGACCAGCGTCTCGTCTGACCACCGGTCTGCCCAACCCACCCCAGTCCGTATGCAGCCCCCACCTCCACTCCTGCCCCTCACCCACCCGGTCGTGGCCGTGGTCGGCCCCACCGCGACGGGTAAGTCCGAGCTCGCCCTCGACCTGGCCCTGCGCCTCGACGGCGAGGTCGTCGGCGCCGACGCCATGCAGCTGTACCGGGGGATGGACGTCGGCACGGCGAAGCTGACGCCGTCCGAGCGCAGAGGCATCCCGCACCACCAGCTCGACGTGCTCGACGTGGGTGACGAGGCGAGTGTCGCGGCCTACCAGCGCGAGGCCCGGGCCGACCTCGCCGCCATCGACGCCCGTGGTCGGCGCGCCGTCCTCGTGGGCGGGTCGGGGCTCTACGTCCGGGCCGTCCTCGACCGTCTGGAGATCCCGCCGACCGATGCCGTCGTGCGAGCCCGGCTGACTGCCGAGCTCGAGGACGAGGGCGTCGAGGCGCTGAGGGCGCGCCTGCGCAGGGTTGACCCGGCAGCCGTCGCCTCCATCGAGCCGCGCAACGGCCGTCGAGTGGTGCGAGCCCTCGAAGTCGTCGAGCTGACCGGCCGCCCCTTCTCGGCGACCCTGCCGACGCGTGAGCTGGCCGTACCCGCCCTCATCATCGGTCTCACCGCCGACCGGCCGACGCTCGACGCCCGGATCGGTGCCCGCGTCGAGCGGATGTGGGAGCTCGGCCTGGTCGCCGAGGTCGAGTCGCTGCTGGCCGTGGGCCTACGCGAGGGTCGCACCGCCTCCCGCGCCATCGGCTACGCCCAGGCGGTCGCCCAGCTCGACGGCCGCCTCACGGGGGCCCAGGCCCGCGTCGAGACCGCTGCCGGCACCCGGCGCCTGGCCCGTCGACAGGAGTCGTGGTTCAGGCCCGATCCGAGGGTGGTGTGGCTGCCGCACGACGCTCCCGACCTGCTCGACCGAGCGCTCGCCGAGGTAGTCGCCGCCGACCCGGCGATCAGGTCACCGCAACCGTGACCTCGCCTGCCAGACTGTGCCGGTGACTGCCACGAGCCTGCCCTTCACCAAGGGTCATGGCACCCAGAACGACTTCGTCCTCGTGCCCGACCCCCACGGCACCCTCGACCTCACGGTCGAGCAGGTGCGGTTCCTCGCCGACCGTCGCGCCGGCATCGGCGGCGACGGCGTCATCCGGGTCGTCCCCACCGCCCTCGCGACCGAGCAGGACGTGCGAGACCAGGCGTCGCAGGCGCAGTGGTTCATGGACTACCGCAACGCCGACGGCTCGCCCGCCGAGATGTGTGGCAACGGCACCCGCGTCTTCGCGGCCTACCTGCGCCGTGAGGGCCTCGAGGAGGATGACCGCTTCCTGATCGCGACCCGGAGCGGCGTCAGGACCGTCACCCTCACCACCGACGGGTATGCCGTCGACCTCGGTCCGTGGCGCGTCGTCGACCCCACGGGCGCCCGCCGACGTGGCTTCGACGCGACGGTCCGCCCGCACGGTGGCCCCGAGCTGCCGGCGCTGCGCATCGACCTGGGCAACCCCCACACCGTGGTCGTCCTGCCGCCCGACATCGCCCTCGAGGACCTCGACCTCACCCGTGCTCCCGAGGTGAGCCCCCCGCCGCCCGAGGGCACCAACGTCGAGTTCGTCCGTGCTGTCGCTCCCGGCCACATCGCCATGCGGGTGCACGAGCGGGGGGTGGGCGAGACCCGCTCGTGCGGCACCGGGGCCGCGGCGGCCGCGCTCGCCGTGCGCTGGTGGGAGGGTGAGGTCGACGACGACCTCGACGCGGCCAGCCTCGACTCCGCCACCTGGACGGTCGACGTGCCCGGCGGCCGCCTGACCGTGACCGCGCTCGCCGGGCAGCGCGTCGAGCTCGCCGGTCCCGCCGTGCTGGTGGCCGACGGCACCACCACCCTCTACTGACCACGACCCGACCCCCACAGGTCCGCCGCTCGAGCTCGACCGCCCCCAAGAGGGGCCCGTACCAGGCCCGAGTCAGGGCCCCTGAGAGAACGCCCAGGAGGAGAGCGCATGACGTTCCACCCCATCGACCCGATCACCGCCGTCGAGATCGAGGCGGTCACGGCCGTCCTCGCGCGCGAGCACGGCGTCGGTCCCGGCTGGCGGATCACGTCGATGGAGCTGATCGACCCACCCAAGGCGGCCGTCGCGTCGTACGAGGCGGGTGAGGCTCCGGCTCCGCCGCGGCGGGCCCGCGCCGTGGCGCTCGACCGGGCGGCGAACCTCGCCCACGTGGACGTGGTCGGCCTTCCAGGCGACAGCGCTCAGGGGGTCGGGACCCTCGAGTCCTGGGAGGCGCACCCGGGGGTGCAGCCCAACGTCACGGTCGACGAGTGGACCGAGGCCGACGCGATGCTGCGCGCGCACCCCGACGTCATCGCGGCGCTCGCGGCACGGGGGATCACCGACCTCGACCTCGTCTTCATGGACACCTGGACCTACGGCGGCGCCGTGGTGCCGCCGCAGTACGCCGGCCGGCGCCTGGGGTGGAGCGACAGCTGGGTCAAGCGCGAGGCCGGAGCCAACCCCTACGCCGGTCCGGTGGGTGGCCTGCACTGCGTGCTCGACCTGGGGTCGATGGAGCTGCTCGAGATCGAGGACACGCCGGCGCCGGAGCGTCCCGAGGTGATGGGCGAGTACGTCCCGTCGCTGGTGCCCGAGCGCATCCGACAACGGTCGACGCGCCCGCCGGTGGCGGCGCTCGACGTCGTCCAGCCCGACGGACCGGGTTTCAGCCTCGACGGTCACCTCGTGCAGTGGCAGGGCTGGAGCCTGCGGGTGGGCTTCAACCACCGCGAGGGCCTCACACTGCACCGCATCACCGTCCGGGACGGTGAGCGCACCCGGTCGATCGCCAACAAGCTCTCCTTCGCCGAGATGGTCGTGCCCTACCGCGACCCGTCGATCGACCACTACCGCCGCACCGCGTTCGACATCGGGGAGTGGGGTCTGGGGTTCATGACCACCTCGCTCGAGCTGGGCTGCGACTGCCTGGGGGAGATCCGCTACCTCGACGCCACCCTCCACGACAGCCAGGGGCGCCCGAAGACGATCCGCAACGCCGTCTGCCTCCACGAGGAGGACGACGCCATCCTGTGGAAGCACGTCGACCACGACGCCGGCGCCGAGGTGCGACGGTCGCGTCGCCTCGTCATCTCCTGCCACGTCACGGTGGCCAACTACGAGTACCTCGTCTACTGGCGCTTCTACCAGGACGGCACCATCGAGTGCGAGGTGCGGGCGACCGGCATCATGGTCGTCACCCACGTCGCCGACGGTCAGCCACACCCGCACGGGACGCTCGTGGACCAGCGCACCTACGCACCGTTCCACCAGCACTTCCTCGTCGCCCGCCTCGACCTCGATGTCGACGGTCCCACCAACACCGTCGTGCGCAGCGAGACCCGGGCCCTGCCGATCGGGCCCGACAACCCCTACGGCCTGGCGCTGGTGCAGGACCAGACCCCGATCGAGACCGAGGGGTACGACGACATGTCGTGGGAGACCCAGCGCGGTTGGAAGGTCGTCAACGAGCAGGTGACGAACGGCCTGGGCACCCACCCCGCCTACAAGCTCGTGCCCGGTGGGGCGATCCCGCCCATGTTCCCCCCCGGCTCACCGCTGCTGGAGCGGGCTGGTGTCATCTCCCACAACGTCTGGGTCACCCCCAACGACCCGCAGCAGCGTTGGCCCAGTGGGGAGTTCGTCAACCAGAGCATCGTCGACCACGGGCTGCCCGAGTGGGTGAAGGCCGGGCGCACGACGCGCAGCACGGATGTCGTGCTGTGGTACGTCTTCGGAATCCACCACGTCACCCGGCCCGAAGACTGGCCGATCATGCCCGTCGACATCGTGCGCTTCGAGCTCAAGCCCTTCGGCTTCTTCGACCGCAACCCCTCGCTCGACGTCGCCCCGCCGCCTGGGCACTGCTCGGCCTGAGCATCCTGTCGGACGGCGCTCACGCCTCGGACCCGCCGAGCCGGTAGCCCACGAGCAGGCGGCCGCCCGCGCGCTCGAGGACGTCGGCGACGGCGGTGGTCAGCAGACCGACGTCGCCGCCGACGGCGGCGCCGAGCGCCGTGTCAAAGGTGCTCGCGTACGACGTCCCGGCCGACGCGTCGAGGTCCACCACCTCACGCACCAGGCCCTTCCCCGTGCCCGTCCATCGACGAGCCAGGCCGAGCTGCAGTCGGAGCGCGCCGTCCCACGCGGCGACGGCGACGGCCGTGCGCTCCACCCCGGCCTCCCCCGTGGTGAGGTCGTCGAGCAGGCAGGTGAGGGCGTACCGGTGGGCGTCGACCTCCCGGGCCCCCAGGGGTTCGGGCCCTGCAGCCACCTCCGCGCGGCACTCGAGCTGCAGCCGCCGACCCCAGCCGTCCTGGTCGAGCAGCACGACCGACTCGCCGACCAGCCGAGCGGTGGACGGCTGGCGTCGGGCGCGGTCGACGGCACGGTAGTGCGCGAGAGACGCCGGCGTCTGGACGAAGAGCTCCACCGGCCACCCGTCGGCGTCGCGGGTGTCGCGGAAGGGAGCCGGCGCAGCATCGAGCAGGACGGTGACGTCGAGGTCCGACGACGACGTCGCGGTGCCCCGGACGACGCTGCCACCGAGCCAGGCCGCCCGGGCGTCGGGGAACCACCCTTGGACCGCGAGGCGGGCGACGTCCACACCCGCCTCGAGGTCGGCCGGACCGGTTAGCCCACGACTCACCGCCAGTGCACCTCGAGCACCCGGAAACCTCGGGCGTGACCGACGCGGTCGCACTCCATGTCGGCCAGGGCGCCCTCGTGCGACCGGATCCAGCGCTGCAGCGAGTCGGAGCCCAGGTTCTTCTGCACGACGAGGTGCGCCACGCCACCGGGGGCGAGCCGCGGCAGCCACGTCTCGAGCATCTCGTGGAGCACGCCCTTACCGACGCGGATGGGAGGGTTCGACCAGATGAGGTCGAAGGCGACATCAGCCGGCACCGCGTCCGGGGTGGCCGTGGTGATCCGGTCGCCCACCCCCAGGGCTGAGGCGTTGTCGCGCGTCAGCCGCAGCGACCGGTCGTTGACGTCGACGGCATACACATGGGCGGCGGGGGAGCGCAGGGCGAGCGACAGGGCGATCGGTCCCCAGCCGCAGCCGAGGTCGAGGAAGGTGCCGTGCGGCGGAGGTGGGGGGGCGTCGTGCAGGAGCACCCCAGTGCCGACGTCGACCCGGTCGGGCGAGAAGATACCGCCCGCGGTCTCGACCTCGACGCGCTGCCCGGCGAGCTCGACCACGAGGGTGCGCCGTCGCTCGGGGCTCGCCGGCTCCGCAGAGAAGTAGTGGTCGCTCACTGGCCGACAGTATGCCGGGTGCCGCGCAACCCGCGCGCCTGATGGCGCCCCGTACCCCCTCCCGCCCGTACCCCCTGCTGCCCCCCTCCCCATGCGTTCCGAACAAGGGAAACCCTTCATTTGAGCGATCCCGGGCCCGCAAAGTGCAGGGTTTCTGTCGTTTGGAAGACAATGGGCGGGGATCGGGGTGTGGGGTCGTGGGGGATGACACGGCATAAAGGGATCGCCGCTGTCGTTGCCGCGTGCGACCCTTGGGGAGATATGACGAAGCGATCACAGGTTCTTGCCGACAGGGCCGCGGCCATCAGCGCCGAGGCCGACCCGTACGACGCCTACGACGCTCAGGACCCAGAGCGCCGTGGTGACGAGCCCGGCCCCGGCCTCTACGACGGTGAGCAGTTCGACCGCGAGGAGCGTGCCGCCCTGCGCCGCGTCTCCGGCCTGTCCACCGAGCTCGAGGACGTCACCGAGGTCGAGTACCGCCAGCTGCGCCTGGAGCGCGTCGTGCTCGCGTCCGTGTGGACCGAGGGCACCGTCGAGGACGCCGAGAACTCCATGCGTGAGCTCGCGGCCCTCGCCGAGACCGCTGGCTCCACCGTGCTCGAGGGGGTGATGCAGCGCCGTCAGAAGCCCGACACCGCGACCTACCTCGGCAAGGGCAAGGCCGCCGAGCTGCGCGACATCGTCCTCGCCGAGGGCGCCGACACCGTCGTGTGCGACGGCGAGCTCAGCCCCGGCCAGCGCCGTGCCCTCGAGGACGTCGTCAAGGTCAAGGTGATCGACCGCACCGCGCTCATCCTCGACATCTTCGCCCAGCACGCCAAGAGCCGTGAGGGCAAGGCGCAGGTCGAGCTGGCCCAGCTGCAGTACCTCCTGCCGCGCCTGCGTGGCTGGGGTGAGTCGATGTCTCGTCAGGCCGGTGGCCAGGCCGCCGGCGGTCAGGGCATGGGCTCACGCGGTCCGGGTGAGACCAAGATCGAGCTCGACCGCCGTCGGATCAACACCCGCGTCGCCAAGCTCAAGCGCGAGATCGCCGGTATGAAGACCACCCGCGACACCAAGCGCGCGTCGCGCACCGCCCACGAGGTGCCCAGCGTGGCCATCGCGGGCTACACCAACGCCGGCAAGTCGTCGTTGCTCAACCGCCTGACCGGCGCCGGTGTCCTCGTGGAGAACTCGCTCTTCGCCACCCTCGACCCGACCGTACGACGCGCCGAGACCGCCGACGGCCGCGCCTACACCCTCGCCGACACCGTCGGGTTCGTCCGGCACCTGCCCACCCAGCTCATCGAGGCCTTCCGGTCCACGCTCGAGGAGGTCTCGGACGCCGACCTGCTCCTGCACGTCGTCGACGGGTCCCACCCCGACCCCGAGGGCCAGATCTCCGCGGTGCGTGGCGTCCTCTCCGACGTCGGCGCCGCCGACGTCAAGGAGGTCATCGTCGTCAACAAGGCCGACGCCGCCGACCCCGAGGTGCTCGACCGGCTGATGCGCCACGAGAAGCACTGCCTCGTGGTCTCGGCCCGCACCGGGCAGGGCATCGACGCCCTGCTCGAGCTCGTGGCGGCCGAGCTGCCCCGGCCCGAGATCGAGGTCAAGGCGGTCCTGCCCTACGACCGCGGCGACCTCGTGAGCCGGGTCCACGGTGAGGCCGACGTCCTCGCCGTCGAGCACCGCGACGACGGCACCTTCGTGCACGCGAAGGTGTCGCCGACCCTCGAGGCCGAGCTCGCGGCCTACGAGGTCTGACCCGGTCCGATGTCGGTGCTGGTGCTCGTCGTGGTCCTCGTCGTCGGTGTCGTCGTCCTCACCCCCCTGTCCGACCGGGTCCGCATCCCCCAACCGGTGCTGCTGACCGTCTTCGGTCTCCTGCTCGCCCTGCTCCCCTTCACCCCCCAGCTCGACCTCCAACCCGACCTGGTGCTGCCGGTGGTGCTGCCGCCGCTGCTCTTCGCGGCGACCCAGCGCACCACGGTGCGCGAGTTCCGCAACCAGGCCGGGCCGGTGCTGCTGCTCGCGGTGGGTCTCACGCTCGCCACGGTGGCCGTGGTGGCCGTGGTGGCGCACGGCCTCGGGGTGCCGTGGACGTCGGCCTGGGTGCTCGGGGCCATCGTCTCGCCTCCCGACCCGGTGGCGGCGACCTCCGTGGCCCGGCGGCTCCACCTGCCGGGGCGGCTGGTCACCATCCTCGAGGGGGAGGGCATGTTCAACGACGCCACCGCCCTCGTCGCCTTCAAGGTGACCCTGGCCGCCGCCCTGACGGGTGGTTTTTCCGTCGGCGGCACGGTCCTCGAGATGGTGCTCGCGATCGGTGTCGGTCTGGCGGTCGGGGTCGTCCTCGGCTGGGTCGCCACCCGTGCGCTGGCGCGGGTGCACGACGGGTCGGCCGAGACGACGATCACCTTGCTCGTGCCCTACCTGGCCTACGTCGGAGCGGAGCACGTCGGTGGCTCGGGGGTGCTCGCGGTGCTGGCCACGGGCCTCTGGCTGACGACCTTCAGCCACCCGGCCACCACCGCCGAGGGCTGGCTGCTCGGACGCTCGGTCTGGACCTACGTCGACTTCCTCATCACCAGCCTGGTCTTCGCCCTCGTCGGGTTCGAGCTGGTCAAGGTCATCGGCCGCTCCAGCTTCGACTCCACGACCGTGCTCCATGCTGCGCTCGTCGCCCTCACCCTCATCGCGTTCCGCGCCCTGTGGATCTTCCCGTCGGCGGCGCTGGCCCGGGTGCTGGCCCGCCGGCGAGACGATGCCGTCCCCACCGGGTGGCGCGAGTCGACCGTGGTCTCGTGGGCCGGGATGCGCGGCGTGGTCACCGTCGCCGCTGCGCTCTCGGTGCCGCTCGCGGTCGACTCCGGTGCGGCCTTCCCGCAGCGCGACGAGATCGTCGTCATCGCCCTGTCGTGCGTGCTCGTGACCCTCGTCCTGCAAGGACTCACGCTCGGTCCGCTCACCTCCCGGCTCGGGGTCGGCGGCGAGTCGGCCGACGCGGCCCGCGAGCTGGTGTCCCTGCGTCGCGGCGCGGCCGAGGCGGCCCTTCGCCTCGTTCGCCACTCGCTCGACGAGAGCGGCGAGGGCGTGCCGACCTCGGTGCGTACGGCCGTGCTCGAGCAGTACGAAGGCTTCATCGCCGCCCAGACCGCGTTGCAGGACCTGCGTGACCACGACCCCGAGGGCCACGACGACGACGTCGGCGAGCTCCTGGCCGAGTGGATGCGGCGGGCCGCAGGAGCCGAGCGCGACCACGTGCTCGCCCAGCGGCGGCGTGGACGGGTCAGCCCCGAGGTGGCGGACGACGCCCTGCGCGAGATCGAGGGCCGCGCCCTCCGGGCGGGCCGGTGAGCTCTCCGTCCGGTCCGACCCCACGCACGGCCGAGGACGTCCGGCTGGCTGAGTCACCGGGCGACGCCGACCCGTGGCGGCTCTGGGGCCCCTACGTCTCGGGGCGTCAGTGGGGGACCGTCCGCGAGGACTACTCCGCCGACGGTGATGCGTGGGCCAGCTTCCCCCTCGACCACGCCCACCGCCGGGCCTACCGCTGGGGTGAGGACGGGCTCGCCGGGCTGTGCGACCGCTACGGCTTCCTCAACCTCGCGGTGGCCCTGTGGAACGGGAAGGACGACCGCCTCAAGGAGCGGCTCTTCGGTCTGACCAACCCGCAGGGCAACCACGGCGAGGACGTCAAGGCGCACTGGTGGCCGCTCGACGCGACCCCTACCCACGCCTGGGGGCAGTGGCTCTACCGCTACCCGCAGGCCCCCTTCCCGTACGGCGAGCTGCTCGCCGAGAACGACCCTGCGCACCGCGGGCGCGACCAGCCGGAGTACGAGCTGGCCGACACCGGCGTGCTCGACCACGACCGCTTCTTCGACGTCGAGGTCACCCACGCCAAGGCGTCCCCGGACGACATCCTGGTGACGGTGACCGTGACCAACCGCGGGCCCGACGCTGCGCCGCTGCACGTGCTGCCGCACCTGTGGTTCCGCAACACCTGGTCGTGGGGCCGCGACGAACGGCGTCCGGTGATCCGCTCGCTGCCGCCCGGGTCGCTCGTCGGCGTCGACGACGGAGACGTCTCCGCCCTCGAGGCCGAGCACGGGCTCCTCGGCCGCTACACCCTCCTGGCGGAGGGGCATCCACGGATCCTGCTGTGCGACAACGAGACCGACTCGATCGGTCTCTGGGGTGCGCCCGACGGCCCCGCCCACCCGAAGGACGGTATCGACCGGGCGGTGGTGCACGGCGATGCCTCGGCGCTGGCGTCGGACGGCGAGGGGACCAAGGCGGCGCTGCACTGGTCGTGGGACGCGGTGGCGCCGGGCGAGTCGGTGACCGTGCGCCTGCGACTGGTCGCGGGGCCGCCCCCGTCCCGACCCTTCGCGTCGTACGACACCGTCCTCGCAGACCGTCGCGCCGAGGCAGACGCCTTCTACGACGTGGTCATCCCCGAGCTGGTGGCGGAGGACGACCGGCTCACGGCCCGCCGGGCCTTCGCGGGCCTGCTGTGGGGCCGGCAGCTCTACCGCTACGACGTGTCGCAGTGGCTGGAGGGTGACCCGGCCGGCCCGCCGCCCCCGCCCGAGCGGACCGGCCGGGAGCCCTGGGGCCGCAACTCGGCGTGGCGCCACCTCGCCCTGGCCGACGTGATCTCGATGCCCGACGAGTGGGAGTACCCCTGGTTCGCCACCTGGGACCTCGCCTTCCATGCCGTGACCCTGGCCCACGTCGACCCCGCCTTCGCCAAGTCGCAGCTGCTGCTGCTCACGCGCGAGTGGGCCCAGCACCCCAACGGGCAACTGCCGGCCTACGAGTGGTCGTTCTCTGACGTCAACCCCCCGGTGCACGCCTGGGCGGCCTGGAAGGTCTATCTCCTCGACGGTGCCCGCGACGTCGCCTTCCTCGAGCGGGTGCTGACCAAGCTGCTGCTGAACGTCAGCTGGTGGGTCAACCGCAAGGACAGCGAGGGCTCCGACCTCTTCGAGGGTGGATTCCTGGGAATGGACAATATCGGGCCCTTCGACCGCACCAAGGGGGTGCCCCCGGGCTGGCGGCTCGAGCAGTCCGACGCGACGGCGTGGATGGCGGCGATGTGCCTGTCCCTCATGCGGATCGCCCAGGAGATCGCCCGCCACGACCACGCCTTCGACGACCTCGCCACGACCTTCCTCGAGCGCTTCCTGGCCATCGCGCGGGCCATGGACTCCTTCGGGTCGATGGACGTCAGCCTCTGGCACGAGGGTGACGGCTTCTTCTACGACGCCCTCGTCGGGCCTGACGGCCAGGTCGAGCCGATGCGGGTGCGCTCCCTGGTGGGCCTGCTGCCGGTGCTGGCGGTGGCCAACGTGCCCGCCTGGGTGGCCGACGAGCTGCCCGACTTCACCGGGGCCCTGCACTGGTTGCAGCGGCACCGACCGCAGGAGTGCGGCAGCCTCCTGTCACCTGCTGGCGACGGTCGACCCTCGACGCTCGCCGTCGTCCACCCCGACCGGCTCGTGCGGCTGCTCACCCGCCTGCTCGACCAGGCCGAGTTCCTCTCGCCCCACGGGATCCGGTCGCTCTCGGCTGCGCACCGCGACGGTGTGTCCGTGGACGTCGCGGGCGAGCAGCTCACCCTGCGCTACGCCCCCGGTGAGTCCGACACCGGGCTCTTCGGTGGCAACAGCAACTGGCGAGGTCCGGTCTGGTTCCCCGTCAACGTGCTGCTCGTCGACGCGCTCCATACGTACGCAGCCGGTGCTGCCTCCGACCTCACCGTCGAGCACCCCGTGGGGTCGGGTGTGCACCGCGGCCTGCACGACGTGGCGGCCGACCTCGAGCAGCGGCTGGTCTCGCTCTTCCGCCCCGGCCCCGCCGGCCGCCGGCCGGGCGACCCGCGCGACCACGGGAACGGCCCGCTGTGGGCTGCGCACCCGGTCTTCAGCGAGTACTTCCACGGCGACACCGGGGTCGGTCTCGGCGCCTCGCACCAGACCGGGTGGACGGCGCTGGTCGCCCACCTCATCTGCACCACCGACGACCGCCGGGACCCCGACGAGGTCTGAGTACCGGGCCCGCACGCTCCGCCGGCCGGTCCGGGTTCGATGCCACCCTGGCACGCATGGACAACCTGGGCTCGTACCGGTCGGTCGGTGCGACCGGGTCGTGAGAAAGGGTGGCGCGGCATCGCCCGGCGTGTTTTCCTTGGCCCCATGACGACCTCGGCGACCCTCGTGCGCCGTCTTCACGTCGACCTCCTTCGGGTCGCCACTGCAGCCTGTCCGCGCTCGCACTGACTCCACCTCAGACGCAGAGCCAGACCGACGCCCCGTACGGCGCTCCGTACGACCCGTGGGTGCCCGCGCCCGCGCGCAGGCCCCGAGACCCCCAGGAGACCCGCATGCCCCTCATCCCCTTCGCCGTCACCGGCCGCGGCAGCGGTGTCGCCCAGACCGTCTCGGTCGACGGCGCCGACTACACCATCGAGACCGACGCCTACGAGGCGTTCGGCGGGCGCGACGCCCACCCGAGCCCGCTCGCCTTCGCGCTCGCGTCGCTGTCCTCGTGCAACCAGGTCACCTCCTCGATCGTCGCCAAGGAGCTCGGCGTGGCGCTCGAGCAGGTGACCTTCCGGGTCGAGGCCGACTTCAACCCGACGACGATGACCACCGGTGCCCACCGCGAGGGCGAGACCACCTTCCAGAACGTGCGCGTCACCGCCGAGGTCCTCTCCGACGCGACCGACGACCAGCTCGAGGCCCTCCGGACGGAGACGGACCGGCGCTGCCCGGTGAGCCAGCTCTTCACGCTGGCCGGGGTCGAGCTGACCTCGACCTGGAAGCGGCTGGCCCCCGTCGCCTGACGGGGCTGGGGGCGGGCCATCACGACGCTGTCGGCCCCGTCTGGTCAAATGGGGTGCCCGGGGGCCGTCAGCGTGATGATCAGAGCAGGAGGAGCGCGATGTCGCGAGTAGTGGTGACCGGCGGTTCGGGCAAGCTGGGTCGGGCGGTGGTCGCCGACCTCGTCTCCCACGGGCACGATGTCGCGCTCTTCGACCGGGCCCGGCCGACCGGGCTGTCAGACGAGGTGCTCGCCCGGGTCGACTACCTGCCGGTCGACCTCACCGACTACGGCCAGGTGCTCGACGCGATGCTCGGTGTCGAGGAGCGGTGGAGCCACGTCGACGCGCTCGTGCACCTCGCGGCCGTGCCCGCGCCGGGGCTCGTACCCGACCACGCGACCTTCACCAACAACATGAACGCCTCGTTCTCGGTCGTGTCGGCGGCGCGCCGGGCGGGCGTGAAGAAGATCGTCTGGGCCTCGAGCGAGACCGTCCTCGGGCTGCCCTTCGACACCCCTCCGCCCTACGTGCCCGTCGACGAGGACTACCCCCCGCGGCCCGAGAGCACCTACTCGCTGACCAAGACCCTCGAGGAGGAGCTGGCCCGGCAGCTGTGCCGCTGGGACCCCGAGCTGTCGATGATCGGCCTGCGGTTCTCCAACGTCATGGACGTCGAGGACTACGCGCGGTTCCCGTCGTACGACGCCGACGCGGTGGCCCGCAAGTGGAACCTGTGGGGCTACATCGACGCACGCGACGGTGCCCAGGCGGTGCGCCTCGGCCTCGCGCACACCACCCCGGGCGCCGAGGTCTTCATCGTGGCGAACGCCGACACCGTCATGAGCCGCACGAGCGCCTCGCTCGTGGCGGAGGTCTTCCCGGGGGTCGAGGTGCGCCACGAGCTGGGCGAGCACGAGACGCTGTTGTCGATCGACAAGGCCCGCCGGGTCCTCGGCTACGCGCCGGAGCACAGCTGGCGCGACCACGTCTGAGCAGGACGCCGTCACCGGGAGCCGTGGCGAGGTGCGCCCGCGTGGGTGACGACCGTCCTGCGCTGGCGCCACGGCGCCCCGACCGTTCCCACCCCTGTGGAGGAACGACGACCGAGGTGGCCACGCGGCATACGCTGTGCGGGTGAGTGCCTCCCTCGACGACCTGATGCACGCCGCGGTCGCGGGAGTGGGAGGCGTCGAGCGCCCCGGGCAGACGCAGATGGCCAACGCGGTCGAGCACGCCGTCGACACCGGTGAGCACCTGCTGGTGCAGGCCGGCACCGGCACGGGCAAGTCGCTGGCCTACCTCGTGCCGGCCGTCAAGCACGCGGTCGAGAGCGGCAAGCCGGCCGTGGTCGCGACGGCGACTTTGGCCCTGCAGTCGCAGATCGTCGACCGCGACATGCCACGGGTCGCCGACGCGCTCGCCCCGGTGCTGGGCCGCCGCCCCACCTACGCCCTGGTCAAGGGCCGCCGCAACTACCTCTGCGCGCACAAGCTGCAGGGTGGCTTTCCCGACGACGACGACTCGCTGCTGTCGGTCGGCCAGGTCGACCGCCAGCTGTCGCGGATGGGGGAGGAGGTCGTGCGGCTGCGGTCGTGGGCCGACGAGACCGAGTCGGGCGACCGCGACGAGCTCGTACCCGGTGTGAGCGAACGAGCGTGGCGACAGGTCTCGGTGAGCGCGCACGAGTGCCTCGGCAGCAAGTGCCCGATGGTCGGCGAGTGCTTCGTGGAGCGCTCTCGCGAGGCGGCCAAGGACGTCGACGTCATCGTCACCAACCACTCGTTCATGGCCATCGACGCGTTCGAGGGCCGGCAGATGCTGCCCGAGCACGACGTGCTCGTCATCGACGAGGCCCACGAGCTCGTCGACCGGGTGACCTCGACGATCACCGACGAGCTCAGCGCCGGGATCGTGTCGGGCGCGGCCCGACGGGCGGGCAAGCTCTCCGACCACACGAGCGACGTCGAGGACGCGGGGGTGCTGCTCGAGGACGTGCTCGCAGGGCTGCCCGAGGGTCGGCTGCCGGGCCTGTCCGACGGGCTGACGCTCGCGCTCGAGCGCGTGCGCGACACGACCCGCCGGGTGCAGTCCGACCTCAAGCCGCAGCCGGGAGCCGATGGCGACGGGGCCCGTCAGGTCGCCCGCGCAGCGATCGACGAGGTCAACGAGAACGCGGCGCGCATCCTCGAGGGGCGCGAGCTCGACGTGGTGTGGGTCGGTCGCGACCCGCGCCGGGGCACCACCACCCTGCGGGTGGCGCCGATGAGCGTGGCGATGCTGGTGCGCGAGCGGGTCTTCCACGAGCGCACCGTCGTGCTCACCTCCGCGACGCTCGAGCTCGGCGGCTCCTTCGACGCCGTCGCCGGCACGATCGGGTTGCGCGGCGATGGGGCACCGACGTGGCAGGGGCTCGACGTCGGCAGCCCCTTCGACTACCCCCGCCAGGCCATCGCGTACGTCGCGCAGCACCTGCCCGCTCCGGGTCGCGACGGCGCGGCCCCTGAGACGCTCGACGAGATCGAGACCCTGGTGCGGGCCGCGGGCGGGCGCACGCTCGGGCTCTTCTCCTCCATGCGTGCCGCCCAGAACGCCGCCGAGGAGCTGCGCGCCCGCTTCGCGAAGGACGGTACGGCGATCGACGTCCTCTGCCAGGGGGAGGACCAGATCACCACGCTGGTGCGGGACTTCGCGCGCACTGCCACCACCTGTCTCTTCGGCACCCTGACCCTCTGGCAGGGCGTCGACGTGCCCGGCTCGTCGTGCCAGCTGGTCATCATCGACCGCATCCCCTTCCCCCGTCCCGACGACCCGCTCGCGTCGGCCCGCTCCGAGGCGATCGCGCGGATGGGTGGCAACGGCTTCATGGCGGTCAGCGCCACCCACGCCGCGCTGCGTCTGGCCCAGGGCGCTGGGCGGCTGGTGCGGCGCAGCGACGACCGTGGAGTCGTCGCCTTCCTCGACTCGCGGATGATGACGGCCCGGTATGCAGGGTTCCTGCAGCGCTCCCTGCCCCCCTTCTGGCCGACGACCGACCGCGACATGGTCATCGCCGCCCTGAGGCGGCTCGACGAGACCGCCGCACCGGTGCTGGCCGTGGCCGAACCTGCGCTGCGCGGCCTGACCGGGGCGCTTCGGTCCGCCACCACCGCGCCCGGTCAGGCGGCCGCAGCGGTGTCGCCTGCCGTCGACCACCGGCCGGTCGCCGGGCCACCCCCCGCGGCCCCGGCACCTCGTACGGCCGTCACGTCCGGCCACGCCTGGTCGGCGGAGGCGGACGAGGAGCTGCGCGACGCGGTCGACGCCGGGGTGGGTCTCGACGAGCTGTGCGAGCACCTCGAGCTGCCCCCCGACCTCGTCTCGGTCCGGCTCGAGCAGCTGGGGCTGCGCCTGGGCGAGGCGACGCTGGGTCTGGGGTAGGAGCTGGCGTGCGACGTTGTACAAAGCAGCGCTTTGAGCGCAGAACGCGGTAAGAACGGGTCATGAGTGAGATCACCGTCAGCGACGCTCGCGCCCGCCTGGCTGATGTCGTGGACACGGCTCGCGTCCAGCACGATCCGGTCTACCTGACCCGGAGGGGTGCTCGAGTCGCGGCGGTCATCGACGCCGATGACCTCGAACGGCTCATCCTGGCCGCGGAGGACCTTGCCGACATCGAGGCCGCGCAGGCTGCTCGCGAGGAGATCGCTGGTGGTGTTCCTGCCATCCCCTGGGACCAGGTGAAGTCCGACCTCGGGCTGGTGTGAGCTACCGCGTCGAGGTCGCGCCAGCTGCGTCACGGCAGTTGAGGAAGCTCGAGCCCTCGGCTCGTCGGCCCGTCCAGGCGGCGATCGAGCTGCTGGCGCAACAGCCTCGACCGAGCGGGGCGGTCAAGCTCTCAGGCCTTGGGGGTGAGTGGCGCGTGCGCACTGGTGACTTCCGGGTCATCTACGAGATCGACGACGACATCTTGCGCGTCCTCGTCGTGGCGCTGGGCAACCTGCGGGACGTGTACCGGCGCACCTGACACGGCAGGGGCGGCCGCCCGGGAGAGGCGGTCGGCATAGGGTGACGACGTGCCGCTGCCGCCGTTGCTCCTCGTCTCCGGTCCCGAGGAGGTCCTCGCCGACCGGGCGGTGACCTCCGTGCTCCACGAGCTGCGCGACACCCTGCCCGAGGTGGAGGTCATCCGGCTGACCGCCTCGACCTACGAGGGGGGCCAGCTGCTCCTCCACACCAGCCCGTCGCTCTTCGGCGGGGCCCGAGCGGTCGTCGTCGAGGGCTTTGAGGAGACGACCGACGAGCTCCAGAGCGACCTGCTGGCCTATCTCGCGGCCCCGGCCGACGACGTGACGCTGGTGGTCACCCACCGCTCCGGCAACCGGGGCAAGAAGGTGCTCGACGCCCTACGCAAGCAGGGCGCGCGGGTCTTCGAGGCGCCGGCGGTCAAGAGCGACCGCGACAAGGCCGAGTTCGTCACCCACGAGTTCCGCCGGGCGGGGCGCAAGGTTACCCCTGACGCCGTGCAGGCGCTCGTCCAGGCCATCGGTAAGGACCTGCGCGAGCTCGCTTCCGCGTGCAGCCAGCTCGTCGCCGACACGGAGGGCCTGGTCGACGAGAGCGTCGTCGAGACCTACCACGGGGGCAAGGTCGAGGCGAGTGGCTTCAAGGTCGCCGACGCGGCGGTCGGGGGAGACCGCGGCGAGGCGCTGGCCCTGCTGCGGCACGCCATCGCCACCGGCGTCGACCCCGTGCCGATCGTCGCGGTGCTCGCCTCGCAGCTGCGTCAGCTCGTGCGGGTCGGCTCCGCCGGCCGAGGCAGCTCGGCCAACCTCGCCCGCGAGCTCGGTATGGCGCCGTGGCAGATCGACCGGGCGAGGCGCTCGCTGCAGGGCTGGGACGGGCCCGGTCTGGGCCGGGCCATCCAGGCTGTGGCTGCCGCCGACCTCGAGGTCAAGGGGGGCGGCCGCGACCCTGTCTACGCCGTCGAGCGCGCGGTCCTCGCCATCACCGCCGCGCGGGGGCAGCGGTAGTCCAGTGAGCCGCTCCGCACCAGCGTGACGTTTTGGGAGTCCGGTCGTCGCGCTGGTAGTCTCAACCCTCGCGTGCGCGCTTGGGTCGTGTGCGCCTGCACGCAGATCAGCACCATCCAGCGCGGTGTCTCCAGGGTCGTCCCCACGCCCCGTCCCCACCAGCGTCTGCCGCCCTCTACGGCATCACTTCCCTCAAACCGGCATTCCCTTCGACCAAGGACATTCTTCGTGGCAAACATCAAGTCGCAGCTCAAGCGCATCAAGACCAACGAGAAGCGCACCGAGCGCAACAAGGCGGTCAAGAGCGAGCTCCGCACGTGGGTCCGCAAGTTCCGTGACGCCGCCGACACCGGTGACGCCGCCGCGGCGCAGGACGCGCTCAAGGCCGCCTCCACCAAGCTCGACAAGGCCGTCTCCAAGGGCGTCATCCACGCCAACCAGGCAGCCAACAAGAAGTCGGCGATGGCCAAGAAGGCCGCCTCCCTCTAGAGCGTCGCCCACCGACCGGGCCCGTCACCTCCGCGAGGTGACGGGCTTTGTCGTCGTACGGTCTGCCGTTGCGTGCCTGACGGCTTGCTCGTGCTCAGCCGGTGGCGAGGGCAGTGAGCCGCGAGACGTCGCCGTTGAAGCGGTCACGGTCCAGCGGCGAGCTGGTGTACTGCCAGATGGTCCAGGTCGCCGCCCCTGCCGGCACCGAGCCGACGGTGGAGCTGTAGCGGGCGATCCACCAGGGGCTGGTCGCCGAGGTGGCCGAGCTGTTGCCGGTGCAGGTGCTCCACCAGTCGTAGGTGGAGTAGATCACCGGGTATCGCCCCGTCCCGCTGTGGTAGGTCGAGACGAAGTCCTGGATCCAGGCCACCATCGCCGCCGCCGTCAGGCCGTAGCAGCTTGCGCCGTAGGGGTTGTACTCGATGTCGAGGGCCCCGGGCAAGGTCTTGCCGTCGGGGCTCCAGCCGCCGCCCGCGCCGAGGAAGTAGCCGGCCTGGGTGGCTCCCGACGACACGTCGGGGCGGGCGAAGTGGTAGGCGCCGCGGATCAGCCCTGCGTCGTAGGAGCCGGTGTAGTTGTTGCTGAACTGCGGGTCCTTGTACGTCGTGCCCTCGGTCGCCTTGATGTAGGCGAACCGGGAGCCGGAGCTGTAGTAGCCCGACCAGTCGACGGACCCCTGGTAGTGCGAGACGTCGAGGCCCTCGGTGGCGGAGGTGGTGGTCGTGGTGGGGCTCGAGGCCGGGTCGCTGGTGCGGGCGCGCACGAGAGGCTGAGCGCCGCGCACCCCCCGGTGCGACCACCCCATGTAGGCGCCGCCCGACGTGGTCAGGCCCGCATCACGAGCGGTCGGGGTCAGCACGCTCGACGGCACACCTGGGGGTGCGGTGAGGGCGCTGGCCGAGTGGAGCCCGGCGAGGCTGCTGGCGGCGACAAGGGCCGAGAGCGCGGCACGGCGCGCCGTCGAGCGGTGAGGCGGGCGGAGAGCGTCGGTCGGACGGGTGGTAGGGGCAGACGGGGCGCCTGGGGGGTCGGGGTGGAGCGGGTGGAGCGGGGAGGGGTGGGCGTTCGACATGGTCGGATCCCTGGCTCGGGGGTGGGGGGAGGGGACACGACAGCGGACGTCGGGTCACCACCCCCCACGCTAGGAGGGGAAGGAGCGGGATTGACCAAGACGAGCACCGCACTTGGTCTGCGTTCGGGCAGAGCCTCGGGCCCACCTCAGCGAGGGTCGCTCGCTCAGCCGCCGCGACGGATCGCGGCGGCGACGAGGTCGAACCGCTCCCGGTCCAGCACCGCACCCTCACGCCGGACCGCATCGGGGTCGACCCGCAGGATGCGGTCGGTGCGGGCTTCGCTCTCGCGGCCCTGCCGGTCCCAGGCTCCCGTGCCGACGTCGACCCAGTCGCGTCCTGCGCGGTGCTCGCGCTCCAGCGACGCGTCGTGGTCGCGGCTGCTCAGCATGACTCCCAGCAGCCAGTCGCCGTCGACCCCGATGAGCAGCACGGGTCGGTCCTTGCCGCGGGCTGGGTCCTCCTCGAAGGGCACCCAGGTCCACACCACCTCGCCCGGGTCCGGGAGACCGTCGAGCTCGGGGGCGTAGTGCATGGCCGGCACTCCCGGGTAGTCGCCCGGGTAGGCCCGCATGGCGAGGGGGCGCACGACCCCGTGACCTTCACGACGCGGCCTCTCCTCGCCCTGGGGGTCGTCGTGACCGTCCTCATCGCCCGGCTGGTCATCGTGGGGACGGCGCGATCCTCGCTGGCCGGCTTCCCCCTGGACGGCTTCCCCCTGGACGGGCCGCGCGGCACCGGACCCGTCACCCGACACCGGCTCCGCCGCCGGCTCCGGGGGACGGTTCATCCCCAGGAGCATGCGCCGCATCCGGTCTGCGAAACCCTCGACCATGCACCGCACCGTATCGCCCGCCGCGGCGCGGCGCGCGACCCCTCGCGGATGGGGACCACGGCGCTGCGGCGCGTAACATCGTGGACATCGTCTCGGTCAACGCAGACCCGGCACCCGACCTGCCCCCGCACCCCGCGCAGCGACCCACAGCATCGATCACCGATCCGCCTCGATCCGCCTCGATCCGCCTCGATCTGGCTCGAGCTGCCTCGCGCTGCACCGACCCCCACGAGGACCCGACCCCCATGACCGACACGGTGACGCCTGCCCTGAGCGACCACCCGGCAGCGCCCGACCTGACCGCCTCCTCCCGGCAGCCGGAACCGGGCGAGCGGCCCGATCCCGCCGACGTCTCACCGTCCCGCGTGCGGCTGGCGCTGCTCGCGCTGGCGACCGGGGGCTTCGCCATCGGGACGACGGAGTTCGTGACGATGGGCCTGCTGCCTCAGGTCGCCACCGGCACCGGGGTCGACATCCCCACGGCCGGGCACTACGTGTCGTCGTACGCCGTGGGGGTGGTCGTCGGGGCACCCCTGATCGCGGTGCTCTTCGCCAGGGCCCCGCGCAAGCTCGTGCTCTTCGGGCTGATGGCGTTCTTCGCCGTGTCCAACGCCGCCTCCGGGTTCGCCCACACCTACTGGCAGCTGATGGGTGCCCGGTTCCTCTCCGGGCTCCCCCACGGGGCCTTCTTCGGCATCGGCTCCGTCGTGGCCGCCAGCCTGGTGCCCAAGGAGAAGCGCACCCAGGCCGTGGCCATGATGCTCATCGGGCTCGGGGTCGCCAACGTGCTCGGGGTGCCCCTGACGACCGTGCTCGGGCAGTCGCTCGGCTGGCAGACGCCGTACTGGGTCGTGGGGGTCATCGGCGCCCTGACGATGGTCGCGGTGGCCCTGTGGGTCCCGCGCCAGCCGGTGACCGGCGAGGAGTCGATGCGCGGCGAGCTCAAGGCGCTCACCCGGCTGCAGGTCTGGCTCGCGCTGCTGCTCGGCACCGTCGGCTTCGGCGGCATGTTCGCCACCTACGCCTACATCACGCCCACCATGACCGAGCTCGCCCGCTTCCCCCTGGCCTTCGTGCCCGTCATACTCGGCATCTACGGCATCGGACAGGTGGGTGGGATGCTCGTCGCCGGGCGCATCGCCCGCTACGGCATCATGCGGATGATGGTGCTGGCGATGGGCCTGATCGCCGTCGCGCTCGCCCTCTTCGGCATCGCCGTGCACGTCAAGGCCCTCGCCATCCTCTTCGCCCTCCTGCTCGGCTTCCTGCCGTCGGTGCTCGTGCCCCTGCTGCAGACCCGGCTGATGGACGTTGCCCGTGACGGGCAGTCGCTGGCCGCCGCCCTCAACCACTCGACGCTCAACATCGCCAACGCCCTGGGGGCGTGGCTCGGCAGCATCGTGCTCGCGGCCGGTTTCGGCTACGAGTGGCCGAGCCGCATCGGGGCAGGGCTCGCCGTCCTCGGGCTCGGGATCGCCGGGATCTCGGTGCTCGTCGGGCGACGGCACCCCGACTCGGTCTGACCCGGTCCTCGCGGTGCGCCGGCCACGCACTGTGGGGGGCCGGCTCGGTGCCGCGTCACGGCGTCGACGAACGGAGAACGGCGCGCACGCCTACCGCACGCCGGCCCCGGCCGTCTCAGCGCGACCCCCAGTGCCAGGCCGGGGTGGTGAGCAGCCCCTGCCCCCGGATCCGGGTCTCGCCGAGGCTCTTCTCGAGGTGCACCCCGTATGCCGCCCTGTCGCCCTCGCGCCGCGCGCCCTCCGGATCCGCCTCCTCCGCGTCATCGTCACCCGCCTCCCGGGGGTCGAGTGCGGCGATGAGCCCCGGCGCGTGCGAGACGACCACGACCTGGGTCGTCGTCGCCACCTGGCGCACGAGCCGGGCCAGTGGGGCGAGCAGGTCGGGGTGCAGGCTCGTCTCGGGTTCGTTGAGCACCATCAGGCTCGGTGGTCGGGGTGTGAGCAGGGCGGCGACGAGCAGGAGGTAGCGCAGCGTGCCGTCACTCAGCTCGGCCCCACCCAGGCGGCGCAGCATGCCCGGTTGAGTCAGCCCCACGTCGAAGCGCCCGGCCGAGACCATCACGCTGAGCCTCGCCCCGTCGAAGGCGTCGGCGATGGCGTGCTCGAGCGCCCCCGCGTCGCCGATCTCCGAGATGGTCTGCAGGGCTGCCGCCACGTCGGCGCCGTCGTGGTCGAGCACCGGCGTGAGGGTGCCGACCTGCGGGGTCCGGGCCGGTGCGTCGCGGTCGGTGCGGAAGCCGTCGTAGAAGCGCCAGGCCCGCAGCTCGTCGCGCACGGCCAGCAGCTCGGGAGTCCGGGTGGGGTCGGCGAGCTCGGTGAGCATGCTCTCGTGGGTGCGCAGGTCACGGGTGAGCTCAACCCAGTCACGACCGTCACGCATCCGCACGAGCGGGCCCTTGCGCTCGACGAGCACGGCTCCCGGTCGCGCGACCGACCCGCTGAAGACGACCTCCCGCTTGACGATCGGGTCACGGTCGAAGGCCGACGGGACCGACGGCATCACCTGCGGGAGGCCGAGGTCGACGAGGTAGCCGAAGCCACGGGACGCGGCGAACCCCAGTCGGAGGCTGATCGGGCCCTTCCGGACGGTGCCCTGCACGGCATACCCGTCCCTGCGGGCGCCGCCGAGCGTCTCGGGCCCGGCCCACAGCGCGGACTGGAGCCCACCCTCCCGGGCCAGCGAGCCGATGACCTGCCCACCGCCGCAGTCGGCGAGCAGCCGCAGCGCCCGGTAGAGGCTGGACTTGCCGGCCCCGTTGGCCCCGGTGACGACATCGAGCCCGTGCAGCGGCACGACGACGTCGCGCAGGGAGCGGTAGCCCGAGACGGCAACGGTGGTGAGCACGGCGCCGAGGCTAGCGGGAGGTGGTGACAGCGGCCGCTGGCCATGCCCCTCGCGGCGCCGCCGTCGACGGAGCGAGGTGAGGCGTCGCAGCCTGACGCGAGGGATCACCCAGCTCGGAGTCGGCAGGTGAACACTCTTGTTCGCGGGCGAACACCGGCGTACGGTTCTGGGCATGACGGCACCGTGGCCCGACCCGCAGGACCTCCTCCAGGTCGAGCCCGACCTCTCCCGGCACGCTGCCCTGCTCGACGCCGCGGTCAGCTACCTCGTCGCGCACCCGAGGGCCTCCCTGGCCCAGATCGCCGCGGCGGCGGGCATCGGCCGCACGACCCTCTTCAAGCTCTTCGCGACCCGTGACGAGCTCGAGCGGGCCGTCGCCCTGCGGGCCCTGGCCGTCTGTCAGGCCGCCGTCGACACGGCCCGCGCCACCGCACGTGACGCCGGTGCCACCGACGGGGGTCTGCGCGCCCTCGTCACGGCCCTGCTGCCCGTCGGCCCGCAGCTCAACTTCGTCTGGCGCACCCCGAGCCTCGACGTCGACGACGAGGTGAGCCGGGCCAGCGAGGCCCTCTGGCGCTCGCTGGGGGAGACCCTGACCTGCGTCGGCGACACGGGGGTCCTGCGCGACGTGCCCCCCTGGTGGCTCGAGCAGCTGCTGCTCGCCACCGTCTACATCGCCTGGGAGTCGGTCTACGACGGCCGGCTGGCCCGGCTCGACGCGGCCGACCTCGTCATCGAGACCGTCGTCTCCGGAGTCGGCCGAGCTGCCTCCGCCCGAGCACGCCCCGCCCAGCCGTCCCCCGACAGGAGCCCCCGATGAGCCCTCTCCCCTCCGCCAGCCAGGCCCGCGAGGCTGCCGCCTTCGCCAGCGCGCTCTACCTCGAGCGCGGCCGGCGGTGGTACATCGGTCGCCTGCGCGGTGACGGCCTGGCCCGCACCCGCCTGAAGGAGGGGCGCGACGACCGGTACGCCGTCTACGAGAGCATCCGGGCGCAGGGCCCCCTCGTGCCCACCCGGCTCGGCAACTGGGTGACGACCAGCCACACCGTGAGCAACCAGGTGCTGCGCAACCGCCACTTCGGGGTGCGTGACCCCGAGCTCGACATCGTGCAGGGCGGCACGCACCGCGACTTCGACCTCAGCTTCCTGGGCCTCAACCCGCCCGACCACACCCGGCTGCGGCGACTGGCCACACCCGCGTTCAGCCCGAAGATGATGCGCACCTACGACACCATGATCGAGAAGACCGTGCACCAGCTCATCGACCGGGCCGAGCAGCGGGGGCGCTTCGACCTCGTGACCGACCTCGCCGCGCCGCTGCCCATCGCGGTCATCTCCGAGATGATGGGGGTGCCCGACGCCGACGAGGCGGCCTTCCAGCGGTACGGCGCCGCCCTGGCCAGCGCCCTCGACGGGCTCAACTCCCTGCGCCACGCTCGCGAGGTCATCGGGGCCAACACCGCCCTCGAGGCCATCTTCAGCTCGCTCTTCGCGCTGCGCGAGCGTGAGCCGCGCGACGACCTGGTCAGCACCCTGGTCGCTCAGCGCGGCGACAGGATCCGCCCGGAGGAGCTGACGCCGATGTGCCAGCTGCTGCTCGTCGCCGGCTTCGAGACCACCGTCAACCTCATCGGCAACGCCGTCATCGCGCTCACCGACCACCCCGAGCAGTGGCAGACCCTCGTCGACGACCCGCAGCTGGCTGCCTCGACCGTCGAGGAGACGCTGCGCTACCTCCCGCCCGTGCAGGAGACGGGGCGGGTCGCCTTTGAGCACACCGAGGTCGCCGGGGTGACGGTGCGCAAGCACCAGTGGGTGGTCACCCTGCTCGCCGCCGCCGGTCGTGACCCCGAGGTCTACGACGACCCGAACCGCTTCGACGTCACCCGCACCCCGGGTGTCGAGCACCTGGCCTTCTCCAGCGGTATCCACTACTGCATCGGGGCACCCCTGGCCCGGCTCGAGGCCACCGTGGCGCTGCGGGTGCTGGCGGAGCGGATGCCGGGGCTACGGCGGGCCGGGGCGGTCACCATGCGCTCGTCGACGACGATCCGGGGACCGCTGCACCTTCCTGTCAGCGCCGGCTGACGCGACGCGGCCCGGGTCTCGCGCCGGGTCGGGTCGAGGCGGTCACTCCATACGCGAAGGGCGTGAAATGATGGGGAGTCCGCCCGACCCCTGAAGCTCCGCGAGGTTACCCGCACCGTGTCACCCATGGCCCGCACCGCGCTGCCGCCGCACGCGACGCCACCCGACCTCATCCGGAACTTCTGCATCATCGCCCACATCGACCACGGCAAGTCGACGCTGGCCGACCGCATGCTGCAGGCCACCGGGGTCGTCGACGGCCGCGCCATGCGGGCGCAGTACCTCGACCGCATGGACATCGAGCGCGAGCGGGGCATCACGATCAAGAGCCAGGCCGTGCGCATGCCCTGGGAGCTCGAGGGCACGACCTACTGCCTCAACATGATCGACACCCCTGGCCACGTCGACTTCACGTATGAAGTCAGCCGCTCGCTCGCCGCCTGCGAGGGCGCCGTCCTGCTCGTCGACGCCGCCCAGGGGATCGAGGCGCAGACCCTGGCCAACCTCTACCTCGCGATGGAGAACGACCTCTCGATCGTGCCGGTGCTCAACAAGATCGACCTGCCGGCTGCCCAGCCCGAGAAGTTCGCCGAGGAGCTGGCCAAGCTCATCGGGTGCGAGCCCGACGACTGCCTGAGGGTCTCGGGCAAGACCGGGGTCGGGGTCGACACGCTGATAGACCAGATCGTGCGTCAGCTGCCGGCGCCCACCGGTGACCCCGACGCACCGGCGCGGGCGATCATCTTCGACTCCGTCTACGACACCTATCGCGGTGTCGTCACCTACGTGCGGGTCATCGACGGTGACCTCAACCCGCGCGAGAAGATCGCGATGATGTCGACGAAGGCCACCCACGAGCTGCTCGAGATCGGTGTCATCTCGCCGGAGCCCGTCCCGGGAAAGGGCCTCGGGGTGGGTGAGGTGGGTTACCTCATCACCGGCGTGAAGGACGTGCGTCAGTCGCGCGTCGGCGACACCGTGACCAACGCGGCGAAGCCGGCCAGCGTCGCGCTCGGGGGCTACCGCGACCCCAAGCCGATGGTCTTCTCGGGTCTCTACCCCATCGACGGGTCCGACTACCCGGCGCTGCGCGAGGCGCTCGACAAGCTCAAGCTCAACGACGCCGCGCTGGTCTACGAGCCCGAGACCTCGGTGGCTCTCGGCTTCGGTTTCCGGGTTGGTTTCCTGGGAATGCTCCACCTCGAGATCGTCCGTGAGCGGCTCGAGCGCGAGTTCGACCTCGAGCTCATCTCCACCCTGCCGAGCGTCTTCTACGACGTCACGATGGAGGGCAACAAGCACGTCGAGGTGACCAACCCGAGCGAGTACCCCGACGGCAAGATCATCGAGGTTCACGAGCCGGTCGTCCGTGGCACGATCCTCGCGCCGTCAGAGTTCATCGGCGCGATCATGGAGCTGTGCCAACAGCGCCGGGGCACGCTGCGCGGGATGGACTACATCTCCGCCGAACGCGTCGAGATGCGCTACACCCTGCCGCTGGCCGAGATCGTCTTCGACTTCTTCGACCAGCTGAAGTCACGCACCCGCGGCTACGCCTCCTTCGACTACGAGCCCGACGGCGACCAGGTCGCCGACCTCGTGCGCGTCGACATCCTGCTCCAGGGCGAGCAGGTCGACGCGTTCAGCTCGATCGTCCACAAGGACAAGGCCTACGCGTACGGCGTGCAGATGGCCGGCAAGCTGCGCGAGCTCATCCCGCGCCAGCAGTTCGAGGTGCCCATCCAGGCGGCGATCGGGTCGCGGATCATTGCCCGAGAAACGATCCGCGCCATCCGCAAAGACGTGCTCGCCAAGTGCTACGGCGGTGACATCACCCGCAAGCGCAAGCTCCTCGAGAAGCAGAAGGAGGGCAAGAAGCGGATGAAGATGGTCGGCCGCGTCGAGGTCCCCCAGGAGGCGTTCATCGCCGCCCTCTCCAACGACGGCGAGAAGGCCAAGAAGTAGGGCGCCCCCCGCCGCGACGGCGGCGGCCGGCGACAGGCAGTGCCCCGTACGGCGTCAGTCGCGCAGCTTGGCGCGCAGCCGCGCCGTCTCCTCGGCCGTCCACCCCTGCGACGTGAGCCACCCCTCGACACCGCCGTGGTCACGCTCGAGGGCGCCCAACATCATCCGCATGGTCTCCGCCCGGGGGGACTGCTGCTGCACGGTCTTGCCGTCGAGGTTGGTGGAGTAGGCGGGTCGGCCGGAGAGTCGGGCGAGGATCTGCGGCACCCGCTGGGCTGACGCCTCGAAGTCGGCGACGACGGCCGCGTCGGTGGCCCCAGCGAGCTTGAGCGCCAGCCCGATCACCGTGCCGGTGCGGTCCTTGCCGGCTGCACAGTGCACCACGACCGTGCCGGGCGCCTCGGCAATGGCGCGGAGCGCGGCGACGACGTTGTCGGGGCGCTTGGTCAGGTAGCCGAGGTAGTGCTCCGACCAGTAGGCGTCGTGCCGCTCCGGACCCTCGCGGTCGTCGCTGGCCTCGATCCGCACCGCCCTGGCCGTGTCACCGAGGTCGGGGTCTCGATGCCACGGCAGCTCGCGCTCACCCGCGGGGATGCCCGTCTCCGCCGACTCCTCGGGGTAGAGGGTGAAGTGGTGGACGGTCACCTCGGGCCGGGCGAGGATCGGCCCGTCGCCCTCCTTGGCCACCTCGACGTAGGTGCGCAGGTCGACGACGTCGGTGACGCCGAGACCCTCGACGAGGTGACCGACCGACCCGGGTGGCAGGTCCTGCAGGTTGTCGGAGCGGATGAGCCGCCCGGTGGCGATCATGGCGCCGTCGTCGGTCGGCAGGCCCCCCACGTCGCGCATGTTGACCACGCCGTCGAGCTCGATCCACCCGGGCAGGGGGAGGGCGGCAGCGTCGGTGGGGTTCGGCTCGGAGGTCACCTCTCGACCCTAACCGCGCGTCGCTGACGCCGGCGACCGGTGTGGGGCCACCGCGGCAGGCGGGCGAGAATGGCCGGTATGCCGAGTGCCCTGCCTGACGGCGACCCCGCCCCCGCGTCGGGTGAGCTGCCCCCCGATGCCCTCGCCCACCTCGGTACGGCGTCCTTCGGCGTCTACGTGCACGTCCCCTTCTGCTCGGTGCGCTGCGGCTACTGCGACTTCAACACCTACACCCTCTCGGAGCTCGGCGACGGCACGCTGCCCGGCACGGGCACCGACACGTTCGCCGAGGCCGCGCTGGCCGAGCTCGCCCTCGCGGCAACGGTGCTCGGCGACGGAGCACCGGCCGTGGACACCGTCTTCGTGGGGGGTGGGACCCCCACGATGCTCGCGACGGCCGACCTCGTCGCGGTGCTGCACGGCATCCGGGAGCAGTGGGGCCTGGCCGACGACGCCGAGGTGACGACCGAGGCGAATCCCGACTCGGTGACCCGGGAGTCGTTGGCCGAGCTCGCCGCCGGTGGCTTCACGCGGGTCAGCCTCGGGATGCAGAGCGCCGTGCCCCACGTGCTGCAGGTCCTCGACCGCACCCACGACCCGGCCAACGTCGCGCGGGCCGTCGGGTGGGCCCGCGAGGCCGGGCTGGCGGTCAGCCTCGACCTCATCTACGGCACGCCGGGGGAGAGCGTGGCCGACTGGCGCACCAGCCTCGAGGCGGCGGTGGCGCTGCAGCCCGACCACGTGTCGGCGTACGCACTCGTCGTGGAGGAAGGGACCAAGCTCGCGGCCCAGGTGCGCCGGGGGGTCGTGCCCGCACCCCTCGACGACGACGAGGCCAGCAAGTACGAGCTCGCCGACGAGCTGCTGACAGCGGCCGGTTACGGGTGGTACGAGGTGAGCAACTGGGCCCGCACCCCTGCCGACCGGTGTCGCCACAACACCGGCTACTGGGCCGGCGACGACTGGTGGGGCCTCGGACCCGGTGCCCACAGCCATGTCGGCGGCGTGCGGTGGTGGAACGTCAAGCACCCGACGGCGTATGCCGGGCGGCTGGCTTCCGGGGCCTCACCGGCCGCCGCGCGTGAGGTCCTGACCCCCGAGCAGCGGCTCGACGAGCGGGTGCTGCTCGGGGTGCGCCTGGTCGAGGGGCTCCCCGTCGGTGAGCTCGAGGCGGCCGGGCGGGCCGCCGTGGCCGGGCTCATCGCCGACGGGCTCGTCGACGGAGCGGCTGCGCTGACCGAGCGGCGGGCACGGCTGACCCTGCGGGGCCGGCTGCTCGCCGACACCGTGGTGCGCCGCCTGCTCGGGGTCTGAGGGCAGGTCAGGTCAGGGCAGGGCGGGGCAGGTCAGGCCGTCAGCTCAGCACGCGGATCTGGAACGGGTAGTTGTAGGTCCGCCCCTGGCTGGCGCGGATCGCGGCGAGCACGTGCCACACGACCATGCCGACGTTGGCGATGATGAACAGGATGATCGCGACGGGGCTGAGGATGACGGTGATGAGGCAGATCCAGGCCACGACGTTCATCACCCACAGGCCGAGGTTGAAGTTGAAGGCACCCGCGGCGGCCTGCCGCACGAGCGGGCTGCGGTCCTTGTAGATCGCCCAGATGACCAACGGCCCGACGAAGCTGAGCCAGCCGGCGGTGACAACGGCGGCGATGAGGGCCGAGACGTGGGCCAGGATGCTCGCCGTGCGCTCCTCGGAGGTGTGCGCGACCGGGCCGGTCGGGGCGCCATACGGCTGGGGGGTCGACATGGGTGGTCTCCTTGGTGCGGGAAGGGGTCGTGTCGCAGGGTCGGCGACACACCCATCATGGCCGGGTGAGGGGCCGCCGTGACCCTCGGCGGCCACAGTTCAGGGCCGTTCTCGGGGTCCGCTCCGGGTACCCCCCGACCCACCCGACCCCCCACCGGCTCCCACAGGCGCCTTGTTGCCGCCGGCGCACCCTTTCTGGTCCAGAAACGGCCGGAAAAGGGAGCAGTGACGGCAACAAGACGAAGTTTGGGGGTGGGGTGGGGTCGGGGGCAGGGGGTTCAGGTGGGGTCGGTGACGAAGTCGATGAGCTCTTCGACGCTGCGCAGCAGGGTCGGCTCGAGGTCGGCGTAGCTGCGCACCGTGCCGAGGATCTGCTTCCACGCCCGGGCGATGTCGGCCTGGGTGGCGTGGGCCCAGCCGAGCTCCGCGCAGATGCCGTGCTTCCACGAGGTGCCGCGGGGGATGACCGGCCACCGGGTCCAGCCGAGGCGCTCGGGCCGCACCGACTGCCACACGTCGACGTAGGGGTGCCCCAGCACCTTGACGTGGCCGCGGGCCGCGGGCAGCGCGAGCGCCGCCTCCACCAGCCGGGTCTCCTTGGTGCCGGGCACGAGGTGGTCGACGAGCACCCCCATCCGCCGCCCGGGCCCCGGCGCGAAGTCGGCGATGACCGGGCCGAGGTCGTCGACGCCCTCGAGCAGCTCGACGACGACCCCCTCGACGCGCAGGTCGTCGCCCCACACCTTCTCCACGAGCTCGGCGTCATGACGGCCCTCGACGAAGATCCGGCTGCCGCTGGCGACCCGCGCCCGGGCGCCGTGGACGGCGACCGAGCCGCTCGCCGTCCGGGCTCCCGCCTTCCGGGCGTCGTCGAGCCGGGTCCGGGCGGCCACCACGGGGGCGGTCAGCAGCACCGGTCGGCCGTCGATGAGGAAGCCCGGGCCGAGGGGGAAGCCCTTCGTGCGCCCCCGCGCGTCCTCGAGGTGCACCACGTGCACCCCGCCGGCCTTCTCGACCCGTACGACGGCCCCGCACCAGCCGGTCTCGACGTCCTCGACGACCACACCGGGCTCGGCGGCGACCTGCGCCGACCGCCCGTTCCTCGGGGCGCGCCAGTCGCCGGCGAGCACGTCGGCGCCGTACCGGCCCGGGCCCGGAGGGCCAGCGGACGGCCCGGGAGGAGGCGGGGGAGGGGTCATCCCGACAGGCTAGGGCGGGACGCTCCGCGGAGCGTGGCGACCCGCCGCGGGTGAACGCCGTAGACTTGGCACTCGTATGGAGCGAGTGCCAGCCACCGGGGCGGTGCGGCGACACGCCGAAACGCCCTGAGCCGGGAGGAGGTGGAGCGATGACCGAGGAACGACGCCTCGCCGTCCTGCGCGCCATCGTCCAGGACTACGTCGCGACCTCGGAGCCGGTCGGCAGCCGGGCCCTCGTCGAGCGCCACCACCTCGGGGTGTCGGCGGCCACCGTGCGCAACGACATGGCCATCCTCGAGGAGGAGGGCCTGATCCACGCCCCGCACACCTCGGCCGGACGGGTCCCGACCGACGCGGGCTACCGTCTCTTCGTCGACCGGCTGAGCAGCCTCAAACCGATGAGCCCCGCCGAGAAGGCCGCGATCGGCCGGTTCCTCGAGAGCGCCGTCGACCTTGACGACGTCGTGGACCGCACCGTGCGGCTGCTGGCCATGCTGACCCGACAGGTCGCGGTCATGCAGTACCCCTCGCTCACCCGCTCCAGCGTGCGCCACATCGAGCTCGTGCCGATGGGCGCCGAGCGGCTCATGCTCGTGCTCATCGTCAACACCGGTCGGGTCGAGCAGCGGGTCGTCGACTCACCCGTGCCCCTCACCGGAGAGCAGGGCGAGGCCATGGTCGCCGCCCTGCGCACCGCCCTCAACACCGAGGCGGTGGGCCGCCCCCTCACCGAGGCTGCGGCGCGGCTGCAGTCGCTGCCCGAGCAGTTCGAGCCGTCGCACCGCGACATCGTGCGCTCTGTGGCCCGCGCCCTCGACGAGGCGCTGGCCGAGGAGCGCGAGGAGCGGGTCGTGCTCGCCGGCACCGCCAACCTGGCCCGCTTCGGCACCGACTTCCCCCTCACCATCGGGCCCGTGCTCGAGGCGCTCGAGGAGCACGTCGTCCTGCTCAAGCTGCTCGGGACCCTCGGGGCCGACCACGACGCCGTCGCCGTGCGCATCGGCCGCGAGAACCCCCACGAGGGGCTGGTCACGACGTCGATGGTCTCGACCGGGTACGCCGCCGGGGCGGAGCTGGTCGCCGGCCTCGGGGTGCTCGGCCCCACGCGCATGGACTACCCCACGACGATGGCCTCGGTGCGGGCGGTCGCGCGCTACGTCTCGCAGCTGCTCGGCCCGTGACCGGACCCTGACCCCCACCGGGTCGGCCTGCCCTTCCCTCCGACTTCGCCAGCCCCCTTCGTACGACAAGGACTCCCACACCCGTGAGCGACTACTACCAGGACCTCGGCGTCGCCCGTGACGCCTCGGCCGAGGACATCAAGAAGGCCTACCGCCGTCAGGCCCGCAAGCTCCACCCCGACGTCAACCCCGGGCCCGACGCCGAGGAGCAGTTCAAGCTCCTGTCGCGGGCGTACGACGTGCTGTCCGACGCCGACAAGAAGCAGGCCTACGACATGGGCGCCGACCCGTATGCCGCCGGCGGCGGAGGGGGCGACGGCTTCGGTCAGGGCTTCAACTTCAGCGACGTCATGGACGCCTTCTTCGGAGCCGGCGCCACGACCTCCCGTGGCCCGCGCTCGCGGCGCCAGCGCGGCCAGGACGCCCTCGTGCGGCTCGACATCGAGCTGTCCGCGGCGGTCTTCGGCGCCGACGAGGAGATCACGCTCGACACCGCCATCGCCTGCACCACCTGCGACGGCGAAGGGGCCCAGCCGGGCACCGGCACCTCGACCTGCTCGGTCTGCCAGGGTCGCGGCGAGGTGCAGTCGGTGCAGCGCTCCTTCCTCGGCCAGGTCATGACCAGCCGGCCCTGCTCGGCCTGCCAGGGCTTCGGCTCGACGATCCCGCACCCGTGCTTCGAGTGCTCCGGCCAGGGCCGCGTCCGCACCCGGCGCACCCTCAAGCTGCGCGTGCCTGCGGGTGTCGACACGGGCACCCGCATCCAGCTGCGCGGCGAGGGTGAGGTCGGTCTCGGAGCCGGTCCGGCCGGCGACCTCTACGTCGAGGTCAACGTTGCCCCGCACGACACCTACGTGCGCCGCGGCGACGACCTGCACGTCACGCTCGAGGTGCCCATGACGGCCGCCGCGCTCGGCACCCAGCTGGGGCTCAGCACCTTCGACGGCATGAAGGACCTCGACGTCCCTCCCGGTGCCCAGGCGGGCGACACCCAGACGATGCGCTCGCTCGGGGTCACCCACCTGCGCAGCTCGGGACGCGGCGACCTCATCGTCCACCTCGACGTCAAGACGCCGACCAAGGTCACCGCCGAGCAGGAGACCCTCCTGCGCCCGCTGGCGCTCCTGCGCGACGAGGAGCGCCCCGAGGGGCGCCTGGCCTCGCTCGACGAGCGCGGTGGCATCCTCGGCAAGCTGCGCGACGCCTTCAAGGCACATTGACTTCGAGGCACACTGACCCTCGAGGCGCGATGACCGACCGGGGTCGACCGGCGAGGTCGACCTCTGAAGAGGGGGGTGCGGCGTGACGGAGCGGCTCTTCCTGCTCTCCCCCGAGGCGTGGGGGAGCGCGGGCGTCGACGACCTGGTCACGGTCTCCGGGGCGGAGGCCCGGCACGCCGTGCAGGTCGTGCGCCTCGGGGTGGGCGAGACGGTGCTCGTGGCCGACGGTGCCGGGCGCCGCGGCAGCGGCGAGGTCGTCGGCGCGAGCCGCGACGAGCTCTCCGTACGGCTGCGTCGGGTGGAGGTGGTGCCCGAGCCGTCCCCCCGCTTCGTGCTGGTGCAGGCCCTGGCCAAGGGTGACCGCGACGAGCAGGCCGTCGAGGCCGCCACCGAGCTCGGCGTGGACGTCGTGGTGCCGTGGCAGTCCGAGCGCTCGATCGTGCAGTGGCGCGGCGAGAAGGAGCAGCGGGGCCGGGCGCGTTGGGAGTCGATCGTCACGGCGGCGGCCAAGCAGTCGCGGCGCGCCCGGGTGCCGACGGTCGAGCCCATGGTGCGGATGGCGGGTGTGCGGAAGCGACTCGAGGGTGCGGCCCTGGCCCTGGTGCTCCACGAAGAGGCCACCACCGCCCTGGCCGGGGTCGACCTGCCCGCCGACGGTGATGTCGTGCTCGTCGTCGGTCCGGAAGGCGGGATCACCCCCGCCGAGCTGGCCACCTTCGCACAGGCGGGGGCGAAGCCGGTCCGGCTCGGTGCCCAGGTGCTGCGCTCCTCGACCGCGGGGCCGGCAGCGCTCGCCGCCCTCAACGCGCTCGGTCGCTGGCGCTAGCCGTGTCCCTGCCGTTCGACGGCTGCATCGGCACCCACGCGGCTGACCGTTGCGGCGGCGTCGACGCGGGGCACCGGGAGACCTGACTGGCTGCCCGGCTCACCGGGAGGCGAAGGTCAGCACCTGGTCGCCGCGCACCGAGCCGTCTTTCGCCGAGAGCTCACGAGCGTGGAAGACGTAGTTGCCGGCGGGCAGGGGGCCGAGGGTCACGGACCAGCTGCCCATGACGGGGCACCCGGACGAGGCCGTGGTGGAGCCGCTGCTCACCTCTCGGCCGTTGCGCTCGACGACCCAGGACACGGCCGCCTCGAAGGTGCACGCCTGTCCTGTCACGGTCAGGCCCTTCCCCGTCGACACCGTCGTGCCGTCAGCGGGGGTGTCGATCCAGACCGGAGCCACGTCACGGGAGGCCTGGTCCGTCGCGGGGCGCTTGTAGATGTTGGCCGGCATCGTCTCGAAGATCGACCCGCCGCTTGCCACGACGATGCCCACGGGGCCGTTCTGCTGCAAGCCGCCCGTGACCGCCCACACGACCTGCTGCACGGCGAGGCGCTGCTGCTCGGGAGTCAGACCGGTGCGGCCGGGCCTCGACAGGAGCACGTCGATCTCGACGCCCCGCAGCGAGACGCTCACCGTCGTGGACGGGTCCCACGCGACGACCGTCGCACCCGTGGCGTGCCTCGGGGTGGCTGCCATCGAGAGCCGCACCGCCTGCTGGGCGGCGGCGACCGTGCCCAGCCGGAAGGTGGGGGTCGAGGTCCCGCCGGTGGGGACGGCGTCAGCGGCCACGAACTCACGCACGAGGCCGATCTGGCCCTGACCCACGGCCTCGACGAAATAGGCGGGAAGGGGGGTGGCCCCCGTCGGGTCGCCCGGCACTGCCGTCGCCGTCGGCCCGGTAGAGGGTGCGTCGGAGGTCGTCGTCGACGAGCTGGTGGCGCTCGGCGTCGGCCCGGCCGTCGTGGCCCCGGAGGTCGTCGGGGCCCCGACGGTCGGTAGCGGTGTCGTCCCACGGCCGACGGCGGCCCACACACCGACCGCCACCAGCGCGACGGCGGCGGCCGACGCGACCGGCCACAGCCAGACGGGGCGTCGGCCACGCTGTCGCAGGGCCTCGCCCTGGATGGAGGACAGTCGGTCGTCGGGTGTCATCGCGTCCGCCTCCTCGCGCAGTCGTGCGCGGAGCCTCTTCTCGAGCTCGGTCAGGTCGTCGGGGTCGCTAGCGGGGGTCATCGGGTCCCTCCCAGGACGTGACGCAGGGCGGCGAGCCCGCGGTGGGCATGGCTCTTGACGGCACCCGTCGTGATGCCGAGGGTGTCAGCCGTCTGCTGCTCGCTGAGGTCGGTGTAGTAGCGCAGGACGACGACCTGACGCTGGCGAAGGGGCAGCGTCTGCAGGGCGGCCGTCAGGGGCTGTTCCTCGCTGCGGGCCAGGACCTGTGCCTCGGCGCTCTCGACGTGGCCTCGCCCGAGGGTCTCGGCCGCACCCGAGGCCAACCGGAGCCATCGGTCCTCGACCGCCCGTCGGCGGTAGGTCGAGGTGGCGGCGTTGACGACGCCACGGCGCAGGTAGGCCAGCGCGGAGCCCCGATCACGCAGCTCCGCGAGCCGTGGGGCGCTGGCGACGAAGACGTCCTGGACGATGTCCTGGGCCCGAGCCTGGTCGTGCACCAGGAGCCAGGCCAGCCGGACCAGTGCCGACCAGTGGGCGGCATAGAGGTCGGTGAGGGCGTCGCCGGGCGAGGAGGCCCCGCCACCACCAGGGACAGGGGCACTCCGCTCGGCCACGTCTGACGCTCTCACACACCCTGGACGCGCAGGTCGCCCACGAGGTTGACACGCCCGCTCCGGACCCGGGTCGGGCTAGGGTGGCCGCCATGGTCGCACCTGGTTGCCTCTTCTGCCGGATCGTCGAGGGCGGCATCCCCGCCGAGGTCGTGGCGCAGACGCCGTCGTCCCTGGCCTTCCGCGACCTCAACGCGCAGGCCCCGACCCACGTGCTCGTGGTCCCACGTCGTCACGTCGCCAACCTCGGTGAGCTCGCCGAGCACCCCGACGAGCTGGCCGACGTGGTCGTCCTCGCCCGAGACGTCGCCCTGCAGGAGTCGCTCGACCAGGGGTACCGCCTCGTCGCCAACACCGGCCAGCAGGCGGGGCAGTCGGTCTACCACGCCCACCTGCACGTGCTCGGGGGGCGCGACCTGGGGTGGCCCCCGGGGTGACAACCCGGCGGCTAACAGGATCGCCCGGTGTCGGTGTCGCCCCGTAGACTGGGAGCACGATGACAGATGCTCCCGACGGCCCTGCGCTGACCATGCCCGACCTGCCCGACCTGCCCGAGCTGCCTGACCTGCCCGCCGAGACGGCAGCGGTGGCCACGCACTCGATCACCATCCCGCCGGCGGTGCCGATGGTGACGCTGCTCGGGCCGCGCGACGAGCTGCTGAGCACCATGGAGCGGGCCTTCCCCCGGCTCGACGTGCACGTGCGGGGCAACGTGCTCAGCCTGAGCGGAGAGGCCGGAGACATCGCGCTCGTCGAGCGCCTCGTCGACGAGCTGCTCACGATCATCGACGCCGGTCACCCGCTCAACCGGGACGCCGTGGAGCGCTCGATCTCGATGCTGCGCCAGCAGACCCGTGAGCGCCCGGCCGATGTGCTGACGATGAACATCCTCAGCAACCGCGGACGCACGATCCGCCCCAAGACGCTCAACCAGAAGCGCTACGTCGACGCCATCGACGCCTTCACCATCGTCTTCGGCATCGGCCCGGCAGGCACGGGCAAGACCTACCTCGCCATGGCCAAGGCCGTGGCGGCCCTCCAGGCCAAGCAGGTGAAGCGGATCATCCTCACCCGCCCCGCCGTGGAGGCCGGAGAGCGGCTGGGGTTCCTCCCCGGCACCCTCAACGACAAGATCGACCCCTACCTGCGTCCGCTCTACGACGCGCTGCACGACATGGTCGACCCCGAGTCCATTCCCCGGCTCATGGCCGCCGGCACCATCGAGGTCGCCCCCCTGGCCTACATGCGAGGACGCACGCTCAACGACGCCTTCATCATCCTCGACGAGGCGCAGAACACCTCGGCCGAGCAGATGAAGATGTTCCTCACCCGCCTGGGCTTCGGGGCCCAGATGGTCGTCACCGGAGACGTCACCCAGGTCGACCTCCCGGGGGGCACCACCTCGGGTCTGCGTCAGGTGCGCGACATCCTCAGGGACGTCGACGACGTCCACTTCGCCGAGCTCAACTCCACCGACGTCGTGCGTCATCGGCTCGTGAGCGTCATCGTCGACGCCTACGAGCGGTCCGACGAGGAGCGGGCCGACGCCCGCGAGCGGCGCCGGGTCTCGGGCTCCGCGCCCTCCTGAGTGCCATGAGCATCGACGTCCTCAACGAGACCGACCACCGCGTCGACGAGCTCGAGCTCGTGGCGCTGTCGACCTACGTGCTGCAGGAGATGAAGGTCCACCCGCAGTCCGACCTCTGCCTCACCCTGGTCGACGAGGCTGCCATGGAGACCCTCCACGTGCAGTGGATGGACCTGCCCGGCCCGACCGACGTCATGAGCTTTCCCATGGACGAGCTCCGCCCGGGGGCCGAGGACTCCGAGCCGCAGGAGGGCGTGCTCGGCGACATCGTCCTCTGCCCGAGCGTGGCCGCCCAGCAGGCTCGCGAGGCCGGGCACACCACGGAGGAAGAGCTGCTGCTGCTCACGACCCACGGCATCCTCCACCTGCTCGGCTACGACCACGCGGAGCCCGGCGAGGAGAAGGAGATGTTCGAGCTGCAGCGCCAGCTCCTGCTCACCTTCCTCGCCAGCCGTGGTCGCTCAGCGTCCCAGCGGTGACCCGGTGATCACCCAGATGGTCGTCCTGGCCCTGCTGGCGGTCGCCGTCGCGTTCTGCATCGCGGCCTGCGAGGCGGCGATCTTCCGGATGTCGCGGGTCAGGGCCGAAGAGCTCTTCGACGAGGGCCGGGGAGGGGCTGCGTCCCTCCTGACCGTCATCGCCGACACCTCCGCCTACCTGTCGGTGCTCGCCTTCCTGCGCGTCGTGGCCGAGTCGGCGAGCGCCGTGCTCATCACCGTGGCCGTGCTCGACCTCGTCGACAACACCACCGTCGGGCTGCTCATCTCGATCGCCGTGATGGCGGTGGTCTCGTTCGTCATCACCGGGGTCTCCCCCCGCACGCTGGGGCGCCAGCACTACGACACGGTCGCCCTGTATGCAGCCCCCTTCGCCGTCGGCCTGCGCACGGTCCTCGGACCGGTGGCCCGCGTGCTCGTGGCTCTCGGCAACGCGGTCACCCCCGGTGAGGGCTATCGTGACGGTCCCTTCCAGACGGAGGCCGAGCTGCGTGACCTGCTCGACCAGGCCAGCGACTCGTCGGTGATCGACACCGAGGAGCGCGAGATGATCCACTCCGTCTTCGAGCTCGGCGACACGCTGGCGCGCGAGGTCATGGTGCCTCGCACCGACACCATCACGATCGCCTGCGACAAGTCACTGCGGCAGGCCATGTCGCTCTTCCTGCGCACCGGCTTCTCCCGGGTGCCCGTCGTGGGCGACGACAGCGACGACGTGAGGGGCCTGATCTACTTCAAGGACGTGGCGCGCCGCACGAACGCCGACCACGAGGCCGTCTCCCAGCGGGTCGAGCAGCTGATGAGGCCGGTGCACTTCGTGCCCGAGAGCAAGCCCGTCGACGACCTGCTGCGGGAGATGCAGCGCGACCAGACCCACTTCGCCGTCGTGGTCGACGAGTACGGCGGCACGGCGGGCATCGTCACGATCGAGGACATCCTCGAGGAGATCGTCGGGGAGATCGAGGACGAGTACGACCGGGAGGCTCCCGGAGTCGAGGCGCTCGACGACGGCAGCACCCGGGTGCCGGCCACGATGGACATCGACGACCTCGCCGACCTCTTCGGGGTCGAGATCGACGAGGACGAGGTCGACACCGTCGGTGGGCTCCTCTCCAAGCTCATCGGGCGCGTGCCCATCCCGGGTTCCCGCGCCGAGGTGGCCGGGATCGAGCTCGTCGGCGAGAAGATGGCCGGGCGGCGCCACCGGCTCGCCTCGGTCATCGTGCGACGCATCGAGACCGAGACGCCAGACGACACCACCGGGACCAGGTCCCGCCACGACGAGCGGGAGCACGCCCATGAGCACTGACGGCAGCACTGGCACCGAGAGCACCGAGAGCACCGAGAGCACCGAGAGCAGCAAGACGGGAAGTACTGAGACCACGGGAAGCACCGGGCACCTGGTGCCGGTCGGGTCCTCCGGGGCCGACTACCGTGCCGGGTTCGCGTGCCTGGTGGGGCGGCCCAACGCCGGCAAGTCGACCCTGACCAACGCCCTGGTCGGCAGCAAGGTGGCGATCACCTCGAGCAAGCCGCAGACGACGCGGCACACGATCCGGGGGATCGCCACGACCCCGGGAGCCCAGCTCATCCTCGTCGACACCCCGGGACTGCACCGGCCACGCACCCTGCTGGGGGAGCGGCTCAACGACCTCGTGCGCGAGACGCTGCTCGAGGTCGACGTCATCGGGTTCTGCCTTCCCGCCGACCAGAAGATCGGTCCCGGCGACGCCTTCATCGCCCGTGAGCTGGCCGAGCTGCAGCGCGCCCGGCGTCGCCCGGTCGTGGCGCTCGCCACGAAGTCCGACCGGGTCGACCGCGGGCGCCTGACGGAGCACCTCATCGCCATCGACCAGCTCGGGTCGTGGGACGACATCGTCCCGTGCAGCGCCACCCGGGGCGACCAGGTCGAGGTGGTGCGCGACGTCCTCGTCTCGCACCTGCCGCACTCGCCGCAGCTCTACCCCGACGGGGTCATCACCGACGAGCCCGACGCGGTGATGATCGCCGAGCTCGTGCGCGAGGCCGCCCTCGAGGGGGTGCGCGACGAGATGCCCCACTCCCTGGCCGTGGTCGTCGACGAGATGGTGCCCCGCGAGGACCGCCGTGAGGGTGACCCGATGCTCGACGTGCGGGTCAACGTCTTCGTCGAGCGCGACAGCCAGAAGGCCATCATCATCGGCCGCGGGGGGGCCCGCCTCAAGGAGGTCGGGACGAACGCCCGGGTCGGCATCGAGGCCCTGCTGGGTCAGAAGGTCTACCTCGACCTGCACGTCAAGGTCGCCAAGGACTGGCAGCGCGACCCCAAGCAGATGCAGCGCCTCGGTTTCTAGGATCCTGTGCCTGGCCGGGTGTCCCCGCGGGCCCGGTCAGAGCGTCGACAGCAGCAGGAGCACGATCGCCAGCAGGGGGAGGCAACCCTGGGTGACCGCGGCCCGGGTGTAGTGCCGACCCCCGGAGCGCAGGACCGCCGCGGCGGCCACCATGCTCGCGCAGGAGAAGGCGACGAGCGCCCAGCCGGCCGGGCGGTTGCCGGTGGCGACGAGGCCGACGCCCACCACCACCCCCACCGCGAGGAACAGGTTGTAGAAGCCCTGGTTGTAGGCCATCGGGGCGAGCGTGTCCGCGTCGGCCTGGTTCGGCACCGAGAAGCGCCGCCAGGTCGTGGGTGCCTGCCAGGTGAGCGACTCCATCCGCCAGATGGCGACGTGGAGGGCGGCAGCCAGGACGGCGACGACGGACGCGGCGATCTGCACGCGCACGAAGGTAGCAGTCAGCCGCTGGTGAGGCAGCCAGCCTCACGCGGGGAAGACGTCGGGCAGCACAGAGGCCCGGCCCGAGAAGTGCGCCGGGCGCTTCTCGAGGAAGGCCGCCACGCCCTCCTTGCCGTCGTCGCGCGACGTGGCGAACATGGCCAGCGAGTCAGCCCGATGGGCCTCGACCGGGTGGGCCGCTCCGAGACCCCGCCACATGAGCTGCCGCGTGAGGGCGACGCCCACGGCCGAGTGGCCGTCGACGAAGCGGTGAGCCAGCTCGTAGGCGGCCGGGAGCAGGTCGTCCGGCTCGTGCACCGACCGCACCAGCCCGCCGACGAGGATCTCGTCGGCGTCGAGGATGTCGGCCGAGTAGGTCCACTCGAGGGCGCGGGAGATGCCGACGAGGCGAGGAAGGAACCACGATGACGCTGCCTCGGGCACGATCCCGAGGCGGCCGAAGACGAAGCCGACCCTGGCCCTGGTCGAGGCGATGCGGATGTCCATCGGCAGGGTCATCGTCGCCCCGATACCGACAGCGGCACCGTTGATGGCGCCGATCACCGGCTTGCGGCAGGCATAGACCGCCAGCGACACCCGACCTCCGGTGTCGCGCACTCCACGCACGATCTGCTCGTCCTCGAAGCGGTCGACGAGGTCGTCCGGCGTGGGACTCAGGCTCTCGTCGAGGCCGAAGACGTTACCGTCGCTGGGCTCCTGGAGGTCCATCCCGGCGCAGAAGGCCCGTCCTGCTCCGGTGACGACGACAGCGCCGACGGCGTCATCGAGGGAGGCCCGCTCATAGGCGTCGACGAGCTCGTCGGCCATCGTCACCGTGAAGGCGTTGAGCTGGTCCGGTCGCGACAGGGTGAGAGTGAGGATGCGGTCCTCGACGTGCCAGTCGAGAGTGGAGTAGTCGCTCATGACGGCAGCCTGCCACGAGCGGGATCGCGATCGGGGGCCGGTCCTGAGGTGAATCGCTGACGCTCGGGGGTCGTTCCCCATCGAGGTCCACGGCGGTGGAGAAAGTGCCGATGAGTCTGGGGTATCGACAGCGGCCCTCGCGCCTCATTCTGGGTGTCACGTTGCGCGTCCGGGGGAGTCAGCGCGGAGCTTGTCAAGATTCTTGTGTAAGTGATCTGGGTCACAGGTGATTTGGTAGGTTTACAGATGGGCGTTGATGCGGTCGGGATAGATCATGGCCAGCTCGGCCAGAGCCGTCTTCCAGCCAAGGACGGCGGCGCCCTCGACGAGGCGGTTGGCGGCCTTGCGGGGTTGCCCCTTGGGGGTGCCGGCTTCCTTCGCACGTTCTCGAGCCCGTTTGTCCTCGATGGTGCGGATCGCGAGCCACAGAAGCTTGACCGCGGCCGCGTCGTTGGGGAAGTGGCCGCGGTTCTTGATGATCTTCCGCAGCTGGTAGTTCAGCGACTCGATGCTGTTCGTGGTGTAGATGACCTTGCGCAGGGCGGGCCCGAACGCGAGGAACGGGGTGAACCGGTCCCACGCGTTCTCCCAGGTCGCGACCGCCGCTGGGTACTTCTTCCCGAGGTTCGAGTCGGCGAACGCGGCCATCGCCATCAGTGCGGCGTCCTCGTCGGGCGCGGTGTAGATCGGGCGCAGCGTCGCCGCGACGGCCTTGCGGTCGGTGTAGGACACGAACCGCATCGAGGCCCGGATCAGGTGCACCACGCAGGTTTGCACCATCGCCTTGGGCCAGGTCGCCTCGATGGCTTCGGGGAAACCCGTGAGCCCGTCGCAGCACACGATCAGGACGTCGCGCAGGCCACGGTTGGCCAGTTGGGAGCAGACCGACGCCCAGAACCTCGCCCCTTCGGTGGCCTGGATCCAAATTCCCAGAACGGTTTTCACGCCGTCCATGTCGACCCCGACCGCGATGTGCGCGGACCGGTTCGCTACGTGCGCGCCGTCGCGGACCTTCACCACGAGCGCGTCGAGGTAGATCACCGGGTAGAACGCCTCGAGCGGGCGGGACTGCCACTCGAGCACTTCGTCGGCGACGGCTTCGGTGACGTTGGAGATCGTCTCGTGCGACAGCTCCGTCCCCAGCGTCGCCGCGAGGTGGTGGCGGATGTCGCGGACCGTCATCCCGCCCGCGTAGAGGCTGATGATCATGTCCTCCAGCCCTCCAAGCCGGCGCGCCCCCTTCGGGACCAGCGCCGAGCCGAAGCTCGAGTTGCGGTCCCGGGGCTGGTCCAAGGTGATGTCGCCGATCTCGGTCCCGACCGTCTTCGGGGTCGAGCCGTTACGCGAGTTGCCGCTGCCGTGCCCGGACCGGTCGCCCCGGTCGTAGCCGAGGTGGGACGTCAGCTCGGCGTCCATCCCGCGCTCGAGGACGGCCTTGATCATCTCGGGCAGGAACCCGCCCTTCCCCGTCAACGCAACCCCCCGCTCGCCGGCCCGGGTCAGGAGCTCGTCGACGAGGTCGTCGGAGAAGATCTCCCGCCGCAGCCGCCGAGCCTCAGGATCGGCTTGAGCGTCCTTCTCGTTCTTGGTCACAGTCATAGTCAACTCCTTCAACATCAGACCCACCGCTTACACAGACCATCTGACACCCTC
>JBBRNQ010000016.1:0-53083 GCA_038230235.1 Actinomycetales bacterium
TCCTGCACCGAGGCCAGCCGGAAGGGCGGCCGTCCGGTGAGCAGGGCGTGGGTGACCGCCGCCACCGCATACACATCGGCGCGGGCATCGAAGCCCTCGCCGCCCTGCACCTGCTCCGGCGCCATCCACGCGGGCGTGCCAGCCGTCAGGGTGAGCCCCGAGGCCTCGGCGAGCTGCTTGGCCATGCCGAGGTCGGCGACGAGCACCCGGGACTGTCCCGCGTGGTTGCGCCCGAGGAGGAGGTTGCTCGGCTTGACGTCGCGGTGGACGATCTCGTGGTCGTGGAGCACCTGCACGGCGAGCGCGACCTGGATCGCGAGCGCCATCGCCTCATGCACCGGTGGCGGATCGGCGACGACGTCGGCGAGGGTGCCACCCTCGACGTAGTCCATGACGAAGTAGGGCTGCTCACCGCCGTCCAGCTCGACGGTGCCCACGTCGTAGACGCGGACGACGCGTGGGTCGTCGATCCGGCGCAGCAGCCTGGCCTCGGCGAGGAACCGCTCGCAGACGTCGGCGTCGGCCGACCAGTTGTCGGCGAGGACCTTGACCGCAACCGCCACGCCGAGGGCGTCGTCGTGCGCGAGCCAGACGGTGGCGAACGCCCCCGCGCCCAGCCGTCTGACCAGACGGTAGCGTCCGACGTGTCTCATCGTCGCCTATTGTGCGGCATGCCCGCGCTCTGGCGAGGCGAGGCGACGCCGTACTCGGCGCCTTGACAGGGGGACGACAGGGGGATGACGCGGATGGCGCACGAGACGACCGGCGACGAACGCGAGCAGGCCGAGCAGCTGGAGCAGCTCGTGGCCTCGGCCCGCGCCGGGGACGACGCGGCCCTGCACGAGCTGCTGACGTGGATCCAGCCGCTCGTGATGAGGCGCTGTGCGCGGTTCCTGCCCCATCGGGCCGACGCCGAGGAGGCCTGCCAGGACGCCCTGGTGGCCATCGCCACCAAGCTCGACAGCTACACCGGCTCCGGGTCGTTCCTCGGCTGGGTGACGGTCATCGCCTCCAACAGCGCCCGTTCGACCTACCGCAGCCTGAGGAGGCGTTTCGACGAGCGGCCGCTCGACAACCTGCCCGAACGACCCGACCCGCGCACGACGAGCGTCATCGCGGGCTCCCGGCTCGACCTGCTCGACGCGGTCGAGGCGCTCGAGCGCGAGCACCCCGTGCTCGCCCCCGCGTTCGTCCTGCGCGACCTCGGCACGCTCGCGTACGACGAGATCGCCGACCAGCTCGATGTCCCCCTCGGCACGGTGAAGGCGCGGATCCACGACGCGCGGCGCTTCGTGCGGGAGCGGCTCGCCGGACCACCCTCGTGACCGGTCAGCACAGGAGGCAACTTCTGAGGTGCCCACAGCGTCTGGGTTGTATGAGCACCCAGGCCACGCAGCCCCGGGTTGGCCGCCAGGCGCCGTCCACCGAGGACCGCGGGTGAGACGCGGCACAGGGGCGGCCATGATCGCCGGAGGTGCGACCCTCGGGGTCGTCTGCGGGGTGCTCGCCGTCAGCCTCCCCGTGCACGGCGGCCCGGTCGCCGGAGGCACGGCCAGCCGCTCGCGCAGCACCAGCACTGTCGTGTCGCCGACCGCGTCGACCGCGTCGACCGCGGCGACCGCCCGACCGACCACCCCCACGCCCACCTCGACGGGCACGCCGTCGTCGCCCGGGCCGACCGCGACCTCACCCACGACGTCTCCCCCGACCTCGCCGGCCGCCCCGTCGGTGGTCTCGCAGGTGGGTCCCGGCAACCTGCTGGGCCGTGACGACTTCTCCGCGGCCGGCTGGGACACGAGCAGCCTCGACATCCAGGTGGCACCGGGTGAGGGCCAGGACCTCGTCGGATACTGCCAGCAGTCCGACCTCGGGCGCCTCCCCGGAGCGGGTGCCCCCGTCCGCGGCAACTACACGGGTCGCTTCACCAGCGCCAGCGAGGTAGCGGCGACCTTCCACACGCCGCAGGAGGCCGACGCGGCCTACGAGACCGTGCGCGGGTGGCTGTGGGACTGCCGTACGGGGGCGTACAGCCCGTCCGCCGCGCCGGCCACCATCGGTCCGGAGGTCCGGGTCGGTCTCGGCGGCACCCACGACACCGGCGTCTGGTCGACCATCGCCTTCGGCACCAGCGGGGGCGTGATAGGCGTCGTCCTCGTCGCCGAGCGGGTCGCCATCCTGCAGCTGCGCGACCCGGACCCGAAGGCGGCGACGGTCGATCGGTTCATGACGTCCACGGCCACCCGCCTCTCGGCGCCGAGCGGTGGCCACTGACGGGGATGCCGCACCGTCCCACCCCGCCTCGCCCTGCACCGCCCCGCCCCGCCCCGCCGCGAGGGTGCGTCAACCGCGAGGGTGCGTGGACTCACCGGGTGGGGTCAGGCCCCCTGCATCGAGCCACCGATCCCGGCGTGCGGGAGCGGCTGCCCGAGCCGACCGGCCTGGTAGTCCTCGAAGGCCTGCATGACCTCTGCCCTGGTGTTCATGACGAACGGCCCGGCCCAGGCGATGGGCTCGCGGATCGGCTGCCCGCCGAGGATCACCACGTCGAGGCCACCGGCGTACCGCTGCGCCTGGCTCGTCGCGCTGGTGAGGGCGAGGAGGTCTCCGCGCCCCAGGACGGCGAGCTGGCCGGTGCCGATCGGCGTCGCGTCCGGCCCCACGGTGCCGCGCCCACCCATGACGTAGACGAGGGCGTTGAAGTCGTGGCGCCACGGCAGGTCGAGGCGCGCACCGGGGGTGAGGGTGGCGTGGACCATGGCCATCGGCGTGTGCGTCGAACCCGGCCCGGTGACCCCGGCGACGTCGCCGGCGATCACGCGCAGCAGCGTGCCGCCGTCGGCCGACGTGGCGAGGGCGACCTCCGCGGAACGCAGGTCCTGGTAGGCCGGCGCTTTCATCTTGTCGGCCCGGGGCAGGTTGACCCACAGCTGGAAGCCGTGGAAGAGACCTCCGGAGACGACGAGGTGCTCCGGTGGCGCCTCGATGTGCAGCAGCCCGCTGCCCGCCGTCATCCACTGGGTGTCGCCGTCGGTGATGGTGCCCCCGCCGCCGTGGCTGTCCTGGTGGTCGAAGATGCCGTCGATGATGTAGGTGACCGTCTCGAAGCCGCGGTGCGGGTGCCACGGCGTGCCCTTCGGCTCCCCCGGGGCGTAGTCGACCTCGCCCATCTCGTCCATGTGGATGAAGGGGTCGAGCAGGGCGGCGTCGACGCCCGCGAAGGCCCGCTTGACCGGGAACCCCTCCCCCTCGACGCCGGACGGCGCGGTGGTGAGGGAGACCACGGGACGCGCCGAGGCTCCGGTCGAGGGCGTGGTGACCCGGGGCAGGACGGTGAGGTCGGCGACAGTGACAGCAGGCATAGGACGCTCCCAAGGTAGTTTCGAATTCAACCACACGAGTGAACGCCCCGGACTCCCCCGTTCTTCCCCACTTCTCCTCACCCCTGTCCCGGCAGGTCCCGGGGGCAGGGGAAGCAGGTCACGCGCCGCCCTTGGGTAGTCGAAGAATCACCCCAGGGGGCCCGCGGAGGGGTGATTCTCTGGCTACTCAAGGAGGCGGCGCGGCGCGGCGCGGCGGGGCCGGTCAGCCCTTGCGCGGGCCCACGATCGCCGCCGCGACCGTCTTGGCGATGTCGGGGTCGAAGACGCTCGGGACGATGTAGTTGGGGTTCAGCTGGTCGGGGCCGACGACCGACGCGATGGCCTCCGCGGCCCGCAGCAGCATCTCGGTCGTCACCTGGTGGGCGCGAGAGTCGAGCAGCCCGCGGAAGACACCGGGGAAGGCCAGCACGTTGTTGATCTGGTTGGGGTAGTCGGAGCGGCCGGACGCGGTGACGGTGGCGCGGCGCGAGGCCTCGGCGATGTCGACCTCGGGGTCGGGGTTGGCCAGGGCGAAGACGATCCGCTTGGGGGCCATGTCGTCGATCCACTCCGGCTTCAGCACACCGGGCGCACTCACACCGATGAAGACGTCGGCCCCGGTGACCGCGTCGTGCAGGTCTCCGCGCAGCCCGCGCGGGTTGGTGCGTCCCGCGAGCTGCAGCTTGGCCGGCGGCAGGTCGGTGTCGTCGCGGTGCAGGATGCCCTCCTTGTCCCACACCACCACGTCGTCGGCCCCGGCCGCGAGCAGCAGCGACACGATCGCCGACCCGGCGGCGCCGGCCCCGGAGACCGCGATGCGCGCCTGCTCGATCGGCTTGTCGATGCACAGCAGGGCGTTGCGCAGGGCGGCGAGCACGACGATCGCCGTGCCGTGCTGGTCGTCGTGGAAGACCGGTATGGAGAGCCGCTCGCGCAGCTTGGCCTCGACCTCGAAGCACCTCGGCGCCGCGATGTCCTCGAGGTTGATCCCGCCGAAGCCGGGCGCGATGAGCTCGACCGCGCGCACGATCTCGTCGACGTCCTGGGTGGCGAGGCAGATCGGCCAGGCGTCGATCCCGGCGAAGCGCTTGAAGAGCGCGGCCTTGCCCTCCATGACGGGCATCGCCGCCTCGGGCCCGATGTTGCCCAGGCCCAGCACGGCGCTGCCGTCGGTGACCACGGCGACGCTGTTGCCCTTGATGGTCAGCCGCCAGACGTCCTCGGGGTGCTCGGCGATGGCCATGCTGATCCGGCCCACGCCGGGCGTGTAGGCCATCGAGAGGTCGTCACGGGTGCGCAGCGCGACCGTCGGCTCGACGCTGATCTTGCCGCCGAGGTGCAGCAGGAAGGTGCGGTCGGACACCTTGTGGACGGTGACGCCCTCGACCTCGCGCAGGGCGTCGACGACCTCGTTGGCGTGGTCGCCGTTGGAGGCCGAGCAGGTGAGGTCGATGACCAGCCGGTCGTGGCGGGACTCGACGATGTCGAGGGCGGTGGTGATCCCGCCGGCGTTGGAGACCGCCGTCGCCAGCTGCCCCACGACCGCCGCGTCGGTACCCGTGTGCAGGCGCACGGTGATCGAGTAGGACCCCGTCGTGGCCCGGGCCCGCGAGATGCTGTCGGTGCGGGTCGCGAGGGCCTGGTCGTGGGTCGGGTCTGCTGGGGTCGGCGTCGGCATGCTCAGCATCCTGTCACTGATGGGCACGCTCGCTCGCTCAGGGACACATCGGACCCCTCAGGCGTCGACGGCCAGCGGCAGCCGGGTCAGCGACGCGTGCACGTCCGGGCCGGGTACGGCGTCCCCCGCACCGGCGTCCGCAGCCGCCGCCTTCGCGCCGGGCTCGTGCAGCGCCAGCCACGCCGCGCCACCGGCACCGCTCCCCGACGGCAGGACGTCGGCCAGCGGCCATCGCTGCGACAGGGCGGCGGTGAGGGTGTCCCGCAGGACCTCGGAGGCGAACAGACCGCCGGTGAGCACGACCGGGGTCCTGTCGCCGGGTCGTCGTACCAGCCGCACCGTCCGCTCGAGGTGGTCGGCGGCGTCGCACAGGATGCCTACCGCGACCGGGTCGCCGTCGCGGGCGAGGTCGACCACGACGGGGGCGAGCGCCGACAGGGCGAGGGGCGACCCGGCGTACAGGACCCGGATGACGTCGTCGCGGCTGCCCTGCCCCGCGGTCGGGCGGCCGAGGACGGCGCCCCTCACCGCCCGGCTGAGGGGGTCGTCCGGCAGCAGACCGGCGGCGTCGGGGCGGGGGGCGAGCAGGTGGCGCACGGCCTCGCGCCCGACCCACTGCCCCGACCCGTCGTCACCGAGCAGCCACCCGAGCGCGTCGCCGAGCAGGCCCTGCTCGAGGTCCTCCACCTGCACGGCACCGGCCCCCGTGCCACTGATGACGATGGTGCCGTCGCGGGCGCTGCTGCCGGCGCAGAAGCCGACGAGGGCGTCACCGACCACCCGCGGCAGGACGGTGAGCCCGGTGGCGCGCCACATCCGCTCGAAGGGCTCGTCGACGGCGGCGTGCGCCGCGAAGCCGGCGGCGCCCATGACCGCCGCGACCACGAGCGCGGAGTCGAGGCCGGCGAGGGCGTCGGCCACCGCCTCACCGATGCGGGTGAGGGCGACCGACATCCCCACACCGTTGGGGTTGGCGCCCCCCGACCCACCCACCCCCACCCGACGACCGTGCCGGTCGGCCACGAGGCAGCGGGTGCTCGTGCCACCGACGTCGAGACCGAGGACGAGGGGGTCGCTGGCTCCCGGGCGCGCGCTCACCGGGTCGGTCCCCGCCCTGTCGTCCCGACCCGCAGGTCAGAGGAGGCGTCAGAGGAGGCGTCAGAGGAGGCGACGGAGTCGACCGGCATAGCGCTCCTCGAGGGCGCGGTTGTGCTCGTCGCCACCGGGGATGTTGGCCGACAGGTAGACCGGCGGCGTGTGACCGGTGGCCAGCAGCGCCGCGATGGCGTCGGCCACGACCATCTGGGCGAGCAGCGCGGCCGTGATCGAGGAGACGCCGCAGGCGGCGCCCCCACCGGGCAGGGGCAGCACCGCGTCGCCGTACGGCGCGCCGTTGTCGAGCACCACGTCGGCGACCTCGAAAAGCTTCTTCCCGCTGGGGTGGCGCGAGGTGATGGCGGTGGTGTGGGCCATCGAGGTGACGGCGACGAGGGGATGACCCTGAGCCTTCACGTGCAGGGCGAGCTCGACGATGCTGCCGTTGCCGCCGGAGTTGCTGGCGATGAGGAAGACGTCGGTGGGCCGCACACCCGGGGCCTGCTCGTAGATGCGCCGGGCGGTGCACGGGTCGCGCTCGAGGAACTGGTCGGAGACGGCGAGGCCCTCGGGGTCGAGCACGGCGACGTCACGCAGGCTGAGCCGGTTGGTGGGGATGAGGCCGCCCGCGCGACCGGCGATCTCCATGGCGAACGCCTCCGAGTGTCCGGTGCCGAAGGCCTGGAGCACGCCGCCGGCTGACAGGCACTCCGCCACGAGGGCGGCGGCGGCCGCGACGCCGTGGCGCTGGCTGCCGGCGACGTCCCCGACGAGCTCGAGGGCGACCCGGGCGAACGCCGCGGAGCCGACGACCGGCGGTGTCTGCGGAATCGGAGGCGTCGGTGGTGTCTGGTTCATCCTGCCCATCATGGCCGACACGACAGTTCCCCGGCGCCATGGGAGCGCCGGGGAACTGGGGGCACCTGTCGGTGCGGGTGTGCCGAGTGCCTGGGCGGTGGGGGGATACCGGGTCAGGCACAGGTGGCACGGGGTGATGCGGGTGAGGCGGGTGAGGCGGGTGATGGAGCGGGTAGTGCGGGTGATGGAACGGGTGGTGCGGCCGGCGGGGATGGGATACCGGGTCGAGCGGGGGGTGCTCAGCTGGTGGGGGCACCGGGCTGAGCGAGGGTGGAGAGCCGGCACGGGGGGTGTACCGGGTCGTGCGGGGTGGAGCCGGTCGGTGCTGGGGGCAGCTCGACCGTGGTGGTGGAGATGGGTGGAGATCGGTGGAGTGGTGGTGGGTGAGGGCGGCAGCCCTCAGGCCGCCGGCACGAGGCCGAGGGCCGTGTCGAGCTCGTACCCGTCGAGGCGTCCGGTGGCACCTGCCACCGCCTCGACCAGCGCGCCGACGAGCTCGATCTCGTCACAGAGGGCAGGGTCGAGAAGCTCTCCCAGGCCGAGGTCGTTGCTCATACGGAAACCGTAGGCGGTCAAAGGGGGGGATAGGGCACGTCTTTACGCTTTCCTTACGATTGGCTCGGAAGAATCATCCGTTCGGCCGATCCCCCCTCCACCACCCGGTCGAGCGGGCTCAGGAGCGCTCACCACCCGTGCGAGACCTGAGGAGGCCGCACCCGAATCGGTCGCCGAGCTGCTGTCGAGGCGCGCCAGCCGGTGACTGGAGACCCTGTGCTGAGGGCTGCGGACCCACCGCTGTGACTTTTTTCCGCGCCTCCCAGGGCCGTCTCCCTTCGAAATCCGCAGGGCGGCGGGGTTCACCCACGCGATCCGCGAGGCCTCGTCGTTCACCTGCAGTGTGTACGGTCGGTGCCAGTCGTCTGAACGCCGGGTTTCCGGCCGCACCTTCTGCAAGGACATCGATGGTCAGCGCCGCCCCCCCACTCGACCAGCTCTACAAGCTCACCCGCGATCGCCTCGAGGTGGTCCTCGACGGCGAGCAGCTGCTCGAGGTCGACGAGCTCGAGGCCTGGGTGCGCATCTGCGAGGACCTCTTCGTCATCGACAGCGACCGCAACCCCCGCCGCCTCGCCGCCTCCGTCTACCGGGTGACCCAGCAGCTGGTCCTCGCCGCTGACGGCACGTCACCCGACGACGTGGCGACCCTCGCCCGCCTCTGCGCGGCCGGACGCCGGGCCCAGGACCTGCTCACCCGGCTCGGGGGCTGAACGAGCCTCCTGCGGTACGCCGCCACCCGGTGGGGTCGGGCCTTCCGGCGGTCCGGCGCCCCCGGGGCGGATGGGCGTCCGGACGCATCGGGTAAGCCGTTGCTCACCGCCGCTCGACGACGAGCGTCCGCAGGGGGGCGGGGTGCGTCAGGTCGTTGAGGGTGACGAGGAAGCGCCCGCGCTCGGGCAGGATGACCACCACCGTGAGGTCACGATCCGCCGGCACCGTCACCAGTGGGTAGCTGACGTCGTCGGCTCCGATCCGGGTGCGGATCTCGAGCGGCCCCGTCGTCCGGGACGCGGTGAGCACGAGGTCGACCTTCGTCCCCTGCGTCGGTCCCAGCCGAATCGAGAGCCCGGTGGCCGAGGGGCTCGCCGGCCCGGCGGTGAGGCTGGACGGGGACCCGGCACCGGTCGGCAGCGCGTTGGCGACGGAGGGGGTGCTCGCCGGGGGGACGGTCGGCGCGGGCAGTGGCGCGGAGGCCGCATCGACCGCCAGCCCTGACGGGGCGTCGGCCGGCTCAGGCAGCACGACGGGGACCATGGCCAGCAGGGCTGCGGCCAGCCCCCACGGCAGCCCCCGCACCACCCGGAGGTGGGTGGGGCGGGCGTAGACGGGCGCCGGGGGCCGGGGCAGGAGAGCGGCCACGACCAGCCCCAGCAGGGCCACGACCGTCAGGGTCACCCGCCAACCTCGAGCGCCGGCAGCCGGGCCGACCGCGGCAACCACCAGAGACCCAGTCACCACGCAGACCAGCGCGGTCGCACCGAGGGAGCGCGCAAGGACCTCGAGCTGGCCCAGGGCTCGCCAGCGGCTCAGACGCTCGGCCACCGCGAGGAGGGCGAGCACGGCCACGAGCGCTGCCCCGGCCCCCGTCGTGGCCGTGGCCGCCACGAGCGAGGCCAGGCACAGCACGGCCGCCAGCAGCAGGTCCGTACGACGGAGCACCCCCCGCGTCACGCTCTCCGCTGGGCCCTGCGCCGGAGGGTTCACGCCCTCCGGAGGGCCCTGCCCCGGAGGGGGGACCGGCGACGAGCCCGGGAGGACTGGGGTTCCCCGCCACAGCGACACACCGATGAGCAGCGCCGCCGCTCCCGCGGCCACCGTCGCGAGAGCAGGTCCCGGGACGACCGCCGTGACCGCGGTGCCGACGAGAGCGACGAGGCCGACGGTCGCTCCCGTGGCGAGTGCCACCGGCATCGACGCGGCACACCGTCGGGCGGCCACGATCAGGGCGAGGTCGATGACGACCGGTGCAGACACGGACGTGAGGAGGGCCAGGGCGCCCGGAGTCAGTCCGAGCAGCTCGCTGCCCTGCACCTGGGACAGCGATCCCGGACGCCCGTCTGCCCCACTGAGGACGGCGACGGCGAGCCCCAGACCCCCGAGGCAGCTGCTCGAGACCAGCACGCGGGAGGCGTCATCCACCCTCGGCGTGACGACGACCACGAGGAGCACGGCGAGCACGACCAGCAGGCCGACCAGCGACTCGGGGGACACCGGGGGGAGCTCACCGATCAGGGCCACGGTCGGCGACGAGGCCGCGCCCAGCCCGACGAGCACCAGGCCGACCGCGGCCAGGACGAGCGCTGGCCCCGGGGTGGTGAGCCGGGATGGTCGGGCAGACATGGGGCCGGCTCCTTCGTCGGGTCACTCGGGTCACTCGGGTCACGTGGTCACCAGGGTCACGTGGGCACTCGGGGAACGTGGGGTACTCGGGGCACGCGGGCGGCTCCGGGCAGGTGGGGCAGGTTGGGGCAGATTGCGCAGATGGTCGGACCCGGGGTGACGCCGCAGTGGCCCTGAAGAGCGGGTGGGCCGCGCCGCGTCGGTCCGCCGCTTCGTGGCGGTAGCCCCCGGACCGAGGTTCTCTTTCCCATTAGATCGTGGGGGATCCCCCCCGGGGTGTGGTTCCACGGGAGATTTATGCATCCTGTGATGGGACAATCACCGCTAAAGTCCCGTCAAGGGGGCGAATCTTCTCCTCGCGGCACGGCCCGCCCCTCGCTGGCCAGCGCGTCGGAACCCGTGGACCGCCGTACAGCCGGAGCTACGGGCCTTCGGACATCAGGGCGTCGAGAGCCCCGCGGAACGTCCAGGCGCGCACGACCTCGACCGGGCTGGCGCTCTCGGGCAGCTCCTGTGGCCAGCCAGGACCGCCGAGGACGACGCGGACGGGTCGGTTGTCGGGGGCGACCGCCACCACGGGCGCGTTCCGTCCACGCGGGATCGAGGCCCAGAGGAAGACCCGGTCGGTGCCGGTGCGCTCCACGGCCCGCGAGACCGCCTCGCTCGGCATACGGGGCCCGAGGAACGTGCAGGAGTGACCGTGGCGGGCCAACGCGGCGTCCAGCGCCAGGAGCGGGAGGTGGTGCTGCTCGTCGTCCGCCGTCGCCAGCAGGATCGGTGACGAGGCCACCCTCAGGCCAGCCGCGCGGGTGACGGCCCGCAGCTCGGAGCCGAGGATCTCACTGGCCAGGTGCTCGGCGTCGATGCCCAGCTGGCCCTGCTCCCAGAGCGAGCCGATCACCTGCAGGGACGGCGCGAGGACGTCGTCCCAGGCCCTGGTGATGTCCGGCGCGCGAAGCGCCTGCCGGAACAGGTGGGCCAGGGTGGCGGCATCGAGGACGCGGGCCGCCGAGACGATCGCCCGCACCGCCGAGGGGATGGTGTCGGCCTCGGGCATCGAGGGGGCGACCGGACGTCCCGGTGCCGAGCCACCGAGGTCGTGGCTGCTGGACCCCGGCTCGCCGCCGCCCTCACGCAGGAGGTCGTCGTCGCCGAGGGCGAGGGTCACCGACGCCGCCGCCTGAGCCGGGATGCCCGAAGCAGTGAGGCGGGCCATGGACAGCACCCTCAGTACGTCGATGTGGGTGTAGCGCCGGTGGTTGCCGCTGGTGCGCTCGCTCGGACCGATCCCGTAGCGACGGTCCCATGAGCGCAGGGTGGACGGAGCGAGGCCGACACGGTCGGCGACGGCGCCAACTGGCCAGCTGAGTTGGCTGGGCATGGAACCTCGGTGGGTGTGGGGAAGGGAACGGACGGCGGGGGTCGACTGGGGATCAGACCCACGGGCGGGGGGGATGGCTACGACGGCTCTCTGCCGGGACATGGAAGTGGCACATCCTTCGCCGACGTCGACCCGCTGTCTTCGGCCTCCAAAACGTCCGCACTCCCACTGTAGGACTCAGGGCCCCACAGGTCTTGTGCGGTGCACAAGTTTCTGCATAAGTTCTGCGTAGTGGACAAATCATACTTTAGTCCTCTTCCCCTAACATTGGAGGAGCCCGTCATGCGCGGCCTGCCGTCATTCCCTGCCCCCGCCCTGCGCTCCTACGACTGGCAGCAGGAAGGGCGGTGCCGGGGCCTGAGCTCGGAGCAGTTCTTCGTCGACGACCACGAGCAGGGACAGCATCGGCGAGCGAGCCGCACCCGCGAGGCCAAGGCCCTGTGCGCCCGTTGCCCTGTCGTGGAGCACTGCCTCACGCACGCCCTCGCGATCCCCGAGGCCTACGGGATCTGGGGCGGCATGACCGCTGCCGAGCGGACCCACCTGGCACTGCAGGCCGCCGGCTGATCGGTGCCCGGACGGCGTCGACGTCCGCGCCGGGACCGGGACGCCCTACGCGGTCGGTTGTCCCTGCTCCCCCAGGGGTAGAAGGAGCACCGTGACGACCTTCGGCTACACCTTGATGACCGAGCAGAGCGGCCCCCGGGAGCTCGTGCGCTACGCCCAGTCGGCCGAGCAGGCAGGCTTCTCCTTCGCGGTCTGCTCCGACCACTACTCGCCCTGGCTCGAGGCGCAGGGACACGCGCCGTACGCGTGGACCGTGCTCGGGGCCGTCGCGCAGGCGACGTCGACGATGGAGCTGATGACCTACGTCACCTGCCCGACCCTGCGCTACCACCCGGCGGTCGTCGCGCAGAAGGCAGCCACGCTCGGCGTGCTCTCCGAGGGGCGCTTCACCCTCGGCCTCGGCGCCGGCGAGAACCTCAACGAGCACGTGGTCGGAGAGGGCTGGCCCGCCGTCGACGCACGCCAGGAGATGCTGGCCGAGGCCATCGAGATCATCCGCGAGCTGCACACCGGCGACCTCGTGACCCATCACGGGACCTACTTCGACGTCGAGTCCGCCCGGATCTGGGACCTGCCCGAAGGGGGCGTCCCCATCGGGATCGCCGCGGGTGGTCCGAAGGCGGTGGCCCGCTTCGGACCGCTGGCCGACCACCTCATCGCCACCGAGCCGGACGCCGACCTGGTCAGCAGCTGGAACGCCCTGGAGGGTCAGCGCCGCATCGGCGACGGGGCCCGGGCCATTGGCCAGATCCCGATCAGCTGGGACCCCTCGAGCGTCGAGGCGGCGGTCGAGCGCGCCCACGCCCAGTTCCGCTGGTTCGCGGGGGGCTGGGCGGTCAACGCCGACCTGCCCACGACCGCGGGCTTCGCCGGGGCCACGAAGTTCGTGCGGCCGCAGGACGTCGCCGACTCCATCCCCTGCGGTCCCGACCTCGATGCCATCGTCGAGGCGGTCAAGCCCTTCTGGGAGGCCGGCTTCACCGACATCGCCCTGGTGCAGGTCGGTGATGAGCTGCAGCAACGCTTCCTCGACGAGGCCGCTGGCCCCCTGCTCGAGAAGCTGCGGGCCGCCTCGGCCTGACACGGGCCCGACACCCGCCTGACACCCGTCTACACGGCCTCGGTGGCGAGGTTGCGGACCACCTGCGGCAGTCACCCGCGGACCCCGACCTGGCCACTACCGAACAATTCGCCGAGTGCCCACCGAAGCGCACACTGCGCAGGCCAGCATTCACGCCGACGCCGGGTGGAGCGACCCCTGCTGGGTTCGCCTCACCGCGTGGCGTCGCCCACTGTCAGTCGTTCCTGGTTGCCCCGAAAGAGCGGGCCCCAACGGGCTCGGGGTCGGCCTATCGAGGCTCGGCAACCCTTGCGTATCAGGTGGGCTCCCCCAGCTCACACGGCACCGTCAGCCCGGGGACCCACATCGACGTCCAATGGGCGGCGTGGGTCAACAAATGACCATACTGATGGAAATACCCGGGCGAAAGGTCATGGGCAACGCACATTCTCGGCAACCTCCTTGACCGGCCCCCAGCCATTCCTTTAGGGTACGTTTACCCGGTAAGCACCATTAGGCTGATTGAACAGAGACGAGCAGCGGGGGGGTCCTCTGGGCGTCAGTGGTCAGCTGGGGGAAGGTGTGGGGCGCCTCCTCGCGCGACAGCGTGAGAGGGCGCCCCTACCCGTTCACGGCGGGTGCCGACGTGGTGAGCCACGGCTCACCAGGGTTCAGGACAGGTGGTATGGAGCGGCGTCCGACTTGTGGCCGTCGTCCGCGCCGACCTCGTTACCGCGACCGGTCTGCGCCTGCGCCTCGCCGGTGGGGTGCGCCTCGAGCCTGACCACGACCGACTTCGACGACGGGCAGTTGCTGCCGATGGCGGTGTGGTCGAGTGGGATGAGCACGTTGGTCTCGGGGTAGTAGGCCGCCGCGCACCCTCGCGGGGTCTCGTAGGAGACGATGCGGAAGCGGGGGGCCATGCGCTCGGACCCGTCGGTCCACTCGCTCACGAGGTCGACCATCGCCCCGTCGGCCAGCCCGAGCGCGGTGATGTCGTCGGGGTGCACGAAGACGACGCGACGGCCGTTCTTCACCCCGCGGTAACGGTCGTCGAGGCCGTAGATCGTCGTGTTGAACTGGTCGTGGCTGCGCATCGTCTGCAGCAGCAGGCGACCCTGCGGCACGTGAAGCACGTCGGTCGGGCTGACGGTGAAGACCGCGGCGCCCTCAGGGTTGGTGAAGGTGCGGGTGTCGCGGGGCGGGTGCGGAAGCACGAAGCCACCCGGCCGCTCGACCTTCTCGGCGTAGGCCGCGCAGCCCGGCACCACGCGGGCGATGGACTCGCGGATGCGGGAGTAGTCGGCCCGGAAGTCGCCCCACGGGATGTCGCCGACGGTCGGCGCCACCCGCTCGCCCAGGCCGCAGATGATGTCGACCTCGGAGCGGATCGACGGGCCGGCCGGCTCGAGCGGGCCGTGCGAGGCGTGCACGGCCGACATCGAGTCCTCGACGGTGACCCGCTGCAGACGGCCCCCGGTGAGGTCCTTCTCGCTCCGCCCGAGCGCGGGCAAGATGACGGCGGTCTCGCCGCACACCACGTGGGAGCGGTTGAGCTTGGTCGACACCTGGACGGTGAGCGCGGCCTTGCGCATCGCCGCCTCGGCCACGACGGTGTCCGGGACGGCCGAGACGAAGTTGCCGCCCATCCCCATGAAGAACGACGCCTTGCCGTCGCGCAGGGCGCGGATGGAGTCGACGGTGTCGAGCCCGTGCTCGCGCGGGGGCTCGAAGTGGAACTCGTCGCGCAGCGCGTCGAGGAAGTGGTCGGGGACCTTCTCCCAGATGCCCATCGTGCGGTCGCCCTGCACGTTGGAGTGTCCCCGAACGGGGCAGAGGCCGGCACCGGGCTTGCCGATGTTGCCCTGCGCGAAGGCGAGGTTGGCGATCTCCTTGATGGTGGCCACCGAGTTGCGGTGCTGGGTGATCCCCATGGCCCAGCAGAAGACGGTCTTCGTCGAGGCGGCGAGCAGGCGGGCGGCGTCGGCGATCTCGTCGCGACCGAGGCCGGTCGCCCGGTCGACCGCGTCCCAGTCGAGGGCGCGCAGGTGGTGGGCCCAGGCGTCGTACCCGGTGGTGTGCTGCTCGACGAAGGCGAGGTCGAGCACGGTGCCGGGTCGCCCCGCGGCGGCGGCCTTGTCCTCCATCTCGACGAGCAGGGCGCCGAGGGCCTGGAAGAGCGCGAGGTCGCCGTTGATCCGCACGGGCAGGAACAGGTCGGCCATCTCGGTGCCGACGCCGGTGATGCCGCGGGGCGTCTGGGGGTTGTCGAACTTCACCAGCCCGGCCTCGCGCAGCGGGTTGATCGCGATGATCTTCGCGCCGTTGTTCTTGGCGATCTCGAGGGCCTGCAGCATGCGGGGGTGGTTGGTGCCCGGGTTCTGCCCCGCGATGACGATGAGCTCGGCGTCGTGCACGTCGTCGAGCGAGACACTCCCCTTGCCGATGCCGATCGTCTCGGCGAGCGCCACGGACGTCGACTCGTGGCACATGTTGGAGCAGTCGGGCATGTTGTTGGTGCCGAAGGACCGCGCGAGCAGCTGGTAGGAGAACGCAGCCTCGTTGGAGGTCTTCCCGGAGGTGTAGAAGATGGCCTCGTCGGGGCTGGCGAGCCCCTTGAGGTGGTCGGCGATGACGTCGTACGCCTCGTCCCAGGTCGCCTCGGTGTAGTGCGTCGCGCCCGCGCGCCTGACCATCGGGTGCGTGATGCGGCCCTGCTGCCCGAGCCAGTAGTCGGTGTGGCCCTCGAGCTCGGCGAGCGAGTGCTGGGCGAAGAACGCCGGTGTCACGCGCTTGAGCGTCGCCTCCTCCGCCACCGCCTTGGCGCCGTTCTCGCAGAACTCGGCCGTGTGGCGGTGGTCGGGGCTGGGGTCGGGCCAGGCACACCCCTGGCAGTCGAACCCGTCGACGTGGTTGAGCTTGAGCAGACCTCGCGCCGCGCGGACCGGACCCATGGCCTCGGCGGTGCGCTTCATCGCCACCGCGATCGCGGGCAGACCCACCGCCCAGGTCTTGCGGTGGGTGACCTCCAGGTTGTCCTCGTCGATCTCGTCGACCGGGCCGTTCCATCGCAGCTTGAGCGCCATGTCGCCTTTCTACCCCACGAACGGGGCCGCCACACCCCGGCCCCCGCCCCCCGCCCCCCGGCCCCCGGGCCGCCAATCCCGGGTGGTATCAGCAGCTGCTGGGCTCCTCGGAATGGCTCGGGTGGCCCATGTGGGTCGTGTGGGTCGTGAGGAACTGCGTCGCGGCCAGCTCGCGGTAGAGCGGGTCGCGGTCGACCAGCTCGACGTGGGTGCCGATCGCCCGCACCCGGCCGGCCTCCATCACCACGATGCGATCGGCAGCCGTGACCGTGGACAGGCGGTGCGCGACGACGAGGACGGTCGTGGTGCGGGCGACGTCGGAGACGATCTCGCGCAGGGCTGCCTCGTTGACCGCGTCGAGCTGGGAGGTCGCCTCGTCGAGCAGGAGCAGCCGCGGCCGGCGCAGGAGGGCGCGCCCGATGGCGACGCGCTGGCGCTCCCCACCGGAGAGCTTCATCCCGCGGTGCCCGACGGTCGTGTCGAGGCCGTCGGGCAGCGCAGCCACCATCGCGGCCAGCCGGATCGTGTGCAGCACCCGCTGCAGGTCGTCATCGGTGGCGTGGGGTGCGGCGAAGAGCAGGTTGTCGCGCAGCGTGCCCGACAGCACAGGGGCGTCCTGCTCGACGTAGCCGATCGAGGCCCGCAGCAGCCTCACCGGCCAGTCGCGCACGTCGGTGCCGTCGACGAGCACCCGTCCGCGGTCGCACTCGTAGAAGCGCTCGACCAGCGACAGCACGGTGCTCTTGCCGGCTCCCGACGGCCCGACGAAGGCGGTCAACCCCTGGGACGGGATGACGAGACTGACCTGCTCCAGCACCGCGGGAAGGCCGGGGCCGTAACGGAAGTGGACGTCCTCGAACGTGACGCGGGCCGCCCCGCCCGCGGCGGGGCGACGGCCGGCTGCCGGATCGGTCTCCACCGCCGCTGCCGTCTGCACCGCCGCTGCCGTCTCCACCGACTCCACCGCCACCGTCTCGACCGCCTCGACTGGGAGCACGTCGACCTCGCGGATGCGAGCCACCGCCGCCGCCCCGACGCTGTACTGCGTGACGGCCCCGGCGAGCTGACCCACGGGCGCGATGAGGAAGAAGACGTAGAGCAGGAACGCCACGAGGGTGCCGATGCCGATGCTCCCCGACGAGACCCGTGCGCCGCCCACGCTGAGGACGGCGATGAAGGCCACCTGCACGGCCAGCCCGGCGGCGCTCCCGGCGACGGCGCCCCAGGTCGCTGCGCGCACGCTCGCGCCGTACGCCTGCTCGGCGGCAGCATCGAGCCGCTCCCCCTCGCGCTCCTCGGCGCCCGACGCCTTGACCGTCCGGAAGGCCCCGAAGACCCGCTCGAGGGACGCCCCGATGGCCCCCACCGCCTCCTGCGCCGCCTTGGAGGCCCGGTTGATCCGGGGGACGACGAGTGCGACCACCACCACGGCGAGGGCCACGGAGGCCAGGGTCACCGCCAGCATGACGAGGTCGAGCACGGCCATGAGCACCAACGTCGCGGCGAAGGTGAGAGCGCCCGTGACCCCGCCGACGAGGGAGCCGAGGATCACCTCACGCAGCAGGGTCGTGTCGGCCGTGACGCGTGACATCAGGTCACCGGGCTCGTGACGCTCCACCGCCGACAGCCGCAGCCGCAGCAGCCGGGCGAGCAGGCCCCGGCGCGCGGTGAGCACCACCGACTCCGCCGTCCGCCGCAGGACGTAGCCGCCGAGGGCGCCGATCACCGCGTTGGCCACCACCAGCAGCGTCATCACCGCGACCAGACCGGTCACCCCGCGGTCGGTGCCGAGCGCCGCAATGAGCTCACGGACCACCAGCGGCAGCGCGAGCCCGCTCGCCGCGGTCGCCAGGCTGAGCACGGCGCCGACGAGCAGCATCCGCCAGTGCGGTCGGGCGTAGGACGCCAGGACCCGCCACGCGGGCACGTCCTGCGGGGCCGGGACGAGGGACAGATCGGGCTGACCAGCAGTCCCCCCGGCTGCCGCACCCGGCTGCTGACCCATGACCGCAGCGTACGTCCCCTGGCCGCGTGAGTCCGGTGGGCCCGGTGCCGGGAGGTGGCGTTTTACCCCGCAACGACAACGGGGTGATCTCTCGCTCCTGACGGCGACGTTTCACCCCGCTGGCGTTTTACCCCGGAGCTCGCGGGGAGGTTGCGGGGTAGAACGTCGCCACGTCGCGCGACGTTTCACCCCGCTGGCGTTGCGGGGTAAAACGCCACCCCCCCCACGCGCCGCGCCGGCGTGTGCCGCTGGGTACAGGCCCACCATGCCCCCCTCCCCCCGCCCGGACCGCGACGACGACGGCTACGTCGACCTCGACTCCTATGCCGCCATCGGTGACGGCCGCACCGTAGCGCTCGTCGCCCGCGACGGACGCATCGACTGGCTACCGGTGCCGGGCCTCGACGGTCCGGTGCCGTTCGGGGCCCTGCTCGATGCGCCCCAGGGTGGCTTCGTCGCCCTCGCCCCCGTCGAGCCGTATGCCGTGGAGCGGGCCTACGTCGCCGACACCAACGTGCTGACGACGACCTTCACGACCGCGAGCGGGTCGGTGCGGGTGACCGACTCGCTCAACACGGGTGTCGCTGGCCGGCTCCCGTGGCTCGAGCTCGCGCGGCGGATCGAGGGGCTCGACGGGTCCGTGCGGCTGCGGGGGGAGGTGGCGCCGGGCACCTGCTTCGGTACGGCGTCACCCTGGGCCTTCGCGTCGACCCACGGCACGGTCCTGCGGGTCGACGGGCTGACCATCGCGCCGCGCACCCTGCACGACGACGGGGTGGAGATGGACGACGCGGGAGTGCGCGTCAACTACACGACCTCGCCCGGGTCCCGTCACCTGCTCGGGCTCGTCGCGTCGCAGGACGAGCCGCTGGTGCTGCCCGACCCGAAGGAGCTCGACCGCGGCGTCGACCGCACGATCGCTTCCTGGGAACGTTGGTCGGGCGAGATGCACTGGGACGGTCCGTGGGCCGAGCAGGTCACCCGCAGCACGCTGCTGCTCAAGCTGCTCGTCCACGCCCCCAGCGGGGCGATGGCGGCGGCGGCGACCACGTCGCTGCCCGAGTGGCACGACGGCTACGGTGCCTGGGACTACCGCTACGCGTGGGTGCGCGACACGGCCTACAGCCTCACGGCGCTCTTCCGGTTCGGGGTGAGGGAGGAGACGCACGCGGCCATCGCGTGGATGCTGCGCACCATCGGTGCCTTCTCCTCCGGCGGCCCCGACGGGGGCGAGCCCGCCATCTTCTACCGGCTCGACGGCAGCGGGGTCGGCGACGAGGTGGAGCCGCTCGACGTGCCGGGGTGGCGTCGTACCGGCACGGCGGTCTCGGGCAACCGGGCCGCGAGCCAGCTGCAGCTGGGGGTCTTCGGTGACGTCTTCAGCATCGTGCAGCTGTGGGTGGACAACGGCAACCTGCTCGACAACCGGACGTCCCTGGTGCTCACGGGCATCGCCGACCGGGCCGCCGACAGCTGGCGCCGCCCCGACGCCGGCATGTGGGAGCTCGAGGAGACCCGGCACTACACGACGTCGAAGCTGGGCTGCTGGCAGGCGCTCACCCACGCCGCCCACCTGGCCGACCTCGGGCAGATCCCCGGTGACGCCGACCGGTGGCGGCGCGAGGCCGACCGGATCGCCTCGTGGGTCGACGAGCACGCCTGGGACGAGCAGCAGGAGGCCTACGTCTTCTACCCCGGCACCCACGAGCTCGACGCCTCGATCGTGCTGCACGCGATCAGCGGCTTCGACCGCGGGCCGCGGATGTCGTCGACCCTCGACGCGCTGCGCCGTGAGCTCGGCGAGGGGCCCCACCTCTACCGCTTCTCGGGGGCGCGGGAGAGGGAGGGCGCCTTCGTCGCCTGCTCGTTCTGGATGGTCTCGGCCCTGGCGCTGGTCGGTCGGCACGACGAGGCGGTGGCGCTGATGGACGAGCTCGTGACGACCCCCAACGACGTGGGGGTGCTGGCCGAGATGGTCGACCCGGCAACAGGTGCCTTCCTGGGAAACCTTCCTCAGGCCCTCTCGCACCTCGCCCTGGTCAACGCCGCGATCACCCTGCAGACCGGGGAGCGCTGAGGGGAGCCGGGTCCGGGCGGCACTCCTCGGTCAGGCCTCCACCGGTCAGCCACCCGTCTTCAGCGTCGCGCGGGTCAGCGCGAACGCGCTCCCCACCGGCCAGCTGACGCGGACCTGGGTGGTCTGGGCGAGCGGGAGCGACAGCGCGTACGACGAGCTGTAGCGCGTGAGCGTCGTCGCCCCTCGCACCCACGCCCCCGAGGCCGACTGGACCTCGACGACCGGCGCGACGGCGACCGACCCCACGAGCACGAAGCGCGCTGCCGTGGCACCGACGGTCGACCACGTCAGCCAGCCGGTGGCACCGGGTGCGGGGGCGACCGCCACCCCGGTCGCCTGCGGCGTGCGCAGCAGACCGGGTGAGCGGCCGGAGGTGACGTAGAAGTCCTCCAGGAGGTCGGCCACCGCCCCGCCGGCGACGGGGACCACCACCCCGGGCGAGCTCGAGAGGGTGCGACCGCTCGCGTCGAGCGCGAGGACGACGTACGTGGTGTCACCGGCGGCGGGCGGCGGTGACCAGCTGGTCTGCTGTGCCGGCACGACGGGCCCCGTCGAGGTGACCCCGCCGGTGGTCCACTGCACCGCGTAGGCCGTGGCGCCGGCGCAGCCACGCCACCTCACCAGCCGCCCTCCGGGACTCGACGGCGCACTCACGGCGGTGACGACGGGCGGCTCGACCAGGCCCACGTCCGGCCCGCCCGGCACGGGCGACGCCTGGACACCGGGTCCACCCGCTGCCAGCGCCGCACCGAACCGCACGATGGTCGAGACCGTCGCCTGCATCGCCGGGGTGTCGCCGGGGGCGTGGATCGTGTAGCCGTCGTCGTGCTGCTCGAAGCCGTAGTGGTCGGCGTGCGGGAAGAGCGACCACACGGCCATGCCGGACACGTGGGGGTCGGCGGCGAGCGCCGAGAGGTTGGCGTTGGTGGCTCCCGTCGAGGGGTACTCCCCCACGATGAAGACCTTCCCGCCTGCGGTGACGGAGGCGGCGTCCTCCTTGACCGTGGTGACGTCGAGGGGGTAATAGTGCGAGTCGGAGATGTCGACGGCCGGTGAGGCCATGACCGCCCAGTCCACTCGCCACGAGCGGCCGGCGGCCACCAGCTGCGAGGGGGCGATGCTCTTGACGAAGACCGCGTTGGCCTGCACCCAGTCGGGGGTCGCGTAGTCCATCTCGTTGCCGAGCTCCCACGCCATGATCGTCGGGTCGTCGGCGTAGCGCAGGCCGGTGAAGCGGTTGACGTGGGTCAGCAGGGTGCGGACGTAGGCCTGGTAGGCCGCCCGGGCCCGGGTGTCGGTGTAGAACGCCGACCCGTTGTCGCCGGTGCTCAGCCCCAGCCAGCGCAGGAAGTCGTACCGCCCGCCGTGGTAGTAGCTCCAGTTGTCGGTGAGGGGCACGATGAGCCGCAGACCGAGCCGCCCCGCCTGGGCCACCGTGTCGTCCATGGTGTCCCAGGCCGCGGGGTTGGTGGCGCCGTACGACGGCTCGAGCGAGGCGGGTGCCCCCGTCGAGATGCCCACCGTGTGGGCGCGGACGACAGTGGCCCCGAGGGCCCGGGCCGTGCGCAGCCCGTCGCGGATGCGGAAGAAGGAGGGGTAGTCGACCGACCGTGGTCCGGCCGGGTCCACACCGCCGACGTTCTCGTCGAGACCCGTCCAGTAGAGGTTCGCGCCCGAGAAGCGGAAGGGGCGACCGGCCAGCGTGAGCGACGAACCGCTCCGGACGACGAACGGGGCGGCGGCCGCCCGCGACGGCGCCGACGTCACGGGAGCGGTGAAGACCTCGTGCGCGCGGGAGGCGACCGACGAGGTGAGCGCCGGGACGAGCGCGAGCGTCGCCGCCAGGACGAGCGGGGCGGGCGACCGCAGGGGTCTCCCCAGGGACGAACGCAGGAGCGGACGCAGGATGGACCGCAGGACGGACGGGGAGACCATGAATCCGAGGGTGACGGACTAGATCCCATCAATCCAGACAAAAGAGTCACACCTTGCCACCCGTTCGGCGGAGCCGCCGCCACCACCCGATCGGCCCCCACCCGGATCCGACCCGCACCGGGGCGAAGCGCGGGCACCGCTCGGCGCCGCAGCGTCCGCAGTCGGATCCGCCGCGGAAGTGCTGGTGGGTGTCCAGCATGTGGCCACACGTGCACAGGTCACGGACAGACTCTGGCACGTTTTGACCCTTCTGATTTGATTTAGGGGACCACCACGTCAGTGGAAGGTTCAATCTTCTGGAATCCTCGTCCATGCATCCCCATCCAAACGGAGGATGTTGACCGAAGCCCTTTCCACAAGCGCTTCGCGGATCCAGACCACCACAGGGGCGTGGTCGGACACATCAAAGGCGAGTTCCGGGGTACTGGGTCGTTGCGTTTTCCACTACAGGAGAAGACTCATGACCTCAACAGTTAATCGTGCCACGTCGACCTCACGAACGGCGTGGAAGCGCCACCCCGATCGCAACCGGCACCGCTACGGCGCCGCCACGACCGGCACCACGGTCACCGGCTCCACCCACCAGGGCGTTCGCCGGGCCGCCGACCCGACGATCTCGATCATCGTGCCTGCGCGCAACGAGGCCCGCAACCTGGAGGTCGTGCTCCCGCAGCTGCCCGCGGTGCACGAGGTGATCGTGGTCGACGGCCACTCCAGTGACGACACGGCCCAGGTCGTGCAGCGGGTGCTGCCCCAGGCCCGCTTCGTCCAGCAGACCCGCAAGGGCAAGGGCAACGCGCTGGCGTGCGGCTTCGAGGCCGCCACCGGTGACGTCATCGTCATGTTCGACGCCGACGGCTCTGCCGACGCCGCCGAGATCGAGGCCTACGTCGAGGCCCTGCGGTCCGGCGCCGACTTCGCCAAGGGCAGCAGGGTGATCGCCGAGGGCGGCAGCGAGGACATCACCTGGCTGCGGGATGCGGGCAACCGCGGCCTCACTGCCGTCGTCAACGTGCTGTTCCGCACCCGCTACACCGACCTGTGCTACGGCTACAACGCCTTCTGGCGCGACATCCTGCCGACCCTGGCCATCCCCTCCAGCCGTGGCGAGGAGTCGCAGTGGGGTGACGGCTTCGAGATCGAGACCCTCATCAACTGCCGCGTCGCCGCCGCTGACCTCGCCATCCACGAGGTGCCCAGCATCGAGCTGGAGCGGCTCTACGGTGAGAGCAACCTCAACACGTTCCGCGACGGCTTCCGGGTGCTGAAGACGATCTTCGCGGAGCGCTGGAACCGGGGCCAGTCGCACCAGTCCGTGCCCGCCGCGGACTCGATCTCCGTGCAGCACACCCAGTCCGGCGGCCGGCTGCAGGACGCCGCCGACCTCCACCGCAACTCGGCATGACCGGGGGGCCCCGGGTCCTCGTCGTCGGAGCCGGCTGGCGCTTCACCTCGGGCATCAGCTACTACACCTGCCGCCTCACCAACGCCCTCGCCCAGCGGATGCCGACCGACGCCCTGCTCGTGCGCCAGCTGGTGCCCAAGGCGCTCTACCCGGGTCGGGACCGGGTGGGCCAGGTCGTCAACGACGTGTCCTACGACCCGAGCGTCACCGTGCTCGAAGGTCTCGACTGGTACTGGGGTGCGTCGATGGCGCGCTCGCGTCGCTTCCTCCAGGAGCGCCGACCCGACGTGGTCGTCCTGCAGTGGTGGACCGGTGCCACGCTGCACAGCTACCTCCTGCTCGCCTCCCTGGCGCGCCGACAGGGAGCCAAGGTCGTGATGGAGTGGCACGAGGTGCAGGACACCGGTGAGGCTCGCATCCCCGGCGTCACCCGCTACGTGCGGGCCGCCATGGGCCTGCTGCTGCGCCGGGTGCACGCCCACGTGGTGCACTCGACCCACGACCTGCAGCTGCTCGAGGCCGCCTACGGCCTGCGCGCCGACACCCACGACGTCACGGTCGTCCCCCACGGGCCCTACGACCACGTGAGTGGACCGGCCGCCGACGGCCAGCCTGACCCAGACGCGCTCCGGGAGACGTCCGACGAGCCGTTCACCCTGCTCTTCTTCGGCATCATCCGCCCCTACAAGGGCCTCGAGGACCTCGTCGAGGCCTTCGCCCTGCTCCCCGACGACGTGCGCGACACCATGCGCCTGCGCATCGTCGGTGAGACCTGGGAGGGCTGGGACACCCCCCTGCAGGCCGTCGCGGCGTCACCCGCCCGCGATCGCATCGACGTCGTCAACCGTTACGTCACCGACGCCGAGGTGCGTGAGCACTTCGCGCAGGCCGACGCGGTGGTCCTGCCCTACCGTCGCTCCTCCGCCTCCGGCCCGCTGCACATGGCGATGAGCGCCGGGCTGCCGGTCGTCGTCACCGCCGTCGGCGGCCTGGTCGACGCGGCCGGGGACTACGAGGGCGTGTCCTTCGTCCCCCCCGCAGACCCGGCCGCGCTGGCCGACACCCTGCGGGCGCTCCCCGCCCGGCGTGGTCGTCGCTACGCCGACCCGCACACGTGGGAGCACAGCGTCGACGCCTACCTGCGCGTCTTCGCGGGTATGGGGCTCCCCGTCCCTGAGAGCATGGCACCCGAGGGCGTCGTACGCGTCCCTGCGGCGTCGGCGACGTACGTCGCGTCCTGACGCCGGTCGCCCGCCCGTCCCGCTCCACCGACTGCTCGTCACCGCCGCACCACCCGGTCCCGCACCCAGGTCCCCGCTCGCCACGACCCGCTTCGAAAGGCTGCACCACATGACCCACCCGTCCACCATCCGCACCACGAGCCGCAACGCCGCTCTCGTGGCGCTCTCCCTGCTGGCCGCGCTCGCCGCGACCTTCGTCGTCGCGGGTCCCGCGCACGCCGACAGCACGACCGCGGGCGCGACCCCGCCGGGCAAGGCCTGGATCCGCGCCGGGCACTTCGTGCCGGGCTTCGGGGCGGCCCGCGTGGACCTGCGCCCGATGACCGGCGCGTCCTCCGCGATCGTGATGTCCCCCAACGCCATCTACGGCGACGTGACGTCCTACCAGAAGGTCGAGCCGGGCACCTACGTCGTCGACATCCGCGCGTCCGACGCGGGCGAGGCATCGACCCCGATGCTGTCGCGCTCCTTCACCATCGCGGCCGGCACGGCGAGCACCGTGGCCGTGCTCGGCGCCGCGACCGCGCCCCGCCTGGCCGTCCTCAACGACGACCTGACCACGCCGTCGGCCGGCACGGCCCGCGTGCGGGTGCTGTCAGCCTCGGCCAACGCGTCGAGCCTGACGGTGCAGGCCGTCAACGGCCCGCTGATCACCAAGGGGGCCGTGCTCGGCCAGACCACCGCCTACACCACGGTGCCGCAGGGCACCTGGACCCTCGCCCTGACGGGCACGAGCAGCCCGTCGTCCAGCCAGACCGTCAACCTGGCGGGCGGCAGCATCTACACCGCCGTCGCGCTCGACACCGGCACCTCGGGCGTCCGGCTGGCGATCGTCACCGACGCGGCCGGCGCCGCGATGACCCCCATGGGCGCCGCCGCCACCGGCCTCGGCGGTGCGGCCACCCCGGCCGCGAGCAGCCCCGCCCTCGGCGGCCCGCTCGGTATCGCAGGTGTCGCAGGTCTGGCAGGTCTCCTCGCGCTCGTGCTGGTCGGCTTCGCCGCCGTCCGGTATGCAGCGTCGCGGCGCAACCGGCACCCGGTGCCGGCCGTCGTGACTGCCACCCGGACGGCCCGCTGACCGATGCCCACCCCGACGCGCTCCACCCTCTCGGCGCGCCCCGCCATCGTCCCCGGTCTCCTGGGCGTCGTGGGTCTCGTCGTGGTCCTCGGCCTCACTGGGTGCTCCCAGGGGTCGTCGGCCGCGGCGTCCGCCGAGGGGTCGGGCGGGGCGGGGCCGGGCACCAGCTCGTCGTCACCGACGGTGAGGGCCACCCCGGCCCCCTCCACGAGCCGGCCCCCGACCGGCACGGGCTCGGTCGCCGCGGGCCAGAAGGTGCCCGCAGGCGGCTCCGTGGCCGCGAGCGTGCCGGTGGGCCAGAAACCGGCCAGCCTGACCATCGCCTCGATCGGCGTGAGCACCCGCCTCGGTGACCTCGGGGTGGCCGCCGACGGCACCGTGCAGGTGCCCTCGGACCCGTCCCTGGCGGGCTGGTTCGACCGGGGTCCGGCTCCCGGGCAGCAGGGACCGGCGGTCGTGCTCGGCCACGTCGACTCCACGACCGGCCCGGCCGTCTTCGCCAGGCTCGGCCAGCTGCGGCCGGGCGACCCCATCGTCATCACCAGGCGCGACGGCAGCGTCGTGACCTTCACCGTCGACGCGGTGCAGACCGTGCCGAAGGACCACTTCCCGACCGCGCAGACCTACGGCCCCGTGCCCGGGCCCGCCCTGCGCCTGATCACCTGCGGTGGCAGCTACGACCACTCCCGTGGTGGCTACCAGGCCAACGTCATCGTCTTCGCCTCCTGACGCCTCCCTGACGGACGCCTCCCGACGCCGGCGCCTCGCGGCTGACGACCGCCCGATCCCTCGAGACCACGAACCCCTTCAGCCTCGCCTCGCAACCTCGGGCGCGACCGGGCCCTTCAGCCCTGCCCACCGCTTCGCACCAGCCGACCTCCCAGCACCAGCCGACCTCTCAGGAGCAACCCGATGACCGACGTCCTCGCCGCCACCACCGACCTGCCGCAGTCGCTGCCCGACACCTTGTCGTCGCAGCGTCCGTGGGGGCAGTTCGACCAGTACACCGTCAACGAGCAGACGACCGTCAAGATCATCTCGGTCGACCCCGGGGCCCGACTCAGCATGCAGCGCCATGCCCACCGCGCCGAGCGCTGGCTGGTGCTCGACGGCCCGGTCGACGTCGAGATCGACGAGCGGAGCTGGACCGCAGCCCACGGCGAGGTCGTGTGGGTGCCCCTGGGCGCCGTGCACCGGATGGGCAACTCGGGCACCGCGCGGGTGCGCATCCTCGAGATCGCCTACGGCGTCTTCGACGAGGACGACATCGAGCGCCTGCAGGACGACTACCAGCGTTGAGCCGGTCCTCCCGCAGCACCGACAGCACCGACAGCACCGCATACGAGCACGAGGAAGGAAGGTCCCGATGTCTGTGACGACACCGAACGCGACCCCCGGCAGCACCGCGGGGAGCACGACGGCCGCCGCCCTGACACCGGTCGGCCCCACTCCCGACAGGCCCGGCGACGAGGCCGGCGACGAGGCCCGCCACCACACCGGCGAGCAGCCGACCGACGGGCGCTCGGGCCTGCGACGGATCGCGGCGATCAGCGCCACGCTGGTCAGCACCTACGCCGCCACCAGCGTCCTGGGCCTGGCCTTCTGGCTGCTGGCCGCGCGTCAGTTCTCCATCGGGGCCGTCGGGGTCGGCGGTGCCGCCGTCTCGATGATGACGCTGGTGGGCACGTTCGGCACCGTCGGTCTCGGCACGCTGCTGATCAGCCGGCTCCCCCGCACCGACCAGGGGCACCGACGGGTCCTGGTCCGCACCGCGCTCGCCCTCGCGGGCACCGTCGCCGGCGTCCTCGCCATCGCCGTCCCCCTCGTCGCCATCCACGCCTTCGGGGCGACCAACCTGGAGGCCATCGCCGGGAGCCCGTCGACGCTCGCGCTCTTCGCGGTGGGCACGGCGCTGATGGCGGTGGGTCTCGTCGTCGACCAGGCCGTGCTGGTGCTCGGCAGCGGCCGCCTCCAGACCGAGCGCAACCTCGTCGCCAGCGTCACCAAGGTCGTCGTGCTCATCGCGCTCGCCGCGGCCGGCCAGCAGGGGGGCATGGCCATCTTCCTCGCCTGGACCGTCGGCACCTTCGCGTCCCTGCCCCTGGTCGCCTGGCGCACCCGTGGAGGGCGCGCCCTCGAGGCGGGGTCGGCGCTCGTCGAACCCCGGCGCCTGCGCGGTCTCGGCCGCCTGGCGCTGTCGCACCACGCCCTCAACACGACGCTGCAGGCGCCGCTGCAGATCCTGCCGCTGCTGGTGCTCGTCGTCGTGTCCAGCCGCGAGAACGGCATCTTCACGACCGCGCTCCAGCTGACCGGTGTGGTCTTCACGCTGCCCTATGCCATCACCGTCGGTCTCTTCGCCGCCGCCGAGGGCGACGAGCGCACCGTGCTCGACCGGATGAGGTTCACGCTGCCGGTGTCGCTCGGCATCAGCGTGCTGTCCAACCTCCTGCTCTTCCCGCTGGCGCCCTACGTGCTCACCGTCTTCGGCTCGCAGTACTCCGCCGAGGGCGTCACCATCCTGCGCGTGCTGGCGCTCGCCGGCCTCTTCTTCGTCGTCAAGGACCACTTCGTCGCCCTGCGCCGGGTGCAGGAGCGCACGACGTCGGCGACCGTCGTCATGCTCGGCATGACCGTCGCCGAGCTGGTCGCGGCCTACGTCGGGCTGCGGGTCACCGGCACGGCCGCCGGGCTGACGGTCGGCTGGGTGTGCGTCCTGGCAGTCGAGGCGCTCATCCTGACCGCTCCGCTCCTCGCCGCCGCGCGTCCGGGACCGGTGGCGCAGACCTCCGAGGCCGCGCGCGTCGTCGCGGTCCCGGCCACCGGTGGGCCGGCCCCGGCCCCGTCACCGTCGGTGCGCCGCTGGCGCCGTACGCTGCGGGTGGTCGGCCCCGGACCCGGCCTGCTGCTCATGGCCGCCGGCCTGCTCCCGATGGCCTACGCCATCACCGACGCCCGCACGTTCGGCAGCAGCGGCACCTCCCAGTTCCTCTACGTGCTGGGCCTGCTCGTGGTGTTCGTGCCCGGCGCGATCGGGGTGCTCCTGCCGCACGCCCGCACGAGCACCCGGGTGCTGCTGGCCCTGGCCATGGCCCTGCTGCTGCAGCTGACCCGGCTGGTGCTCTACCCGACGCGCTTCATGTTCCACGACGAGCTCATCCACGCCAACGTGCTGCGGATGCTCGGCGACTCCGGCCAGCTGTTCTCACCGAACTCGCTGCTGCCGATCACCTCCTACTACCCGGGCCTCGAGATCGCGACCAACGGCGTGCAGGAGCTGACGGGGGTCGCCCCGCACACGGCGGCCGTCGTGATCCTCCTCGCCGCCCGGCTGGTGCTGGCCCTCGCGCTGCTGCTGCTCGTCGCCCACGTCACCCGCTCGCGACGCATCGGCGCCGCCGCCGTGGTGGTCTACGCCTGCAACCCGCAGATGCTCTTCTTCAACTCGCAGTTCTCCTACCAGACGCTCGCGCTGCCCCTCGCGGTGCTCGCGGTCTACCTCGTGGCCAGCCGCCGGCAGGGCACCCGCACCAGCCTCTTCCCGGGGATCCTCGCCGTGGTGGCCGTCTCGTTCACCCACCACGTGACGTCCGTGCTGCTCATCGGGGTCTTCGTGCTCTGGTGGGCCCTCGAGCTCGTCCTGCGCCGCGGCCGCAGCAGCCGGGCGGGCTCGCTCGGCGCGATGGTGCTCGCCTCGGTCGCCGCCTTCACCGTCACCCTGCTCAACCCCGGCAACACCCTCTTCGGCTACCTCACGGCCATCGGCGAGAGCTCGGTGACCGCGGTCGAGCGGGTGCTCTCGGGCGAGCAGCAGCGCAAGGTCTTCCAGAACAGCGCCGGGGTGCTCACCCAGCCGTGGGAGCGGGTCGCGATCATCGCCTCCCTCGTCCTGACGCTCGCCGTGCTCCTGCCCGCCCTCTGGCGGGCCCGGAGCCTCGTCCGCAGCCGCGTGGCCCTCGTCGTGCTGCTGCTGCTCGTCGCCGTGATCTACCCCGTGATCCCCGGCGGCCACCTCACCGTCTCGACGGCCGAGGTGGGCGACCGCGCCGCCGGCTTCGTCTTCATCGGGGTCGGGTTCGTCGTGGGCTGGTGGATCTGGCAGCACCGGGCCCGGGCCTGGCGCACCGCGCTCCTGTCGGTCGGCGCCAGCGTCGTCTTCATCGGCAGCGTCGTCCTCGGCGCCGGCTCGATCAGCGCCCAGCTGCCCGGACCGTTCCGGGTCTCCGACGACGCGCGCAGCATCGACGCCGACAACCTCGCCGCCGCGAGCTGGATGGCGGAGAACCTCCCGGCCGACAGCGTCGTCTTCGCCGACCGCATCGGGGGCCTGCTCGCCGCCTCCGACGGTGGGCAGTACTCCGTCACCCACATCGCCACCGGCGTCGACGCCTCGCGTCTGCTGCTCGACCCCGAGCTCACGCCGCAGGACGTCACCGTGATCAAGGCGGCCCGCATCCGCTACCTCGTCGCCGACCGCCGCGACGCGTTCGGCCTGCCCAACCAGGGCGTCTACATCGAGAGCGGCGAGTTCGGTGGGGACAACCGCACCGCGCCCGTCCCGCTCGGTGCCCTGCGCAAGTTCTCGTCGGTGCCCGGTGTCGACGCCATCTACGACAACGGCTCGGTCGTCATCTACGACCTCGGCGCCCTCGAAGGAGGCACTCGATGACCACCCTCACCCCTCCCGTGCAGACGACCCCACCGCCCGGGCGTCGCGGCGGTCCCCGCACCGACCTGCTCTGGCGCGCCGGCGTCGTCGTCGCCGGCGCCGGGTCGAGCCTGCTCGGCGGGCCCGCCCTGCTGACGGGCACCCTCGTGCTGGCCGGCGTCGTGCTCGCCGCCGAGCGCCTCGCCATGATGCGCCGGCTGGGGCGGCTCGACGCCCTGCTGCTCGGCATCGGTGGCGCCCTGACCACCCTCGTGCTCGTGGGTCTCGGTCTCGGCGCCACCCCCGTCGGGCTGCACCGCAGCACGTGGACCATCGCCCTCGCGGCCGCGTCGGTGGTGGCGCTGGCGCTCGCCGCCTTTGACGCCCGACCCGCCGGCGCCCGCTGGGCCCGGGCCCACACCGTCGTGGCCCTGCGCACCCTGCCCTGGGTCGTGGCCGCCGTCGTCGTCGTCGGCCTCGCGGTCGGCATGTCGGTGCGCTCGGTGACGACGAGCGAGACCTCCCCCCTGCAGATGTCCCTGGGCCCCGTCGAGGGCACCAAGGTGGCGGTGGTCATCACCGGCAGCGACGCGGCCGGGCCGGTCGAGCTGCGCACCGCCATCGGCGGCAACGAGATCGACTACCCCCTCATCGTGCTCGACCCCGACCGTCCCACGACCGTCGACGTCGCGCTCCCGACCAGCGGGCGGTACACCATCACCCTCAACCGCCCCAACCAGACCCAGCCCCTCCGCACCCTGATCCTCGACCGGTGACCCCATGAGCCCCCAGACCCGTCCCCCCCGCATCCTGCACGTCGTCCAGCGCTTCTTCCCCGAGATGGGAGGCACCGAGACGCACGTCGCCGAGGTCGCCTCCCGCCTGTCGGCGAGCGGAGACTACGACGTGACCGTGCTCGCCACCGACCGCAGCGGCACGCTGCCGAGACAGGAGTCGATGGGCGACTACGGCGTGGTCCGTCGGCGCTCGTGGCCGCGTGAGCGCGACTACTACCTCTCGCCCGGGCTCGCCCCCGTCATCGCCCGCGGCGACTGGGACCTCGTGCACATCCAGGGTGTCCACACCTTCGTGCCGCCCGTGGCGATGCTCGCCGCCCTGACGAGCCGGACGCCGTACGTCCTCACCTTCCACAGCGGTGGGCACTCCTCCCCCGGCCGTACGGGGATCCGCAGCGCCCAGTGGACCGCCATCGGGCCGCTGCTGCGCCGGGCCGACCACCTCATCGCCGTGAGCCGCTTCGAGCGGCGCCACTTCGCCGAGGCGATCGGCATCGGCCAGGAGCGCTTCACCGTGGTGCCCAACGGTGGAGCGCTGCCCGCACCCGAGGTGGAGGTGCTCCCCGAGCCCGGCCGCATCGTCTCCAGCGGCCGGTTGGAGCTCTACAAGGGTCACCACCGCGCCATCGAGGCGCTGCCCCTCATCCGGGCGCGGGTGCCCGGGGCCTCCCTGGTCGTCCTCGGCAGCGGTGACTACGAGCCGCAGCTGTGGGCCCTGGCCCGTGAGCTCGGCGTCGAGGACGCCGTCCAGATCCGCAGCCTGCCGCCGGCCGACCGGCTCGGCATGGCTCGCGAGCTCGGCGCGGCCAGCGCGATGGCCGCCCTGTCGATGTACGAAGCCCACCCCGTCGGCATCATGGAGGCCGTGACCCTCGGCCTGCCGGTCGTGGGTCTCGACATCGCCGGCACGGGCGACCTCGTCGAGGACGGGCTCGTGCGCGGCATCCCCGCCGACGCCTCCGTCGAGGTCGTCGCCGACGCGCTCGTCACCGCCCTCACCGAGACCGCCGCCCACGGCGGCCCGCACCGGCGCCTGCCGATCCCCCTGCCCACGTGGGAGACCACGGCGCAGGGTGTGGCGGAGGTCTACGACCGCGTGCTCTCCGCGCGCTCGGCCGGAGCGCGCCTGGCGCACCCCGCCGCCCCCACCCCCACCTCGACCCCGTGACGGCGACCGCCCACCGACCGCCCCGCGTGGTGCACGTCATCACGTCACTGCCCACGGGCGGCGCCGAGCGCCAGCTCGAGCTGCTGGTCGGCCGCACGAGCACCGACACGGTCACGATCGCGCTCTACGAGGGGGGTCCGGTCGCCGAGAGCATGCGCGCCTCCGGCCAGCGCGTCGACGTCCTCGGTATGGAGGGCTGGCGCCGCTTCGTCGCGCCGCTGCGGCTCGCGCGGCAGCTGCGCCGCTACCGGCCCGACGTCGTGCACGTCCACCTGCTCTCGGCGCAGCTGTGGGGCATCCCCGCCGCACGGCTCGCGGGTGTGCCCGTCGTCGTCTCGAGCGAGCACTCGCTCATGGACGACACCATCGAGGGCCGCCCGCACACCTGGTGGCTGCGCGCCCTCTACCGCGTGCTCGAGCGGCTCACGACCCGCACCGTCGCCGTGTCGACGACGACGGCCGACCGCCTCGTGCGCTGGGGGGTCTCCCCGAGCCGGATCACCATCGCGGACAACGGGATCGACTTCGACGCGCTGGCCTTCGACCCTGCGGGGCGCACCCGGGTGCGGGCCGAGCTGGGCCTCGCCGACGACGCGTGCGTCATCGGCGCCATCGGTCGGCTCGACCCGGTCAAGCGGCTCGACGTCGTGCTGCGGGCGGTGGCTCCGCTGCTGCGTGACGGCGCGGTGCTCGTGGTCGCCGGCACCGGTGTGCTGGGTGACGACCTGCAGCGTCTGGCCGGTGACCTCGGGGTCGCCGGCTCCGTGCACTGGCTCGGCGCCCGGGGCGACGTGAGCGCCGTGCTCAGCGCCATGGACGTGCTCGTCAGCGCCTCCGCCGACGAGACGTTCGGGATGGCGGTGGTCGAGGCCGTGGGCAACGGCCTCCCGGTGGCCTACGTCGAAGCCCCCGCCCTCGACGAGCTCGACGAGCTCCCCGACCACGTCATCCACCTGCCCCCTCCCGCCGACCCCGAGACCGACGAGCGCGAGCTGCGCGAGGCCGTGATCAGCCTGAGGAGGCAGCCGCGGCGGGGCGTCGTACCGCAGGCCCTGCGCAGCCGGTACGGCGTCGCCGCCGCCGCCCGCCGCGTCGACCGGGTCTACGCCGAGCTGCTGGCTGGCCGTGCCTGAGGCGCGCCACCCCCGGCGCCACCGGCTCGTGACCGCGGTGGCGGGCCTCGTCGCGCTCGCGCTCCTCGGCGTCGGCCTCGGTGCGTGCAGCCGCACGTCGTCGTTCGTCACGCGCAGCGGCGCCGGGCTCACGCTCGACGGCGCTCCGTACCGGTTCGTGGGTTTCAACCTCTACGACGCCGCGGCGTCCGACATCTACTCGTGCCAGCCGTCCAGCCGGCTCGACGACAGCGCCCTGGCCAGCACCATGAGAGCCATCCACGAGCAGGCCGGCGCGACGGTCGTGCGGTTCTGGGCCTACCAGACCTACACGGCGGGCGGCACCGACTTCTCCGGCGTCGACCGCTTCATCGCGGCCGCGGCGAAGGAGGGTCTGCGGGTCATGCCAGTGCTCGAGGACGGGCCGGGCGACTGCTCGACGGGTGAGCGGAGGGTGTCGCTGGCCAAGGCCGACGGCGGCCACTGGTACAGCGATGGCTACCGCAAGCCGCTCGGGTGGGCCAAGCTGTCCTACCGCGACTACGCGCAGGTCATGGCGCAGCACTACAAGGACGACCCGACCGTGCTCGGCTGGATGATGGTCAACGAGGCCGAGACCGACGAGCGCGACGCACAGGACCGGAGCCAGCTCGTCTCCTTCGCCGGCGACGTGTCAGCGGTGATCAAGGCCGCCGACCCGCACCACGTCGTGACCCTCGGCAGCCAGTCGAACGGCGCGCCCGGTGCGAGCGGCAGCGACTTCCGCGCGGTCTACGCCCAGTCCGGTCTCGACTTCACCGAGGTGCACGACTGGAACAGCTACGGCTCCGACACCGAGGCCATGCCCGGGAGCGAGGAGGGCGCGCTTCCTGACCCCACCTCCTCCGCGTGCACCGCGCGCGACGCCAAGGTCGCCTGCTCCTTCGCCATCGCCAGGCTGCTCGGCAAACCGATCGTCGTCGGCGAGGTCGGCATCGCGGCCGTCGACGACGCCGGCCGCACCCGGCGGGCCCGGCTGCTCGACGCCAAGGCGCGGGCCGCGTTCGCTGCAGGCGCCTCCGGCTACCTCGTGTGGCACCTCGACGGCACCACGACCGACGACCTGTCGGTGCTGGTGTCGCCCCCCGACCCGCTGCTTCCCGTGCTCAAGGCGGTCGCAGCCGGGTCGTCGTGACGCACCCCCCCCATTCAGGGGGGTTGACACCGGTGAGTATGGGGCTGTCGGTGGGGGTGACCGGTCGCCATACTGGGCGCGGGTGGTCGACGGGGGCGTCGAGCGGGGCACAACTTGGGGAAGGTCAGTCACTCATGCTGCACATCACGTTGTTCGGGGGGACGGGAGCGCGGGTCGACGGCCACGCTTCGGCCACGACGGGTCGGCTGGGCACCAAGCCGCGCCAGCTTTTCGAGATCCTGGCCCTGCAGGCCGGTCAGGTCCTGTCCAAGGAGCTGCTGGCGGACCGGCTCTGGCAGGGGAGCCCGCCGCGGTCGTACGTCGCCGGGCTGGAGAGCTACGTCTCGGTGCTGCGGCACCAGACCGGGCTCGGCTCCGGTCGCACCTCGGTGCTCGCGACGGCCGACAACGGCTACTCGCTCGACACCACGCGGTGCACGGTCGACCTGCTCGAGCTGCGGGCCCTGGTCGAGGGTGCGGCCCGGTCCTCCTTCACCGAGGTGGTGCGGGCGAGCGAGCGGGCTCTGGTGGTGGGCTCCGGTGGGCTGCTGCCCCACGAGCCCTACGCCACGTGGGCGGTAGACGCGCGCGAGGAGGTGGACGGGCTCCTCACGGCGCTTCTCACACGAGGGGCGCAGTCGGCCATCGCGCTGGGTGACCCCGAGCGGGCCGTCCCCCTCGCCGAGGCGGCGATCCGTCTCGACCCCCGCCATGAGGAGGCCTGGCAGCACCTCATCCGGGCCCAGTGGTTCGGCGGCCACACCAACCAGGCCCTGCGCACCTACGGCCGGCTGCGGGCGCTGCTCGTCGACGAGCTGGGCCAGGAGCCGGCCGACGAGACGGCAGAGCTGTATCTCGCGGTGCTCACGCACTCGACCCGCCCCGGTCCCGACGCCGACAGCAACCCCGAGGTGAGGCTGCTGCTGACGCTCCTGCGGCAGGCGCTCGACGGGGTCCCCGGGGTGCGGACACCAGCCCTCGACGACGACCTCTCGTCCGCCGCGGTGCGCCTGCTCGCCGACCGGTAATCGCCGTTTAGCCTCGCGGTCAGGTGGGGCCTCGTACTCTTGCGGTGGCCGGGTACCACCGGCTGGTCAGGGGGACCATCGTGCGTTCGGGGCAACAGCTTGAGTACTGACACAGGGCAGACCGCGACTGACACCGGGCAGACCGCGACCGACACCGCGCTCGCCACCACCGTGCTCATCATCGACGACCACCTGGTGTTCGCCCAGCTGCTCGCCCGGGCCCTCTCCTACGTCGACCCCTTCGTGTGCATCGGGACAGCCACCTCGGTTGCCGACGGGTTCGCCGCGGTGCGGGAGCACCGTCCCGACATCGTGGTCATGGACGTGCGCCTGGGCGACGGCGACGGGGTGTCGGCGACGGCGATCCTCACCGAGGAGTTCCCGCAGCTGCGGGTCGTCATCCTCAGCGCGTACGTCGACGCGGCCCTGCTGTCCCGCGCAGCCGCGGCCGGCGCGTGCGCTCTCATCCCGAAGAACGGCGACCTCGAGGAGATGCTCGGGGTGCTGCAGACCGCGGAGCGGGGAGGGTTCAGCGTGCCCCCACGGTTCCTCCGGTCGCTCGTGGGGGCCGCGCCCCCACCACCCGATCCCGGGCTGACGTCGCGCGAGGTCGAGGTGCTGCGCATGCTGGCCGCGGGGGTGGGTCTCGGCACGATCGCCCAGGAGCTCGGCATCTCGGTCAACACGGCTCGGGGGCACGTCAAGAACCTCCTCTTCAAGCTCGGGGCCCACACGCAGCTCGAGGCCGTCGTCACGGCCGCCCGGCGCGGTCTGATCCATGCGCTTCCTCCGCTCTGACCGGGCCCGCGACCGCCGCAGCGGCGCCGGGGCGGTCGTGCGGCGCTCGATGCTCTCCTTCGTCCTCGGCAGCTTCCTCACCCTCGTCGTCGTGGGGGTGGCCAGCGTCGGGCTCGCCGGCAAGATGGCGTCCCAGGCAGCCCTGCGCGACGCCTCCCTGCGGGGGGGCTCGTTCTCCCGCAGCATCGTCTCCCCCCTGCTGAACGACGGGATGAGCAACGGTTGGGTGCAGCCGGACAGCGCACTCGTGTCCGTCCTGCGCAACCGGCTCGAGGACGGCTCGGTACGGCACATCAAGCTGTGGGACCCCAACGGTCGGGTCCTCTGGGCCGACGAGAAGGCGCTCGTCGGCCAGACCTTCGAGCTCGATCCGCCCGTCAAGCTCCTGTTCGGCACCCAGGGCGTGTTCGCTGACGCCAGCAACCTCGAGAAGTCCGAGAACGCCCTCGAGGTCTCCGAGGGCCAGCTCTTCGAGGTCTACGCCGGCGCCACCTCGGCGCGGGGACAACCCGTCGTCGTCGAGACCTACTGGTCGATGGAGAAGATCGACGACGCCCAGTGGGCCCTCCTGCGCGGCCTCATCCCGCTGGTGCTCGGGGGCCTCCTGCTCTTCCAGCTGGCCATGTTCCCGCTGGCGCTGTCGCTGGCGCGACGGGTCGACCGCGGGCTCGCCGAGCGAGAGAGCATGATGCACCACGCCCTCTCGGCGTCCGAGCTCGAGCGTCGACGTCTCGCGGCCGAGCTGCACGACGGGGTGATCCAGGACCTCGCGGGCATCGGGTTCGCCCTGCCGTCCATCGCGGCCGGTCTCCACTCCACGGCCGACTCCGCGCGCCAGCTGCTCGGCGAGACCCATCGGCTCCTCCTCAAGGACGTGGAGCACCTGCGCACCATGCTCACGGAGCTGCATCCGGGCCACCTGGGCGACGGCCGCCTGGCCGAGGCGGTGGAGTCGCTGGCCCTGCGGGCCGAGCGCGAGGGGGTCCGGACCCAGGTCCACGTCGACACCACCACGGTGCAGTCTCCTGCGGTCGCCCGGATGGCCTACCGGATCGTGCGGGAGGGTGCGCAGAACGTGCTCAAGCACGCGCACGCCAGCAGCATGGAGGTGACGGCCGGTCCGGACGGGCCCGACTACGTCGTACGGGTGGTCGACGACGGCCGCGGGCTCAGCGGTGACGACCCGGGAGACGGGCACATGGGGCTACGGCTCCTGCGCGACACCCTGACCGACCTCGGAGGGTCGCTGTCGCTGACGACCGGGACCTCGGTCGGGACGGTGCTCGAGGCGAGCTTCCCCTCCTCGATGGCCGAGATCTCCAGCGATGGGGCGGTGAGCTCGCGCCGACGCCGGATCCCGCTGTGGTCCCGCTGGCGCAAGAATTCCTTAAGGTTCGTGACGAAGGATGGGTCAGACCCGGACCTCCCCGGCCGGGTGCCTCCCTCAGACACGAGGTCTCCCATGATCCGCGTACTCCTCGCCGACGACCACCCGCTCATGCGGCTCGGGCTCGAGCTCGCCATCGACTCCGCACCCGACCTCGTCCACTGCGGCTCCGCGGACGGCGGCTTCGCCGCCGTGACGATGGCTCTCGACACCACCCCCGACGTGGTCGTCATCGACGTCACCATGCCCGGGGGCGACGGGATCGAGGCGACACGCCGGATCCGGCAGCTCCTGCCCGACACCCGGGTCGTCGTCCTCACCTGGCTGGAGTCCGCAGAGGCCCGGGCCCGCGAGGCGGGGGCCGACGAGTTCCTGCTCAAGGACGTGCCGCCCGAGATCCTGCTCGACCGCATCCGGGCGGTCTGCGCCCCTGCGTCCTGAATGGCGAGGCAGGACAAGCCCCCTCGCTGAGGGGGGCGCCTGACCACAAGGTTTGCTCAAGGTCTGGTTGACATCGTGGAGGGAGCAGCAGCTCTCACCCACGACAAGTCAGGCTGGTCATGCAGCGAACCTCCCGGCACCCCTCGCGCCCACGCGCCGCCGTGACCACCGCGGTGGTGGGGATCGCGCTGGTCCTGCAGGCCGCGGCTCTCCCGGCCCGCGCGAGCACCGCGCCCGTCGGGCAGGGCTTCACGGTGACGACGGGTGACCTGTCGTACATCCTGCGGCAGATCAAGATCGCCGAGCGGCACACGATGACGCGCACTACCGCCAACCCGTGCGGGACCCTGGTCAACCAGCCGGGTGACGGCATCCCGGACGCCGAACAGGTCCCCGACGTGCTGACGCCCTACGGCCTGCGCACGGTCGACGGGACGTGCAACAACCTCAAGGTCGGGAACGCCGGGTTCGCCTCCGCAGACCTCACCTTCCCCCGCCTCACGACCCCCGCCTTCCGCGACGCCGAGCCAGTGACGCCTGCCTTCCCGGTGGGCCCGCCCGGGGCGACGTCGTACGCCCAGAAGGCCGCAGGCAACATCGTCGTCGACTCCGAGCCCCGCGTCATCAGCAACCTGATCGTCGACCAGACGAGCACGAACCCCGCCGCGCTCGCCGCCGCCGCCCACCCGGTGCGGTCGCAGACCTCCGGCGCGACAGCGGTGCCGTGCACGACCGACCCCCAGCTCGACGCCGTCCCGTCGGTGGCCGGGGTCCCGAGCGGCTGCACCCCCTCGCACCAGACGCTGTTCATCCCCAACGTCACCACCGACGTCGGCCTCTCCCCGCCGTACAACAGCCTCTTCACCTTCTTCGGGCAGTTCTTCGACCACGGCGTCGACCAGACGGTCAAGGGCGGCGGCACGATCTTCGTCCCGCTCCGCGCGGACGACCCGCTCATCGCCGGTCCCGACCACGTGCCGGGCACCGCCGACGACCTGCCGGCGAGCCAGCGGTTCATGGTGCTGACGCGCGCCCAGAACCAGCCCGGCCCTGACGGCATCGTCGGCACCGCCGACGACGTGACCGACTCGGCCAACACCGACACCCCGTGGGTCGACCAGAGCCAGACCTACGCCTCGCACGCCTCCCACCAGGTCTTCCTGCGGGAGTACGCCCGGGACGGCGGGGGCCGCCCTGTGTCGACGGGCCGCCTCCTCGGTGGCCTCGCTGCGGGCCAGACGTATGCCGGGTCCCCCGACGGACGGACGGGCCTCGCGACCTGGGCGTCCGTCAAGGCCCAGGCGGCGCAGCTGCTCGGCCTGGATCTGCGTGACGCAGACGTCACGGACGTCCCGATGATCGCCTCGGACCCCTACGGCAAGTTCGTCCCGGGACCCACCCGGGGCCTGCCGCAGTACGTGACCAGCTCAGGGCTCGTCGAGGGTGACACCGCCCACCCGGTCCGGGTCCCGGCCACCGTCCTGCACGTCGGCGTCCCCTTCCTCACCGACATCGCCCACAACGCCGACCCCAGCCCGCAGGACACCGACCACAACCCCGCGACGCCCCCCGTGGCGCCGGTCCCGGATGCCGACACCACACCGTCGGCCGACTTCGCGCACCAGGCGCCCCGCACCTACGACGACGAGATGCTCGGCGCGCACTTCGCGTGCGGCGACGGACGGTGCAACGAGAACATTGCCCTGTCGGCGGTCCACCAGGTCTTCCACTCGGAGCACGACCGCCTCGTCGCCGACATCGACACCACGCTCCGCGGTGACTCCTCGGCCGCCGGCGTGGCGGCCCTGGCGGCATGGCAGGACACGTCGAGCGGTTCAGGGTACGGATACGGTGAGCGCCTCTTCCAGGCCGCCCGGTACGTCGCGGAGATGGAGTACCAGCACACCGTCTTCGAGGAGTTCGCCCGGAAGATGCAGCCGCTGGTCAAGCCCTTCCACGCCTACTCGCCCGACATCAACCCCGCCATCTCGGCCGAGTTCGCCTCTGCCGTCTACCGGTTCGGTCACTCGATGCTCAACGACACGGTGGCCCGGAGGGTCGAGACAGTCGCCCCGGGCGGCACGGTGACCAAGACGGACACGTCGCTCCCGCTCCTCACCGCCTTCCTCAACCCTCCGGCGTACTTCGACGGTGGATCCACCGGCACCCTCACCCCGGAAGCCGCGGCGGGCAGCATCGTCATGGGCTCCTCCGACCAGATCGGCAACGAGCTCGACGAGTTCGTCACCGAGACGCTGCGCAACAACCTCCTCGGGCTCCCGCTCGACCTGGCCACGCTCAACATCGCCCGCGGCCGTGACGCCGGCCTCCCCCGGCTCAACGCCGTGCGCCGTCAGCTCTTCGCCCGCACGTCCGACGGCCAGCTGACGCCGTACACGAGCTGGAGCGACTTCGGACAGCACCTGAAGCACCCGGAGTCCCTGGTGAACTTCGTCGCGGCCTACGGCCGTCACCCATCAGTCCTCGCCGCCACGACCGTGGCCGCCAAGCGCGACGCCGCCCGCGCGATCGTCGACCCCGGGCCCTCCGACCTCCCCGTGGCCGACGCCAACGACTTCATGACGGGCACCGGCACCTGGTCCGACGCTGCAGGCGGTGTCACGACCACGGGGGTCGACGACGTCGACCTGTGGGTGGGGGGACTGGCCGAGGTGACCAACGTGTTCGGAGGCCTGCTCGGGAGCACCTTCAACTACGTCTTCCAGAGCCAGCTCGAGGGGCTGCAGGACGGCGACCGCTTCTACTACATCGCCCGAACCGCCGGTCTCAACCTGCGCAGCCAGCTGGAGGGGAACTCCTTCGCGGAACTGATCCAGCGCAACACCGACAACACCCGATCCCTCAAGGCGGACTCCTTCGCGACGGCCGACTGCCGCTTCGACCTCGCCCACCTCGCCGGCACCGCAACCGGGTTCACTCAGCTCGGCTCGTCGGTCGCGGACGACCCGTCGACCACGGACTGCAACGAGAGCCTCCTCCTGGTGCGTCAGCCCAACGGGACCATCCAGTACCGGCAGACCAACCCGGTCGACCCCCCTGGAGTCAACGGACAGGCGGTCTACCAGGGGACCGCCGGCACCGACCGCGTCTCCGGGGGCAACGACGACGACACCATCTGGGCCGGCGCCGGCAACGACGTGCTCGAGGGCGGCGGCGGCAATGACGTGGTGCTCGGCGGGGACGGCAACGACATCGTCACCGACCTGTCGGGCGACGACGTCCTCAAGGGCGGACCGGGCAACGACTACCTCGACGGTGGTCTGGGCAACGACATCCTCCTCGGCGGCGACGGACAGGACCTCGTCAACGGCGGCGCCAACGACAACGAGACCTTCGCCGGCCCTGGCGACGACTTCGTCGTCGCCGGGCAGGGCGCCGACACCGTCTTCGGCGACGGCGGCAACGACTGGATCGAGGGCGGGCAGGGCGTGGACCTGCTCCAGGGCGACCACGGGGCACCCTTCCTCGACGACCCGGGTGAGGCCTCGCCCGGCAACGACGTCCTCATCGGGCAGACCGGTGACAACGACTACCAGGCCGAGGGTGGTGACGACGTCATGGTCGGGACCTCGAGCATCGACAAGAACATCGGGTCCGGGGGCTTCGACTGGGCGATCCACCGGTCCGACACCGGTCCGGCCAACGACGACATGAACATCAACAACGCCCAGGCCGGTCTCGCCATCCCCATCACGGCCAACCGCGACCGCTGGCAGGAGGTCGAGGGCAACTCCGGCTCGCCGTTCGACGACGTGATCAGCGGTACGAACATCGTGCCCCGCACGCTGGGTGGCGCCGGCTTCATCGGCTGCGACGTCCTCGACCAGGCCGGGGTCGACCGGATCGCCGGCCTGGCGGCGATCGTCCCCCAGCCGCTGACCGGCGACCTCGCCCCCGTCGTCGCCCGGTCCGCTGCGGGCTCCTGCCCCCTCTCCGGCCCCATCTGGGGCGAGGGGGACATCCTGCTCGGCGGGGCCGGGAGCGACACGCTGACGGGTCGCGGCGGCAACGACATCATCGACGGCGACCGGGCCCTCAGCGTGCGGATCAGCGTGCGCACCAACCCGACTGACCCGGCGACAGAGACCGGCACCACCGACCTGATCGAGCACCCCGCGACGTCGGGCACGTTCGGCCCAGGGACCGACGGCATGACCCTCCAGCAGGCGGTGGGCGCCGGTCTCGTCGACCCGGGACACCTCGTCACGGTCCGTGAGATCACCACCCCGACCAACGACGCCTCGTCGGTCGACACCGCGGTCTACACCGGACCGCGCGGCAGCTACAGCGTCACCGTCGCTGGGGGCACAGGGGGCACAGTGACCGTGACCCAGACAGGCCCCACCGTCGTCGGCCAGCTGGTCAGTGACGGCACCGACACCCTGCGAGGCATCGAGAAGCTCAGGTTCTCCGACCAGACGGTGGCCGTCGCCAACCTGCCCGTGGCGGTGTGGCCGACGATCACCTCGGTCCTCCCCGGCGTCAGGAGCGCCAGCCTCACGTGGGCGCCCCCCGTGGGCACGGACTCGCCCGTGACGTCGTACACCGTCGTCACGTCGAGCGGTGGGACGGTCGTCAGCACGATCGCCAGCCTGCCGACGACGACCACCACCCAGGTGGTGAAGGGGCTGACCGCCGGCACGTCGTACACCTTCCAGGTGCAGGCCGTCACCGCCACGGGCACGACGGTCAGCCCTCCGGCGACCGTCGTCCCGATGACCCTGCCGTCAGCGCCCACCGCGGTGACCGGGGTGGGCGGGGCGGGTTCGGTGGCCCTCTCGTGGACCCCCGGACCTGACGGCTTCTCGCCCATCACCAGCTACCTCGTGCTGGTCCGGGTGGCCGGCGTGCTCGTGCGCACCGACACGGTGCAGGGCGCGGTCTCGAGCGCGACCATCGGCGGCCTGACCCCGAAGACGACGTACACGTTCGTGCTGCGGGCGGTCAACGCCGGGGGGGTCGGCGCGAGCTCGAAGCCCTCGGCCGCGGTCAAGGCGGTAGCGGCTGCCACCCCTCCGGGTCCGCCGGTGATCGGCAACGCCGCACCCGGGCTGCCGGGGGGTGCCCTGTCTGCCCTCGCGACGTGGCTGCCCCCCACCACCACGGGTGGCAGCCCGATCACGGGCTACCAGATCACCGCCCTGCTCATGGGCGCCGACGGCGTCACCCCCGTCGGGACCCCCGTCAGCGTCACCGTGCCCGCTTCCGCCCGGAAGCAGTTCGTCGTGCTCCCCACCGGGAGCTACCGTTTCGAGGTGCGGGCGGTCAACGCCATCGGCATCGGCCTGGCGTCGACGCGGTCGAATGCCGTGCTGTCGCAGTGACGCCGTGCTGTCTCGATGACGCCGTGCTGTCGCAGTGACCGCGGCTAGGGCCGCCGACCTGCTCGCCGGCGGTCGCGGGCGAGCTCAGCCCTCGGGCTGGAAGGGACCGGTGGGGGTGCTCGACGTCCCCCCGGCACTGCTCCTGACGACGCACCGGCCCGGGTCCGAGCTCTGGTAGGGCATGACGCTCCCACCGTAGCGACCGCCGCCGCCGTTCTGCACCTCGCCGATGAGCGACCCGTCAGACCCGTAGACGATCAGGTGCGCCGCCGGGTCGGAGCTCGACGCCTTGACCAGCAGCTGGCCGCCGTGGCTGGGCGTGGCTGTGGTCCAGCACTTCTCGACGCGCACGACGTCGACCTGGGCCCCCGGGACACCGGTGGCACCAGGAGCGGCGGCGGTGGGGTCCTGGGGCGGAGCTGTCGGCTGCGCGGATCCCGTTGCTGTCAGTGCGGGCCCGTACGGAGTCACGCCGGGCGCCACCGGGCTCGACGCACCACCCGCCGGGGGTGAACCGCACCCGACCAGGGTCAAGAGCGCACCGGTGGCGAGACCCGCCGAGCCAGCCGCGACGCGGCCCGGGCCCAGTCGGCGTCCGGCGGCGGGACCGCCCGGACGGCCGAGCGAGCCTCCCCTGGTCATCCGGGTCACGGTCACCGCCCCTCCGGCGGCAAGGGTACGCGTATGCGGTTTGGCCCGGATGATTTCCCGAGAATTACCCAGACAATGCCCAGACAGGGCCCAGAGAGCATTCAGGGAGGACCAAGGTCCTCAATCCGGAAAAGTGTGAGCACCGTTGTCGCTCAAGGTTTCCTCAAGGACAGCGCGTCACGATTCGCATAGGAACACAGCCATTCCGTCTTTCGCACCACTGCTTCGAGCCAATTACCCGCACGAGCTCCCGGAGTCTTCCATGTCGATCACGAACCACGACGAAACCCGTGCCGGCGACCTGCCGGCCACCTCGCCGGTTCAGGCCCTCCCGCGGCGTCTGGACCTCACGAGCGTGGCCCCTTCCGACCTCCTCGCACCCCCCGACACCCCGGAGCCCAGCGTGGGGGTACCTCGGCGGACCATGCTGCGACTCGGGGCCGCCGGGGGCATCGGCCTCGCGGTGGCCGGGATCCAGGGTCTCGGCGTGCCGTTCCTCACCCAGCGCGGTCTGCTCTCGGCCGACGGCGCCTTCGCCGCCGCCTCGACCCTCCTCGCCGACTCCCTCTACCTGGAGATCTTCCCGACGAGCCCGCTCATCGTCTCGCCCTTCCGTGATCCCCTTCCCGTCCCGCAGGCGCTGGCACCCACCCCGCTGTCGGAGTACAGCGCCTGGTCCCAGCCTCCCGGACCCGGCCTGGGACAACAGAACTCGCTCGGCAACGAGACCCACCAGATCTGGCCGAGCCAGGTCGGCTCCGTCGACCCGATCGTCTACAAGATCGACGTGATGCTGGGTCAGCACGCGTTCACGACCTCGCAGGTGCTGCCCATCAACACCAGCGGCAAGCCCACGGTCTCCTTCGACGCCGCCGGGGCGACCTATCCCGCGGGGATGAGGCGCACGCTGCCGCTCAGCACCATCTACGGCTTCAACGGCACCTTCCCCGGACCCCGGATCAACGCGGAGTACGGCAAGCCCGCGCTGGTGCGCTTCATCAACCAGCTCGACCAGAACCCCCTGGGCCTCGACCGTCAGGACTTCGGGGCTCCGGACTGGTCCTTCCTCACCCACCTGCACAACGGGCACACGGCGCCGGAGAGCGACGGGAACCCGCACTACAGCATGACCCGTGGGCCGCAGAACACGGGTTACCTGCCCGGGATGTGGGTCGACAACCTCTACCTCAACTGGCCCGCCGGCAACGACGACCGCGAGAAGCAGAGCTTCTTCTGGTTCCACGACCACCGGATGGACCACACCGGGAGCAACGTCTACAAGGGCATGGTCGGCATCTACCCGCTCTACGACCCCAAGGGCGGCATGGACATGGGGGACGAACGCAGGGGCTTGCGGCTGCCCGGGGTCCGCAAGAACCACCCTGACGGCTCGTTCGACGTCAGCTACGACGTCCCGCTCGTCTTCTTCGACGCCCGGCTCGACGACGGGGTGACGACCCACCTCGACATCCACGACACCAACGGCGACTACCCCCTGGCCCGCAACCCCGCCACCCACCCGGAGTGGTGGGGGAAGACCTTCTACAAGCACATGCCCAACCACGGCTTCGTCGGGGACATCTTCACCGTCAACGGCACGGCCTACCCGGTGATGAAGGTCAAGCGGCGCAAGTACCGCTTCCGCTTCCTCGACGCGTCGATCTCGCGGATCTACGAGTTCAAGCTCATGAGCTCGACCCGCGGGCCGAAGTCCTCGGCGTCGCTGGGCTACCGCGACACCGAGCTCGAGGGGCAGTACCGCATCCCCGACGGCCAGCAGTGCATGCAGTTCACCCAGATCGCCTCGGACGGTGGGCTGCTGCCCTTCCCGGTGACCCGCGACTCGTTCGAGCTGTGGCCGGCCAAGCGGCGCGAGGTCATCATCGACTTCACCCGCTACCAGGACGGCACGCCGACGACCAAGGGCGACGTCGTCTACCTCACCAACGTCATGAAGATGCCCGACGGGCGGATGTGGAGCAACTCCTCGCGCTTCTCCCCCGACCCGGCCTACATGGTCCCGGTGCTCAAGTTCGTCATCGGCGACGTCGCCCCCGACAACAGCGTCATGCCGACCGCCCTCACCCCGCTGCGCGAGCTGCCGCCCCTGCCGAGCAACTGGCAGAGCCTGCTCGACAACCGGCTCGTCTTCGAGGTGCAGCGCGGCAGCGGCGGCGGCGAGATCGAGTGGCTCATCAACGGAGAGCCCTTCCAGCCCGCGACCAACGCCACCAGCCTGAAGAACCCCGCCGGCCTCACGCCCCTCGCCCAGCAGCCGAAGAACAGCTTCAACATCTGGGAGATCCGCAACGGCGGTGGGGGTTGGGTCCACCCCTTCCACCTCCACATGGAGGAGCACCGCACCGTCATGCGCGACGGCAAGGACGTCACCGCCGGCAGCCCGGACCACCCCGACGACGTCTCCCGCGAGGATCTCGTGGCCCTCGACCCGGGCGAGTCGGTCATGGTCTACCGCGGGTTCCGCGACTTCGTCGGACCCTACGTCGCCCACTGCCACAACCTCGCCCACGAGGACCACGCGATGATGTTCGGCTGGGAGATCACGCCGTGAGCGTGGTCGCCCGCCGTCCGTCGGAGGCGGGGACCGGCGCGACGGCCGCAGCCGCCGTCGCGACCGGGCAAACGGGACGCCGTACGGGGTTCCGGGTCCCCTGGGGCACCGTGGTCCCCCTCGCGGTGGTCCTCGCCTTCGCCGACTCCTTCTGGGTCGTCGCCCTGCGGGGGGCCGTGGGGGCCGTCGAGCGCACTCAGCAGCCGTTCGGGAGCTGGTGGCGCGACTCGCTGCTCGCCGTCCCCCTCGCGACCCTCGCCGTCCTGCTCGCGCTGGCCGTCGCCCGGCGCCTGGTCGGACCGACCCGCCGGCGGTTCGGCTTCCTCATGACCTGGCTGCTCGTCGCGGGCTTCGGCACGGTGGCCGGGATGATCCAGCTGTCCTCCAGCGCGGTCTACGACTACGTCCTCCAGACCCGCAACAACAGCATGATGCTCAGCACCAGCGGAGGCATGTGCTCGACGGCCCAGTGCCTGGAGCGGATGCAGCACGCCACGCTGGCCCTGCAGCTCAAGGCCCTCGGGTACGGCGCCGTCCTCATCCTCGTCACCAGTCTGGTCGTGACGTTCCTGGTCATCGCCCTGCGGGGCCGCCTCGACCTGGTGGGCTCGCGACGCACGACCTCCCGTCTGCGGATGCCCCGGCTGGCGCAGGAGCCGGGGGGCCAGGACCTGGTCACGCCAGACACCCGGTTGCTGCTCGCGGCAGCGCTGCTCGGCGCCGCCGTGATCCACGCAGCCGTCGTCCCGGAGCACCTCACCGAGTGGCCCGCGGCGGGGGTCTTCTTCGTCGCTCTCTGTCTCGTCGAGGCAGCCCTCGCGGGAGCGCTGCTGCGTAGCCCCGGGCGGTTCACCCGGTCGACCCAGCTCCTGCTCGTCGTGGTGGCTTCCGGGGCACCACTGCTCGTGTGGGCGTGGTCCCGGGTCCTGGGCCTGCCTTTCGGACCCACTGCGGGCGCGCGTGAGGCCGTGGGCGCAGCCGACGTCGTGGCCAGCCTCCTCGAGCTCGGCACCCTGCTCCTCGTCCTCGGGTGCCAGCGGGCGGGGAGCCGGTTGCGCCTGCTGCCACCCTTCCAGCCGACCGGTCGAGCCGCCGGCCTCCTCGCCGTCGCCGCCCTCACGGCGACGGCTCTCCAGACCCTCGGGCTCGGGTTCGGTCCCATGTGACCCGAGCCATCTGACGACGCCCTCCTCTCGAGCCGACTACCGACTGACCGACTGACCGACTGACCGACCTACCACCCAAACCGAACCTGCAGGAGAAGAAGGCGAGCACCATGGCACGACCCCTGGACAGACTCACCCGGCGACTGACGGCGCTACCGAGAACCGGCGGCGTCGACTCGCGAGCGGGCTGGAAGCGGCGACGGCACCCCTGGTCGGCTCTCGGCATCCTCACCGTGAGCGCGGCCCTGGCTGCCAGCGGCGCCGGCTCCGGCGCCGTCGGGGCGGCCATCCCGGCCGCCGTCATCCCGGTGGTGGCCTCGAGCACGCAGTTCGACATCACCGGCTTCATCCAGAAGGCCACGGTGGACACGCCGAGCGACCCTCACTCGGGCGGCACGCTCGTGGTCAACGGCCACACCGTCGTCATCCCCCGTGAGCTCGTCGTCATCCTGCCCGCGAACGCCCTGACGTGGCAGGAGCTCTTCACCCACGCGCCCGCCCCCTATACGGACGTGGCGACGGGAATGGCGCTCGACGACAGCCCCCAGCCGCCAACGACGTACGAGGTCAACGTCATCGGCAACCGGGTCGTCAACGGCAGCGGAGACCGCTACATCGCCGGGCTCGTCCACGTCAGCCAGCAGGACCTCAACTCCGGCACCGGCTACATCAGCGACATCAACTACGCCAACGGCGAGCTGGAGGTGGGTGGCACCCCGGGCACACCGGGCACGGGGAACCGGGTCCGCATCAACGACCCCGCCAACGCGTCGGCGAAGGACGAGAACGGCGCGCCCGGCAGCGGACGATACGGCCGGGCGGGGTCACCGGACGACCGCTTCCAGGTCGACCAGGACAACCCGACCATCCTCGCGGAGACCGGCTTCCCCATGTGCATCCCCCGGGTGACCGCCGACCCCAACACCGCCGGCAACCCTGACGACCCGCAGTGCCCGCGCACCAACCGGCCCATCTACACCGGCAGCGACACCTCCGGGGTCACGCCCCAACCGGCCCTGCCGGCCAACGGCGCGTTCTACACCCTCTTCCGGATGGACTCGCCGGCCAACGTCGACGCCAACACCTGCGTGCGCGGCACGTGCGCCGACCCCCGCCAGCAGGCGCCCTTCGAGGTCGGCGACTACGTGACCTTCGCCGGCAGCCTCGAGAAGGACGGTGCGGGCGCCAGCTACGTCTCGGCCCACACGATCACGGCCAGCCTCGGCATCTACACCCAGCCGGGCATCGACCCCGCCTACGTCTCGATCGAGGTGTCGCTCATCGGTACCGGCGGTCTGACCGTCTTCGGTGCGGGTGAGGCCGCCGCGCGGACCAGGTTCGAGGGGATGGCCACTGACGAGACCCGCCTCATCCGCCTCTACGGCGTCGACATCAACCCGACGACCGGTGCGACCACCGACCGGGAGTGGGGCACGATCCTGCCCGACCAGGGGCCACCCACCGGTGCGGTCCGCGGGCGCTGGCGCTTCCGGCCCCCGTGCACGGCCGCGGTCGCCACGACCAAGGCCTGCACGGCCCCTCCGGCCGGCCAGTTCATCCCGCCCACCCGTGAGGTGCGGGCGGTCGTCACCGGGCTCTCGCAGTTCAACCCGGGCACGATCATCCCCAACGGCAGCAGCCAGGTCCCCGGGACCCCGACCGCGAAGACCACTGCCAACGGGATCTTCTACGGGCAGTATCACGCTCCTATCGGTGAGTACATCTTCCCGGAGAACGTGCCGGGAACGCCCATCCCCGAGAACAACGTCAACTCCATCCCCTTCCTCGCCCTCGGCGGCTACCAGAGCATCACCGGCACCCAGGCCGGGGTTCTCGACCCGTGGCCGAGCTCCGTCCCGCCGTCTCCGGTCACCTGCACGTCGCCGACGCTCATCGGGGCTCCGTACTCGGTGGCGAACGGGAGCTCGATCAAGCTGTCCGGCGGCCTGGCCGCGGGGGCCACCACCCCGGTGACCCTCCAGTGGACCGCAGGGACGACAGCGGGAGGGACCAACCTCAACGGGGCCCTCACCGGGGCGACGACGACGACACCGACGTTCTCGGCCGTCGGCCTGGCGGCAGGCACCTACTTCGTGGCCTTCAGCGCCTCGAACCCCTGTGGTGACTCGACGGCCAGCTCGACCATCACGGTCACCCCGGCTCCTCCACCGTCGATCGCCCCGATCGTCGACCAGAACGTGACGGCCACCAACCTGGTGACGATCACCGCGACCAGCCCGTCGTCCCCGACGCCCACCTGGGCCTGGACCCAGACGGCCGGACCGGTCAACCCGGTGACCGTCAGCCAGACCCCGGCCGCCGCGACCGCGACCGCCACGTCGACGCTGAAATTCACTCCCACCGTGGCCGGGACCTACACGTTCAGGGTCACGGCGACCAACGTCAACGGCACGTCGTCGCCGACCACGGTCAACGTCGTCGTCACCCCGGCGGTGCCGACCAACATCACCCTCAACAACGTCTACCGCACGACCAAGCAGCGGCTGGTCATCACGGCGACCTCGACGGACACCACGGTGGCCTCGATGCGGCTGCTGCCCTACCTCACCGAGGCGGGGACGACCTTCGACCCGGCGACGCTGGGAGCCGCGAACCTCACGGTCTCCCTCATCGCCCCCGGGGCGTTCACGCTCACCGCCGTCGGGGCACCGCCGCCGGCCTGCAACCTCGGAGGGACCTACGCCACCCCGTGTGCGCAGCGCCCGTTGACGGTGAAGGCCCTCAACGGTGCGGGTACCGCCATCGGCACCAGCCCGCCGTCGCCGCTGAACACCATCCGGCAGTAGCAGCGGGCACAGCAGCTGGAGCAGTCGCTCCGGCTGGACGAGAGGGCCCCGACCGCCGCCACGCGGTCGGGGCCCTCTCGTCGCCCCCCGGGAGCGGGCACCAGCGGAGGAGCGTCTCAGGTGATCCTCAAGGTTCTATCAATTTTCTCTCAAGGTTTTCTCAAGGTCCGTCCAGTTACGTGGGCCCGTCCGGCGACGACTCGTCGCAGGGGAACTCCACGTAAAGGTGCGTCATGGCTCGATCTCCAGGCAGGATCCTCACCCCGCGGCGTCGGCGGTCACGCCAGGTCGCCTCCGTCTCGGCGGCCGTCCTCGCGGGCGGGCTGCTCGTGCAGCTCCCGGCGACGACCGCGCTCGCGGCCGGCCCCGTCGGGAGCGGTTTCACCGTGACCACCGGTGACCTCTCCTTCATCCTCAAGCAGATCAAGATCGCCGAGCGCCACACGATGACCCGCTCGGCGACCGACCCCTGCGGCACGCTGCTGGCCAAGCCGGGTGACAACATCCCCGACGTCGAGCAGGTGCCCAACATCCTCACGTCGTACGGCCTGCGCACGGTGGACGGGTCCTGCAACAACCTCAAGACCGGCAACGAGACCTTCGCCGCCGCCGACGTCGGGTTCCCCCGCCTGACCCAGGCGGCGCACCGCGACGCCGAGCCGATCACGTCAGCCTTCCCCGTGGGCCCTCCCGGACCGACGTCGTACAAGCAGAAGCTCGCCGGCAACGTCGTCATCGACTCCGAGCCCCGCGTCATCAGCAACCTGATCGTCGACCAGACCTCGACGAACCCAGCGGCGGTCTCGGCGGCCGGGCACCAGGTGCGCTCGCAGAGCGGCGGGGCGTCCACGGCCGTCCCCTGCACGACTGACCCCCAGCTCGACGCCGTCCCCCCGGTCGACCCGGTGCCGGTGAACTGCACGCCCTCGCACCAGACCCTCTTCATCCCCAACGTCACCACCGACGTGGGCCTCTCCCCGCCCTACAACAGCCTCTTCACCTTCTTCGGGCAGTTCTTCGACCACGGGGTCGACCAGACCGTCAAGAGCCGCGGCACGATCTTTGTGCCCCTCAAGGACGACGACCCGCTCATCGCGGGGCCCGACCACGTCGCCGGCAACGCCGACGACCTCCCGGCCAGCCAGCGCTTCATGGTGCTCACCCGCGCGGGGAACCAGCCGGGTCCTGACGGGCAGGTCGGCACGGCCGACGACGTCACGGACGCGACGAACACCGACACCCCGTGGGTCGACCAGAGCCAGACCTACTCCTCTCACGCGTCCCACCAGGTCTTCCTGCGCGAGTACGCCGCCGACGCCGCGGGGCACCCGCTCTCCACGGGCCGGCTGCTGGGCGGTCTGGATGCTGGTCAGACCTACCCCGGGTCTCCCGACGGCCGGACCGGCATCTCCACCTGGGCCTCGGTCAAGGACCAGTCCTCGCGCCTGCTGGGCCTGAAGCTGGTCGACAGGGACGTCACCGACGTCCCGATGATCGCGGCCGACCCCTACGGCAAGTTCGTCCCCGGCCCGGCTCGCGGTCTCCCCCAGTATGTGACGACCAGCGGGCTGGTGGAGGGCGACCTCGCCAACCCCGTGCCGGTGCCGGCCGACGCCGTGCACTTCAACGTGCCCTTCCTCACCGACATCGCCAACAACGCCGACCCGAGCCCCCAGGACGCCGACCACAACCCGGCCACGCCGCGGGTCGCCCCGGAGCCCGACGCCGACACCATCCCGTCGGCCGACTTCGCGAGCCAACCGGCCGGCACGTACGACGACGAGATGCTCAACGCCCACTTCACCTGCGGGGACGGGCGGTGCAACGAGAACATCGCGCTCTCGACCATCCACCAGGTCTTCCACTCCGAGCACGACCGTCTCGTCGCCGACATCGACGCCACCCTCAAGGGCGACACCTCGGCCGCCGGTGTGGCCACCCTGGCCAAGTGGCAGGACGCCACGACCGGATCGGGTTACACGTACGGCGAGCGCCTCTTCCAGGCCGCGCGGTTCGTCACCGAGATGGAGTACCAGCACACCGTCTTCGAGGAGTTCGGCCGGAAGATGCAGCCGCTGATCCGTCCCTTCCACGTCTACACCCCCGACACCAACGCGGCGGTCCGGGCCGAGTTCGCCCACGCCGTCTACCGGTTCGGCCACTCGATGCTCGACGACACCGTGGTGCGGACGAACGTCAGCACCAAGCCTGACGGCTCGGTCGTGAAGGACGACAACTCCCTCTCGCTGCTCGACGCCTTCCTCAA